>CAVFTG010000080.1:0-8849 GCA_963625415.1 Barnesiella intestinihominis
CTCCTCCTTCACGCACTTGATTCCCAGTTTCTTCATATCCTTGTTCCGTGATATCTCCGTCTCGGGAAATTTCCCGTCCTTGCGGAATATGATATTGAATCCCAGTCCGATGAAACAACACCCGACGATAATCAGAACCGCAAAAAAAACTTTCATATCCGCAAAATCAACTAAAAATTATCGCAGTGCAACGCCGCAACGTTAAAGCAAAACCCGAACCATCTGATTTCAGAAACGGTGCAGATGCAAGGCGCACAAGAAATTTTAACCGGAGCAACCTCAGGGTTGTGAGGATTAAAATTATCGCGGTGCAACGCCGCAGATGCGCCGTTTCTGAAATCAGTATATGAAGCCGGTGCTTATCGGCTCATTATTATACACTTTCTCGATGACAGACGCGAACACCCCGGTCATAGAGCATACCGTAATCTTGCTCTTGTCGTCTTCCGGCTTCGTGCTGAGCGGAATCGTGTCTGACACAATCACCTCCTCAAGAGCGCTCTCGGCAATCTTCCGGTAGGCTTCCCCGGAGAACACCGGATGCGTGGCGCAGGCCCGCACGCTCGCCGCCCCCATCTCCTTGAGCACGTTCGCCGCCTTGGTGAGCGTTCCCGCAGTGTCAATCATGTCGTCGACAATGATTACGTTCTTGCCCTCGACATCGCCGATAGCCGTGATTGAGCCGACCACATTAGCCCTTTCGCGGGACTTGTGGCAGATGATGACTGGGCACTCGAGATGCTTGGCATAGGCGAGAGCCCTTTTCGCACCGCCCATGTCAGGAGCAGCAATCGCGAGGTTCTCGATGTTGAGTGACTTGATATAAGGGACGAAGATGGAACTTGCATAGAGGTGATCCACCGGAAAGTCGAAGAATCCCTGAATCTGGTCGGCGTGCAGGTCGCAGGTCATCACGCGGTCGCAGCCGGCGGCGTGGAGCAGATTCGCGACGAGTTTCGCACCGATTGACACCCTCGGCCTGTCCTTTCGATCCTGTCTCGCCCATCCGAAGTAAGGCATCACCGCAACGACTTTGTAGGCCGAGGCCCTGCGTGCCGCATCGCACATCAGGAGCAGCTCCATGAGGTTTTCCGTCGGCGGGAATGTCGATTGGATGATGAACACGGTCGCACCACGGACACTTTCGAGATAGGCCGGCTGAAATTCGCCGTCGCTGAATGTCACGGTTTCCGCCTGTCCCAGTTCAAGGTTGAGGCATTTTGCCACCTTGAGGGCGAAATCCTTGGATGCCCTGCAGGCGAATAATTTGATCTGATGCTCACTATTCATCTTTCTCTATATATTTTGATTGTTGTCAGTCGCTTTGTCGTCATCTCCGTCTTTTTCCAGACTTTCAAGCACGCTTCCGATGTAGTCAAGAATCTCCTGCCGTCCCGTTCCGGTCTCCGCTGAACTCACGAAACACGGCGGAAGCTCCTCCCAGAACTCCAACAGCTGCCGCTTGTCCTTTTCAATCTGCTCCGCGAGCACATTCACGCCCTGCTTGTCCCCCTTGGTGAAGATTATCGCGAACGGAATCCGGCGCTCTCCGAGTTCCATGAGGAAATCAAGGTCAATCTTGCCGATGTCATGACGCGAGTCAATGAGTACGAAAAGGTTGACCAGATCAGGAGAGAGGTTTATGTAATTGTTGATTACCTGCTGAATCTTCTGCCGTTCGGAGGCCGAAGCCTTGGCGTAACCGTAGCCCGGAAGATCCACGAGATACCAGTTGCGGTTTATCAGGAAATGGTTTACAAGCCGGGTCTTTCCCGGTCTTGACGAGGTCATCGCCAGTTTCCTGTTGGCCGTGAGCATGTTGATGAGCGAAGACTTGCCTACGTTCGACCTTCCTATGAACGCGAATTCCGGAAAACGCTGCTTCGGCCTGTCCGACACGCGCGTGCTGCTTCCGGCAAATAGTGCTTCCTTAATCTTCATCTTTTCACGACCGCATTTCCGGGGATGGCCATCGGCCATCCCCGATGAATTGAGTCGCAAAATTACGCAAATTTCCTTGAATTTCTATAGGAAAATGAACCTATGGAGAGAACCTGCGGAAAGATGCCCTACAGGAAAATGAAATAGAGCAGGATGTAAATCGGGAGAAGTACGACGAGAGAGAACTTTACCATATAGCCGAAGAATGACGGCATCTTGATTCCCTGGCTCTCTGCGATGGACTTCACCATGAAGTTCGGGCCGTTGCCGATGTAGGTGAGCGCTCCGAAGAAGACTGCTCCGATTGAAATCGCTTTCAGGATGACCTCCGGTATTCCGGCCACGAACATCGTCCCGTCCATCATTCCGTTGACTATGCCTGCATTGGCGGCGGCGACGGAAGCCGGAAGACCGCTCGCGAGGCTGTGGAACGCCACCGCCGTCGGAGTGTTGTCAAGGAACGAACTGAGTGCGCCCGTGGAGAAGTAGAACTGCCAGATTTCGTTGAAACCGAGGTTCGCGGCATTCTCCTCCATATAGATGAGGGCCGGGGTCATGGTGACGAAAATTCCGAGGAACAGCCACGCCACTTCGATGATCGGACTCCAGGAGAACTTGTTCATTCCGTAGCGCACGTCGCGGTTGGTCGTGTAGAGTGAGACTCCCATGAGAGCGAGAAGCACGAACTCGCGGAGTGACTTGACCCAGAAAGGCGCGTTCTCGGCTCCCATCTGAGGGATGAAGCTCGGGTTGATGAACGCCACGGCGAGGATTACTCCTCCGAGATACCAGAAATTGCGCCTTCCCCTGAAGCGGATCGGCTGCCTGTTTTCAGGAAGTTCGAATGCCGAAGGGTCTTCTTTCTTCGAGAAGTGGAAACGGTCTGCCAGATAATATATCAGAAGCAGCAGCCCGCCTGTGAAAAGCCACTCGGGCAGCATGTTGAGGAACCATGTGAAAGACGCCCCCCTGAGGTAGATCATGAAAAGAGGCGGGTCGCCGAGAGGGGAGAGCAGTCCTCCGCAGTTGGCGACGAGCGCGATGAAGAAAAGTACGGTGTGCACCTTGTACTTGCGGTTTCTGTTCACTTCGAGAAGCGGCCGTATGAGCAGCATCGCCGCTCCCGTCGTCCCCATGAAAGAGGACAGCACGAATCCGGTCCCGAGCAGTGCGGTGTTTATGCCTGCGGTCGGTCTGATGTCACCGGTGACATGTATGCCTCCGGTCACGACATAGAGCGTGAGCAGAAGAATTACGAACGGGACGTAATCGAAAAGAATCTGATGCTCGAGTTCTCCGGCGAGTCCGTGCATCACGAGAAAAACCGCCACGGGCGCTCCGAGAACGAGTGAAACGAAAAGTTTGTGGGAGTTCTTTTCCCACCATTGTCCGGCGAACAGCGGTCCGACTGCAATCATGATCAGCATCAGGGCGAAAGGAATCATCGCCCATGCCGGCATAGACCATTCGGCAGCTGTCGCAACTGTCTTTATGGCTGTAAGTTGTGTCATAAGATTTTACTGAATTGCTATTTCAAAAAACCACGCAAAGATACATTTTTTTTAAATCGGGACAAGTGCTTCCCGTTCATTTGCGCGATTTTGTAAAAAACATGGGCGACTATGTCATACCGTTCGGAAAAGTGGAGATATTTCATCTGAACTCCAGAAAGGAACTTATGAATCTCGCACGGATTTTGCGCTGACGCAGGGGTTTTGTCCGCCCGGACGGAACGAATGGCATTTTGTTGAAGAAAGGATTATGATGGAACCGAGACATTATGGACATACGGTCATCCCGCAGGAGATTGACTTTACGGGGAAGGCTCGTTTTTCGACGGTCGTGAACGCCATACTGAATACGGCGGGGGAGGACGCACGGGTGAACGGGTTCGGGATTGACGTGCTTTCGGAGATGAATCTCGGATGGGTGCTGTCTCGGCTTGCCGTGGAACTTGACCGCAGACCGCTGGAACAGGAGGAATATGTCGTTGAGACATGGATTACGGAATATGCCCCGCTGACGACGACCCGATGCTTCCGGTTTCTGGACTCTGAGGGTAAATGCTTCGGACGCGCCGTCTCCGTCTGGTGTCTCATCGACTTCGTGCAGAGAAGGCTTGCGCCCATGGAGAAGATCTCGGATATCGCCGGGCACACCGTCACCGCAAAACCTCTGCCCTGTGCGGCTCCGGTGAAACTGAAGCCGTTTGAAGCTCAGCCATGTTCGTCCCACAAGGTCAAGTATATGGACATTGACTTCAACCGTCACATGAACACGCTCCGCTACATCGATCTTCTCGCCGACGAACTTCCGATGGAACTCGTCGCCGCCGACCGCCACATCCGCGTCGACATCCATTTCGTCAAGGAATCCGTCTATGGCGATGTCCTCAACATATTCAGCCTCCGTGAAAGTGAAAGTTCCGACGATATCGCCCGATACATGATGGCCATCAGAAAGGAAGACGGCACGTTGAGCATTCTTGCCAGCATCGAGTCGAGGTAGGGACGTTTCAACCTACCATAATTCAGCGGCGATGGCGGCGGCCGCCTGTTTCACGGACAAGTTGTCTGTCACTATTGTGAGGCGGGCTGCTCTTTCGTAAAGCTGTTCGCGCTGAGCGAGAAGGTCGGCGATGCGCCGGCGCAGCTGCAGCCCGGCGGTTTCAGATGAACTCCCGTGAATGTCCCCGGGTGTGCTGCCGGGCACATCTTCCGGGTCTCTGCTGTCTGCGCCCGCATGCGGATTGAGCATCGGACGGTTCGCTGCGCCGTTTTCAAGACGGGTGAAGAGGATTCCGGCCGACGCTTTCAGAAAGATGCAGAATGTGTGCTCCGCGACAAGCTCCGCGCATTCCGGTGTGGTGAGCGTGCCGCCGCCGAGGGCAAGAACCATGTCGCGGCCGTCTCCATGAAACAGTATGTCCCGCAGCGCGTCGAGTTCCAGTTTCCTGAACGCCTCCTCTCCCCCGCCGGCAAAAATCTCCCTTACGCTCCGTCCCCCCCGTTTTTCGACGTACCCGTCCAGATCAATGAAAGGCAGCGAAAGCAGCTCCGCCAGTTCTCTGCCGACGCTGCTCTTCCCGCATCCCATCATCCCTGTCAAGGTAATTATCATCAAAATAACGTAGGTTCATCATCGAGGTTGAGATCCGGCGACCCGTCGTCCTCCGGATTCACGAGCGGCTCGATGAAGCGCACATTCTTCACGTCCATCGCACTGACTTTCTTTCCCTTGGCCGTCAGCCCCTTCTTCGCGATGAACTCCTCGGCATCCACCTTCTCACTCTCGCGGTGCGCATGTTTCCCTCCGAAGACGATTTCGAACTGCGGATGTGCGTCACCGCTGAGCTCAACGAGATAGGACCCCTTGCTGCCGGCGATGAAAGGAACCGGGTTGTTGTCGCTCACATCGAAGGAGAATCTCTTGACATAGAACGACTTCGCCGCCTTGTCATAATAGAGTGCGGTGAAAGTCCTGCCCGCGTCGTATTTCTCGAGGAGCAGGAGTTCGCCCTGATAGCGGCTGCTCAGGTCGAAGCCGGTCGTGTAGTAGGTTCCGTCCCTGAACACCGCGAGAATGTGATCTCCTGTGTTGAACTGGCCGAGATGCCGCCCGCGCCCCTCATCGTTGAGTTTCTGAATGTCCGAGTCGAACCAGATGTCCTTGCCGCCGATGGTGGAGACTCCCTTGGACTTCAGCGCGATTTTCTGGACGGCGTTCTTCCTCGCCACCACATTTCCCCGGGAGCCGCGTCCCTTGATTTCGAGCTGCGAGAAATCGTATTCATCGATGAGCTTCTTCAGTTTCGGCTTCGCCTTGAGATAGACCTTCACCGTCTCCGCCTCACCGTTAGGATTGACCGTAAGCCATTGAATCATGGAACCGGGCGTGCCCTGCGTGATGTCATAGTCCTTGTCCCTGGTGATCGAAGTCAGCGCGAACCGCTTCGCATAGCTCACGGGCCCCTTGCCGTCGCGGTAGATTACATTGTAGATTGTCCGTCCGTCGCCACGGTTGAACAGTCCGACATAGAGGAAATCCTGTCCCACATAGACTTTCTCCCCGACCTTCATCACCTTGTACTTGCCGTCCTTCATGATTACGACGAATTCGGACATGTCCGAGCAGTCGCAGACGAACTCCGTGTTGTCGTCTTTCTTGAGCCCGGTTCCCACGAATCCCTCGGCGCGGTTCGCATAGAGTTTCGCATTGTTGTTCACGACCTTCGTCGCCGCGATGCTCTCGAAGCCGGTGATTTCCGTATGCCTCGGCCAGTCCTTGCCGTATTTCTTCTTGAGGTTGGCGAACCACCTTATCGTGTATTCCGTGAGGTGCTCAAGATTGTTCCGCACCTCGTCCATCTCATCCTCGATGCCCTGAATCTTCTCGTCAACCGCCTTCGTGTCGAATTTCGAAATCTTGCGCACAGGCTTTTCGACGAGCTTCAGAATGTCCTCCATGAGAATCTCCCTCTTCAGGAGGCTCTGATATTCCTTCATCTTCGCGAAGACTTCCCCGAGCTGGATTTCCCATGTCTTGGCATCATCCTTCTCGAGAATCTTATAGACCCGCCGCTCGAAGAATATGCGTTCGAGGGAGTTGTAGTGCCAGTCGTTTTCGAGTTCGCCGAGACGGATTTCAAGTTCCTGACGGAGAAGGTCTTTCGTGTGCAGCGTGTCGTAGCGCAGGACATCGTCGACCCCGAGGAACTGTGGTTTCTTGTCCACGATCACGCAGGTGTTCGGGGATATGGAAACCTCGCAGTCCGTGAAGGCGTAGAGCGCGTCTATCGTCTTGTCCGGAGAGACATCGTTCGGGAGATGAATCAATATCTCCGCCTTCTCGGTGGTGAGGTCTTCGATCTTGCGGATTTTTATCTTTCCCTTGTCCTTCGCCTTGAGAATCGAGTCTATCAGCAGGTGCGTGGTCTTGCCGTAGGGGATTTCGGTGATGGCGACTGTGTTCTTGTCTATCTTCTCGATTTTGGCGCGGACCTTTATCGAACCTCCTCTCCTTCCTTTGTTGTACTTCGAGCAGTCGGCATAGCCGCCGGTGGGGAAGTCCGGGAGAATCTCGAACGGTTTGTCCTCCAGTATGGCTATCGATGCGTCAATCAATTCGTTGAAATTGTGCGGAAGAATCTTCGAGGCAAGTCCGGCGGCGATTCCCTCCGTGCCCTGTGCGAGCAGCAGCGGGAATTTCACCGGCAGTTCCACCGGCTCCTGATTGCGGCCGTCATAGGAAGTCATCCACGGGGTGGTCTTCGGGTTGAAGACGACCTCTTTCGCGAACTTGCTCAGACGGGCCTCTATGTATCGCGGAGCCGCGTTCGCATCGCCCGTTATGATGCTTCCCCAGTTTCCCTGACAGTCAATCAGCAAGCCTTTCTGGCCGAGCTGAACGAGCGCCCCGCCGATTGAGGCGTCGCCGTGCGGGTGGTACTGCATCGCCTGTCCGATGATGTTGGCGACCTTGGTGTAGGCCCCGTCGTCAATCCTGTACATCGCGTGCAGGACACGCCTCTGGACAGGCTTCAGACCGTCCACGATGTGCGGCACGGCGCGGTAGAGTATGGTGTAGGACGCATAGTCCAAGTACCAGTCCCTGAACATTCCGGACAGTTTGAAATGACGGCTGTCCTCCCCGAGAAGCTTTTCAAACTTCCCGGAAGGTTCAGTTTCCTCCGCCGGTTCTTCAGCGGATTCAAGCTCTTCCCGCTCAACATTCTCCTCTTCCCCGGAAACCTCTCCAGTCAAATCATCAAACTCGTCCATATCAAAGTCAATTAAATATCAGTTTTCGTAGCCGAACCGTTTCAGTTCCTTCCTGCTCTCCCTCCACCCGTCATCGACCTTGACGAACAGGTTGAGGAAAACCTTCTTTTGAAAGAAATCCTCCATGTCTATGCGCGCCTGGGTGCCTATTTTCTTCAGCATCGCGCCTCCCTTGCCGATGATGATTCCCTTCTGGGAGTCCCTCATCACATAGATTACCGCGCTGATTTCATATCTCTCCGCACCCTCCTTGAACTGTTCCACAACGACCTCGCAGCTGTAGGGAACCTCCTGCGAACAGTTCAGGAAAATCTTCTCGCGGACAATCTCCGACGCGAAGAATCTCAGGTTCTTGTCCGTGAACACGTCCTTGTCGTACCACGGCGGCGCGGCGGGGAGGTTCTCCACAATCGCGTCGTAGATGTTGTCGAGGTTGAACTTCTCCTGAGCCGAAGCCGGGAATATGGCCGCCTCGGGCAGCCGTTCTTTCCACCACGACATCAGTTCCAGAACCTTTTCCTGCGTGCTTATGTCAATCTTGTTGATGACCAGCACAATAGGGCATTCGATTTTCTGGAGCTTCGCAATCCACTCCTCGTTCTTGTCCGGCTTTTCCACCGTGTCAGTCACATAGAGTATGATGTCCGCGTCGCCGATTGCGGTCTCCACGAAGTTCATCATGCTCTCCTGCAGACGGTAGTTCGGCTTGAGGATTCCCGGAGTGTCGGAATAGACAATCTGGTAGTCCTCCCCGTTCACGATGCCCATTATCCTGTGCCTCGTGGTTTGCGCCTTCGCCGTCACAATCGACAATTTCTCGCCGACAAGAGCATTCATCAGAGTGGATTTGCCCACATTCGGATTCCCGATGATGTTGACAAATCCCGCCCGATGACATTTTTTATTCTGTTTTTCTTCCATACATAACGCAGCGATTCGCCTTTTCAGGACAATCTATATGTAGGCGCCCATCTTGAGGATGTTGACCTCGCCCTCGGTGAGGTAGCGCCAGTCGCCCCTCTTGAGGTTCTTCTTGGTGAGCCCCGCGAAATAAACCCTGTCAAGCGCCTTCACATCGTAGCCGAGCGACTCGAAGATGCGGCGCACGATGCGGTTCTTGCCGGAGTG
>CAVFTG010000081.1:0-8848 GCA_963625415.1 Barnesiella intestinihominis
CTTTTTCTTTTTTCAACCCCCAGTCACTTCGTGACAGCCCCTGGGGCACTGGAGACCGTATTCCCCAGACCCCTTGAGTCGCTACGCTCCGTTCTCGGGACTTTTCAGCCACCCGCTTTTTTTTGCGGAGCGGGCTCAGCCCCTCAGAAGACTTTTGCGGTCTTGGCGGCGAGCCAGAGGGCTTCTTCGGAGTTCATTCTCGGAGCGAGACGCTCATATACGGAGGCGTTGTAGGCGTTGAGCCAGTCTTTCTCTTCGGATGTCAGCAGTTCCGGCAAAACCGCAGACGTGTCTATGTGACAGCAGGTGAGGGTCTCGAAGCGCAGCCACTCTCCGAACTCGTTGCAGCCGGTGGGGTTCACGCCCGGGATGCGGTCCGGAACCGTGAGCAGGATGTTCTCGTGGCGGATGCCGTGCATTCCGGCGCGGTAGAGACCCGGTTCATTCGAAGTCACCATCCCGGGCAGCAGCGGCTGGGAGTTGAAATCCTGACGGATGCTCTGCGGGCCTTCGTGCACGCCGAGATAGTAGCCGAGCCCGTGGCCGGTGCCGTGGCCGAAGTTGCGCCTCGCCTTCCAGAGAGGTTCCCGTGCGAGCGCGTCAATCTGGCATCCGGCCGTCCCTTTCGGAAACACCGCCATCGAGAGCGCAATCATCCCCTTGAGAACAAGGGTGTAATCCTCCTTTTCAAGTTCCGTGCAACCGCCCATGGGAACAGTGCGCGTGATGTCAGTCGTCCCGGTGAGGTACTGCCCGCCTGAATCGACGAGATAGAGCCCTCTGGCGCAGATCGGCTTGGAACCGCTGACCTGAGTCACGTAATGGGGCAGCGCCGCAGACGGACCGTAGGCCGATATGTTCTCGAAACTGTCGCCCCTGTAACCGGATATTTCGGCACGGAGCGAGCTGAGTTTCACCGAAGCGTCCCATTCGCTCACCGGTTCGGACTCTCCCCTTTCCGCTGCCGAGACATTCTCTTCAAGCCATTTGAGAAAGCGCTCCACCGCAAGGCCGTCCTCGACAAAGGTCTCGCGCAGCCGCTCGATTTCAGACTCCGTCTTGACGGCCTTACGCAGAATCACCGGAGACTTTTCAAGACGGAATCCGGCCGCCCCGTCCTGAACGGGAGGATAGACTGACGAGATGAGGTTGAACAGATGGAAGTTAAGCGATGACGGGTCGGCAAGGAGAGACTCCTCCGCACTGATTTCTCCGAGAGCCGCTTCGACCGCGGCGTAATCCTCGATGCATATCCCGTCGGAGGAAAGTTCATCGAAACTGTCCTCGGTGTCACTGTCACCATAGGCTTCCTTCTTTACGAACCAGCGCACACTCTCCTGTGAAACAAGAAGATAGGATATGACATAGGGATTATATTCTATATCGTCCGCCCGCACGTTCAGAAGCCACGCGATTTCATCGAGCGAACTCAGCAGAAGATTGTCCGCCGAATTGCGGAGCATCCATTTCCGCAGCCATCCGATTTTTTCCAGACGGCTCTCCCCTCCGGAAATCTCAAGATCGAGCGTCTGCACCGGAGTGGCGGGTATTTCCGGACGGTCAGACCAGAGCTGTCCGAGAAAATCCGGTCTGGATATGATTTCATACCTGAAATCTTCGGACGCGGTCGCCTCCGAAAGAGCGGCGTCAATTTCAAGAACCTCCCCCGCGCTCCAGCACAGGCCGTCCAGAACCACATTCATCTTGCGCGGGCACGCCCCGCTGCCGAGGTAGTAGGACTGTATCGCAGGAGCACCGAGAATGTAGCCGACATTTTCAGCCAGCCACTGCGGAATCGGCACGGCATCGGGAACACGGAGCTTGTGCAGCTCAACCCCTGTTCCCTCAAGCTGTTCGGCGGCCTGAATGAAATAGCGGGTGTCGGTCCAGAGTCCCGCGTGATTGAGGGTCACGACAACGCTCGCGGCTTCCCCCGTGAATCCGGTTAGCCATTCGGCCTGCTTCCAGCGTGCGGCGGGATATTCGCTGCAATGCGGATCCGAAGCGCCCACGAGCACCGCGCTCCAGCCGTTTTCTTTCATCAGCTCTCTCAAAGCCTTGATTCTCTCTGCGTAAATGTTTCCCATATGAGTCTGTTTTTTTTATTTTTGAAAGTTTCTCAGTGAGCGTCGGATTCCGGCACTCGCCGTCCCATCATTTCAATAAAGAGGAAATTATGCTGTCCGAGATGAAAAACCAATGCTCAGGAATCCGGTAGCGCAGATCCGCACACCCGTCAAGCCGCACGAGACGGCCGTCTGCGACCGCCTTGTCGAGAGCCTCCGGGCTGCAGGCGTTTTCCAATTCAGGCAGTGGGCAGCCGGCAGCTGTCCTCAGACCGAGCATCACGTTTTCGATGCCGGTCTGTTCCGCTGTCAGAATCTCACCGCCGCGCACCTGCGCGAGGGTTCCGGCGGAGACGGCATCGATGTAACGCTGCAAATCCGGGATGTTCCAGCTGCGGCGCAGCCGACCGTCCGGAAGTCTCTCAAGGGAGTGTGCTCCCGGACCGAATCCGCAGTAGGGGACATGCCTCCAGTAAGCGGAATTGTGGCGGGCTTCAAATCCCGGAAGCGCGAAATTGGAAATCTCGTAATGTCCGTATCCCGCCGAGGCGAGTTTTCCGCATAGGATTTCATACTGCATCGCGCAGGTCTCTTCGTCAGCCTCGCGGCAACGCCCCCCGGCAATCATCCCTTCCAGAGCCGAATCAGGCTCGACGGACAGCTGATAGGCGGAAATATGGCTCGGGACACTCCCGGAAGCGGAGATTTCCAATGCCCTGTCTATCGTCTCGCCCCAGCTTCCGGAAGTCATCAGAGGTCTGAACCCCCTTTCCCCCGGCACGGTCACGGACGGCAGCCCAAAGATGAGGTCTATGCTGATGTTCCCGAAACCTGCGCGTTCAAGAATCCTGTAGGCCTTCACGGCCGTCCCGGAATCGTGCCGGCGGTTCATCCACCGGAGAATCCTGTCGTCAAACGACTGCACGCCCATGCTCGCCCGGGTCACTCCGGCCTCAAGCAGAGCCTCGGCATATGCCTCGCCCCGCTCCGCGACATCCTCCGGGTTCATCTCCACCGTGAATTCCGCGAACGGCGCGGCATCCCCAAGCGCACGGGCAAGCCTTCTGAACGCAGACAGCGGCAACACCGAAGGTGTGCCGCCGCCAATGTAAAGAGTATTCACTTCCGCAGTCGCGGAAAGCTCGCCGCGCCTGAGCCTGATTTCCTCCAGAATCGCATCCGTGCAGCGGTCATGGCAGTCTGCGGTTTCAGAGTAGAATCCGCAGTAGGTGCAAAAAGACTTGCAGAACGGAATGTGGATGTAAATCACCGCCCGGAGAGGTTTTTCGGCTTAAGGAATCCCCGGAGACTATCTGAGCATCAGTTCAGCCGTTCCGAGTAGAGCCTGTCCGGTGTAGGCCTGAGCCGTGTAGATGCCCTTGCTGCAGTCCTCGATGCCGTTCACATAAATCACGACATCGGTTTCCGCCCCCTGATAATCGACTTCGCGTGAAGCCGAGCTGACAAGGCTCTCCCCCTCGAATTCGAACGCCCGCTGTTCAGTGCCGGCAATCAGCACTCCGTCAGAATCCTTCACGCGGATGTAGATTCTCACCGGACCTTTCGGCGCGAGGTCGTTCTCCACGAGGCTCAGACGAATCTGGAACTGGGCGACCCTGCTGCTCCTGTCTGTGGCCTTTCCGGAAGCGTTGTAGGCAGTGAGCGAAAGTCCGCGGGCCTTGAGAACCGAACCCGTGGCAACCTGTGAGGAGAGATCCTCCACCGTTTTTGAGAGTTCCTCAGAGCGTCTCTTGCTCTCCGCCGCATCACGTCTTGCAGCCGCTGCGTCAGCGGTGAGCTTCTTGTTGAGAGTGTTGAGCGAGTCAATCTGGACTATGTAGTTCTTCATTATGCTCCGGAGCGTCCCGAGTTCCTTTTCGTACTGGCGCATCTTCCGGCGGTTGGTCGCATCCGTCTGCTTTATCCGCTCAATCAGCTGGTTGACCTCCTCGCGAGATGAATCGAGCTGTGAATTGATTGTGTCATAATCGGATGACAGGGATGCGTAGTCGCTCTGAAGCGCGAGCATCTGCTCCGTAAGCTCCTGCTTTTCTTCCTGAAGTTCACTGACAAGCGATGATTTCTGAATCCAGATGTACGCAAGCACACCGGCAAGGATGACCGCCGCTGCGACGAGGGCGTATGTCACTTTCTTGAGACTGTTCTGTTCCATGATAATCCGTAGATTTGATTCTGTTTTGAGTCTGTTTTTGATATATGTTGATATAGATATATGTTGATATATGAGTGCGAATTTACGAAAAATATGCGAAATATCGCTATATTTGCGTACCGTATGTACTTTTAAATTCAGAACGCAGCGACAAACCTTTCATCAACTCATCCGACATGAAACCTGCCGTAAGATACATCATCCGCGCCGTAAAGTATTTCTGCTGGTTCGCGGTTCTCTTCGTGCTGATTATCAGCATACTCATATTTACAAAGTTCGTACCCTCAGACGGAGGTGTCGAAGGTCTGTTCATAAACGGATGGAAATCGGTTCTGGAAATATGCGCCGTATTCTTCATATTCTCGGCGATATATCCGAGACTCGGCTACCAGAAAAGGAAAGTTCAGATTCCGGGAGAATGGAATGAGGTCGAAGATGCGGTGAAAGGCTATTTCGCCGACCGCGACGACTATGTCCTCGAAAGCGAATCCGCCGGAAGACTCTGCTACCGCGCCCGTAAGACGGCAGTCAGAATCGCCCGACGCTGGGAGGACCGTCTCACCGTCACCCCGACTTTCGGCGGAATTGAAATCGAGGGTCCGTCGAAAGACATCGCACGGGTCGCATCCCACATGGAATATAAGCTAAGCGACAAGGAATAGCCGAACCGCCCGACGCGGCAGACCGCTTTTTATGCGCCCCGCAACACGAAACCATCCTCTGAGAAAAGGGGATGCAGAAAAAGATGGGATGCAAGGCGGACGGGAAAGATGAAACCGCAGCAACCTGACGGTTGTGAGGATTTCATCAAGCCGCCCGACGCGGCAGACCGCTTTTTATGCGCCCCGCAACTGTTTGGCGGCCGCCTCAAGGGCGGCATAGAACTCCTCCCCGAAAAAGTGGACAATAGGAGCCTCAAGAAACCGATAGACAGGTATTTTCCTGCGACGGCCGTTGACGAAGGCATCGCGGCAGATGTCCCAGCGATGCAGATTCAGAGCCGTCATGCCGTTGGAGAGGACGGAGACGCGAATCGGGTAGAGCCGGCAGGAAATGGGCTTGCAGAAGTCCCCGTTCCCCATGTTCCACTGTTCCTCAATGGCGCACAGGCATTTGCCGTCAGATTCACGCCGGCAATAGGCGCATTCCTCCGAGCCCGGAACGAGCGGAGTGACGAGATCACCGTCAACGTCGATTTCAAAGAAACCTTTCCCGCCCACCGCCCTGCGGCCCTCCTCCGACATGGCCGGGCTGAAGTTCCCGTAATTCTTCTCAAGCGCCGGAAGTTCGCATTCGAGCAGTGGAGCGCCGCTGTCGCCTATCACGCAGCAGACCCCCTTGCACTTCGCATAGTCACAGGCGAAGAATTCCGTCAGAATCTCACCGGAGACGAGTTTGTCGTCTATCTGTATTATTGGGCTGTAGTCACTCATTTCTTTTCCCCTCCCGTCACTTCATTACGACATACTCGACACGGCTGCCCTCCACAATCTTCTTCATAATGTCCTTGATCTGGGCGTCCGTCACGGCATTCATACGCTCGGACAGCTTCGTGCTGAAATCACGGCCGTCGGCATAGCGCAGAACAAGTGCATCCCGCCAGTACTCCGCCGAAGCCGTCTCGGTGTCATGCACACCGTTCAGCCGCGTCTTCCATGCGTTCAGGACAGCCGCAGGCCATTCAGCCTCCGGGGCGCGGGAAAGCGCGGAACGGAGTGCGGCAAGAACCGGAAGAATCTCAGTGTCCTCCGGATTCCCGCAGACAACCCCGTCCGCCGGAATCCTGTCGAGAGAGACGAGCAGGCTGAACCGCTCCTGCGGGTACAGGCTGAATGAAGGAACGACCCTGACATGGAATCCGGATCCGGCGAGAGAGGCGCACAGATGGTCTTCGAGCAGATTGGAAACGAGCTTTGACGTGCAGAGGTTGGAAACGGTCATCGGCAGGGCGACTGACATCAGTACGTCGATGCTCTCCGCGCTTCCGCTGCGGAAAATCGTGGACTGCCCGGAAACCGGACTGAAACGCACACGCGGCCGCCTGTCAAGGTGTCCGGTGACAGGGAATTCACCGGCATACCATGCGAACGCGGTCTTGAGCTCCGACGGATCCATATCCCCCGAAATCACGAAGAAACCGTTGCCGACATCGGAGAAAACGTCGCTGAACAATTTTTCGGCCTTGACGGCGGTCCAATCCGTAACATTTCCGTATGCCCTTATCTCCGAATAGGGGTTGTCCGCGCAGATGAGGCTGTCGATTCCGGCGATCCGAGCCTCGCGTCCCTCAAGAACCATCTCTCTTCTGACAGGCAGCGAACGCATCAGGCGGGTGACTGCCACCGTGTCGGTGCAGCTGTCGCGGAACAGTCCGGCAAGCCCCTGAAGCAGCAGGTTGAGGCTGCGGGGGGAGGCCGTGCCTTTCAGTGTCGTGGAATAAAGCGAGACAGAGGCGTCTGCGGTGATGCCTGCGGCCGTCATGATGTCCCCCAGCTCTTCGCTGCCGATTCCGGAGACGGAACGGCACTTCAGGAGTTCCGGGGAAAAAGCCGCCTCACCGGGAAGAAGCCCCTCGACCGAAGCGCAGCCTTTGTCGAGACTCAAAGCCCAATGCAGCTTCTTCGCACCGGCCACTCGCTTGTAATGGACTTTCAGACCGTTCTGGAATGTCCATGTTTCCCCACCGGACATCTGTTCCTTCCCTGTCCTGACTTTTGATTTTTTCCGGGACGGCCCGGGAAGAAGCAGCGTATCACGCAGTTCAAGATTCCGTCCGCGCACCGTCTTCCCGTCGTTCCACCCGGCGAGAAATGCATCGCAGCTCCCGTCCGGAGAAAGCAGAGCCTCGGAGAATGACCGCATCAGCCTCAGCTGCAAAGTGTCCGGAAGCACTCTCGAACGGCAGAATTCACAAAGCTGCGCTTCCGTGCCGAGAGGCGCTCCGTGGAGAAACGAAGCTTCGCATATTCTGACATATTCCGAATTTCCCACCGCATCAGCCGACAAGGCAAGGCATTTTTCATTATATGAGGCGGTGGAAAGCACAATGTCATCGACACCTATCTCTCCCCTGTCGAGCGAACCGAGAACTTCTCCGAAACATCTCATCGCAGCATCAGCATTCTCCGTCAGCACATTGAACGACAGACTGATGCATTCCTGTCCGGACATGTCGGCGCTTGAGATGTGCCCGGAGCTGATGCCATAGAAAGGAATATCCGATGCATTCAGCGCGTCCCGAAGCCTGTTCACGGCGATGAAGCGGAATGTTCCCGCCATCTTGTCAACCACGGCGAAACGGGGAGTCGGCATGAATTCTCTCGGGATTCTCGGGAAGCGGAAAGACGCGGACAGTCGGCACACGTTCCCGAGCGTATCGACGGCCACCTCAGCCCTGCGCCCGCCGCCGTCCGTCTCCCGGGAGACCGGTGCGGAAACGTCTGAAACGTCATTTCTCGGAATCATGAGGGAGAAAACGCCCATCTTCGTAACAATCTCCCCAGCGTTCACGTCGCCTGAGACTATCACCGCCATATTTTCAAGCGGGAAACGGAGGCTGTCCCCCTGCGCGGTCGAAGAAAGTTCCCCGGCGATTCCGAAAACCGCGAGCAGCAGGGAATCGGTGACGGACGGGCCGCGCTGCAGCATGACATCCCCGAAGCGGAAAGAAAGCGCCTCGTCACCGGACTGCGCATAGCCGGTCTCAGCGGGAGCCACGGCATTGGAGGACAGGAATTTCTGAAGATTCCTGCCTTGAATCCGTCCCTGTTCCATGAGTATCCTCCGTGAAATTTCCCCATAACTCCGGCTGTCGGAAGGATGGCGGCACACGAGGGAGAAATCCGCGAATCCCTTTTCAGCAGGATTGGACACGACATACCAGTTCATGCCGTTCGGGAACGCCCCGGACGTAATCTTCGGATCGTCAGGCAGTTTCTTCAGGCTCTGCGCCCACGCCCCCGACATGTTCGCCGCCGCAAGGACTGACGCGGCGAGAATGATTCCATATATCTTTCTCATAAACTTTCTTTCCGCAAAGTTAGTGCAAATGGCAAGAATCGGAGACCAAATTGTATATTTTTAAGAAATATATGTTAAATTTGCGGTTCATGCCGTCCGCTCCGCATTGTCGCGCCGGACAGTGACCGACGGATGCCGTCGAACGTTTGAACCGATAAAATCCTTTAAATATGAAGAAAATTCTACTTATCATTGCGACAGCCCTCGTGTCTGCGGTTGCCGTTTCTGCGCAGGACATGGCGCAGGCCACAGAAACTTACAACAACGGTGCGATGGCTCTCCAGGCGGGGAACAATGACGAGGCTCTCGAAAATTTCAGGTCGGCTCTCACCATGGCGGAAGCTTGCGGAGAGGAAGGAGCGGAGATGGTGAACAACTGCCGGGAATATATTCCGAAAATCATGTTCAGCATCGCGAAGGACTCCATAAAGGACGGAAACTACGACAAAGGGCTCTCTGAAATCGACGCGGCGGTTGCACAGGCGAAAGAATACGGCGTGACCGACGTAGTCGAGGATGCCGAGGCTCTCAAGCCACAGGGCATGATGAACAAGGCCAACGACCTTCTCTAGGCCAAGAACTTCGCCGG
>CAVFTG010000082.1:0-7670 GCA_963625415.1 Barnesiella intestinihominis
GCCTTGATGTACTTCTTCAGCATCACGGGCGTGGAGTGGCCGGTAATCTTCATTATGTCGTAGATGTCCATTCCGGCGAGGTACATCAGAGTGGCCCCGGTCCTGCGGGCGGTATGAGAATGGATCAGTTCGAACTTCGGAATCTTCTCGATGGTTGACTTGCCGCCCTTCGTGTTCTCAATCTCCACCTTCTCCGTGAGGCCGGCCAGTTTCCCCAACTCCTTGAGGTCCCGGTTCAGCACAGCCTCAGCCTGATGGGGAATCTGATAGTCATACTTCTCCAGAATCATCTTGAGCTGAGTAGAGCAAGGAATGGCCACCTTCGCTCCGGTCTTCTGCTGGCGGATGTTGATGTAGGTGATTTCACGGGTGCGAATTTCAGCCTTGGTCTCACCGGGATGCTCAGGATCCGGAACATCCTCAATCCAGCGCTTCTTTATCGTCTGGATATCGTCCTTCTGGATATTGTTGTAGTCACTCACGCGCTGCGCTGTCCACACGCCCACCATAAAGATGTCACGGTACAGCTTCCCCTGTGGAGAGGCGGTGTACTTGGCGATATCGACTTTGATGGGAGTCTTGACGAGGAGATTGACACCGATTTTCTCGGCCTGAATTCTGGCGGTGAGATTGGCCTCGCCATCCTTTTTCACCGTACGGAGTTTGAAAGAAACACTCAATACTTTATGAGTTTTTGAAATTAAAGCCAATTCAGCCGAATAAAGAAAAACAGGTGCCCTTCCGCACCGCTTCAAAATGCCTCAGAGGTCACTCTGGGGCATTTTTTTGACAACCGCAGAAATCCCTCCTTTCAGCTTCTCAGCAGCAGGACGGCCGCCCAGACTTCGCAGCCTTCCCCGCGTCCGACGAAGCCGAGACGTTCGGTCGTGGTGGCCTTGACAGAGATGCGGTCGGGGGTGCAGCCGAGTATGCCGGACAGTGTTTCGCGCATCTGCGGGATGTAACCGGCGAGCTTCGGGGTCTGAAGGGCTATGGTGATGTCCGCATTCCCGAGCCTGTAGCCCCGTTCTTTCACGAGAGCGTCCACCCGCCCGAGAAGAATTTTGCTGTCGATGCCCCGGAACTCCTCCGAGGTGTCGGGGAAATGTTTCCCTATGTCTCCGAGGGCGAGAGCCCCGAGCATCGCGTCGCACAGCGCGTGAATCGCCACGTCGCCGTCGGAATGCGCGACAAAGCCCGCAGGGCCGTCGATTCTCACGCCGCCGAGCCACATCGGCAGCCCCTCCGCAATCGCGTGCACGTCATATCCCTGACCTATTCGTATATCTTCCATATCCATGTCTCCAAACATCCGGCGGCGTCCATGAGCATATTCTTTTGTCGCGACAGCCCTTCCGCCGGATGCAAAAATAATGAAAAATGATTAAATTTGCAGGATATGTTCTCGGGCGGACTGTTCTGACATGCCTTCGGGTTCGATGCATATCCGGAACGGACTGTCTTGAGAGAAAATTACGGGATTATGGGATTATTCAATTTCGGATTCTTCGGGACTCAGGAACACAGGGTCTTCAATTACAGACCGCGTTACTACGACGAGGAGAAAGAGGCGCTGAAGGAAAAATTCGGGGCTGTCGACGGGACGAAGGAGAAGAGCTACGCCCCCGGCTCCTACATAAGGGGGAGTCTGCGGAACGGGAACTATTCCAGGACTCGCGGGGCGAACAAGGTGCAGCGAATCATCGGGGCGGTGACGCTGATTTTGGCCTTTGTCGTCATCTACTTGATTGCCAAGTATTACCAGCTGCTTTTTGCGTAGTATGGACATAAGGATACTGCCGAGCAGCATAGCGAACATGATTGCCGCCGGGGAGGTCGTGCAGCGGCCCTCCTCCGTGGTGAAGGAACTGATGGAGAACTCCGTCGATGCGGGGGCGACACAGGTCAGCGTCATCATAAAGGATGCCGGGAGGACGCAGATTCAGGTCATAGACAACGGCTGCGGGATGTCTCCGGAACAGGCCGTGCTGGCCTTCGAGCGTCATGCCACCTCGAAAATCTCCACCGCCGATGACCTGATGGACATCCGCAGTTTCGGCTTCAGGGGGGAGGCACTCGCGTCGATTGCGGCCGTTTCCGAAGTCACCCTCAAGACGCGCAGGGCGGAGGACGAGGTCGGATGTCAGGTGGATTTCGCCGATTCTCAGCTGCTTTCGGTCATCGAGACAGCCGTCCCGGCCGGTTCGAACTTCTCAGTGCGCAACCTTTTCTACAATGTGCCCGCACGGCGCAAGTTCCTCAAGTCCGATAGCGTGGAGCTCAAGCACATAGTGACCGAATTCCAGCATGTGGCATACACCCGTCCGGACATCGGCTTCACCTTGATTCACAACAACCGCGAGGTCTATGTCCTCAAGCCTGTCAAGTCTCTGAAATTCAGAGTTCAGGACATTGCGGGCGCGGGTGTGGCTTCGGAAATCACGGACATCTGCGCGGAAACTTCCATAATGCGCGTCTCCGGCTTCATAGGACGGCCGGACAAGGCCCGCAAGGGGCTGGGCAACCAGCTTTTTTTCGTGAACGGAAGATATTTCCGCAGCCCCTATCTCCACAAGGCCGTGATGAAAGGATATGAAGGGATGATTGCCGAGGGGACGACTCCGACCTATTTCATATATCTCGAAGTCGATCCGCACAATGTCGACGTGAATGTCCACCCGCAGAAAGCGGAAATCAAGTTCGAGGACGATTCCCTCATATTCCAGACGCTCTATGCCTGCGTGAGGGAGACTCTCGGGAAGAACTCTTTCGGCACGGCATCCATAGATTTCGACCTGGCCTCCGTGCCGGAACTTCCGGTGGTGGGCGGCCATGCCGATGAATACAGGCCGGTTTCCGAGCCCCGGATGCCGGTGAGCGACTACAATCCTTTCGACAACGACGGCTTCCGGAATCAGCCTGACCCTTTCGGAGAAGCCGGATTCGCGGATTTCGGCATGCCTTCCGGGGCTGAAGAGCATTTTCAGGGACAGGGAGGCGGTTACGGGACTTCCGCCTGTGTCGACCGCCGCGACGGCTACGGCAGACTTTTCGAGGACAGTCTCAGCGTCACCCGCAGTTTCATAACCGTTCAGGACAAGTATGTCGTGACAAATTCCAAGTCCGGCCTGCTCGTGGTGAACGCCCGCCGCGCGATGGAGAGGATTCTCTACGACCGTTTCATCGGCGGCCGCCGTGAAGCGGATCCGGAAAGCTTCTCCCAGACTCTGCTCTTTCCGGTTTCCGTGAGGGTGGGGGTGGAGAACGTGCCTGTCGTGGAGGCCAATGGGGAACTGCTCAAGGGCTTCGGCTTCGACATAGCCCCGTTCGGGACGGATTCAGTCGTGGTGAACGCCGTACCGGTCGGGTATTCTTCGGACGGGGGGCGCGTGGAAGCCATGGTGGGGGATTTGCTCCTGCTCCTTCAGGACAATCGTTCCGCGATGTCGGAACTCCTGCGTCCGGACATGGCGGGAAAACTTGCCGTGCTCGGAGCGTCGGGCTATGACGGTGTGCGGAACGCGGCCGAGGCGCAGCGGCTGATTGACGCTCTGATGGCCAGCAGCAATCCGGAATTCACGGCGGCCGGCAGGAAGACCATGACGGTGATTCCTGCGGACGAACTTGACAGAAAATTTTAAACGGGTCGGGAGCCCGGCCGCAGACGCGGGGACTCCCGGCATAAACAAGAAAACAGAATGCAAGTCAGATTCAGAAACAGCGGCGGAGGATTCCTCAGCGCAGTCCCGCCGGTGACGAAAAACATAATCATAATAAACTTCCTGATCTGGATAATCGCGGAGCTTCGCCCGGACTTCATGTACGAGACTTTCGCCCTCTTCTATCCGAAATCCCAGTATTTCCACTGGTGGCAGTTCGTCACGCACATGTTCATGCACGGCGGCTTCTGGCACATATTCTTCAACATGTTCACCCTCTACATGTTCGGCAGCGTGCTCGAGAGGGTCTGGGGTCCGAAGAAGTATCTGCTGTTCTATTTCGTGACGGGTCTCGGCGCGGCCGCCCTGCACACCGGCGTGGAATGGTGCCAGTACCTGCATTGGGAGCATATCGTGAACACCGGCGCGGCGGCTGACGCTCTCGCGGCCAACCGTTCCATCCAGACTCTCTGCATGACGCCGACCGTCGGCGCGTCCGGCGCGATCTACGGTCTGCTCCTCGGCTATGCGATGCTCTTCCCGGATTCGCTGATGACCCTGCTCTTTCCGCCGATAACCTTGAAGGCCAAGTGGTTCGTCCTCATATTCGCCGCCATCGAACTTTTCACCGGAGTCACGGGCATAGGCGGAGGCATCGCCCATTTCGCCCACCTCGGCGGCATGCTCTTCGGCCTTATTCTCATCCTCTACTGGAAGCGTGGCAACAAAATGTATGACTACTACAACGGGTGACTCCCGCTGCGGCGCGGAATGATGCGGAGAAATACGGCTTCGGTATAGAACAATACGGAAAATGCGGTACGTCATGGGACGGAAGAAGAAAAAAAGACAGCGGAATCTGTTTGCCGGCATCTCGGCCGGCGCTCTGATGCTTGCGGCGGCGGGACTGCTCCTGCTGTCGTATGTTTCCGTTGTCGTGAATCCGGCGAAGGTCTGGTTCTTCTCCATCTTCGGACTGCTGTTTTTCCCCCTGTTCGTCCTCAACCTCGTTCTGCTGGTCTGGGCGGCTTTGCGGCGTTCGCGTCTTTTCATGATTCCTCTGCTTGCGGTGTTGCCTTCGCTGTTTTTCGTCGGACGCTATGTCCGTTTCGGAGGCACGGAGTCCGCGGGGGCGGATGAAAGCCGTGCCGTGGCGCGGGGTGAAACCCCTGCCGGTTCTGGAAGTCACTCTTTCAGGCTGCTCACCTACAATGTGGGGCGTTTTTCCCACCGCAGGGATATGATGTCGTCCCGCATGTGCACGGACTCCGTCTTCGCCTATCTGCGCCGTCAGGATGCCGACATCATCTGTCTTCAGGAATATATGACCGAGGATCTTCCCGGTCTGAGAAGATATGTAAGTTCGCATCTTCCCGGCTACAATGTGGAATATTACCTCTTCGAAGGAAAGTGCCGCTCTTGCGGAAACGTCACCTTGAGCCGTCTCGCGCCATGCGGGAAAGGCAAGATTCTGTTCGACGGCAGCAGGAACATGGCGATATATACGGATTATTCGACCCCTGCCGGAAAATTTCGGGTATATAACTGTCATTTCGAGAGTTACGCCATATCCATGACGAACGTATGGAAATCTTTCACCGGAGACAGGGCGACTTTCCTGCGGACGGAGGACAAATACAGGAAATCCATCGTGCGCCGTCCCAGACAGGTCGGCGACGTTCTCGCCCACATCGAGAAAAGTCCTGTTGAGGCTTTCGTGTGCGGGGATTTCAACGACAATCCCATGTCATACACCTACCACCGCATGAGCCGGAGGTTCAAGGACACTTTCGTCGAGTCGGGGCATGGTTTCGGAGCGAGCTATTCCGCATTCTGGCCGATGCTCCGCATTGATTATGCCTTCATTCCGGAGACATGGCATTCGATTTCCCACAGGACGGACAGGGTGAAATTCTCCGACCATTATCCGGTGGTGACGGAAGTCGTTCCGGGAGAATGAAACTTCGGGATATTTCCGGACAGTTCCCTGATGCCGGTGGAAATATATGAGATATGAACATATGAAGATATGGAAAACTATAAGGAAGAATTGAAAAGGACGCTCGATGTCCTGCGGAGGGGAGGGATTGTCCTCTATCCGACCGACACCGTCTGGGGGCTCGGCTGCGATGCGACCGACCCGGAGGCCGTGGCGAGGATTTATGCCCTGAAACGGCGTTCGGACAGCAAGTCGCTGGTTCTGCTCGCATCGGACATTGACATGATCTGCCGCTATGTCCGTGAGATTCCGGAGATGGCCGTGCAGCTGATAGAGGTCAATGACAGGCCGATGACCATCATCTATCCGGGAGCGGTCTGCGGAGAGGAAGGACAGGCGGCGGAGCGTCACCTTCTGGCGCATAATGTCGTGGCTGAGGACGGGACGGTTGGAATCCGCATACCGATGATGGATTTCTGCCGGGATCTTGTCTCGGCTCTCGGCCGGCCGCTGGTTTCCACTTCGGCCAACATTTCCGGAGAGCCGACACCGAAGAGTTTTCCGGAAATCACGAAACCTGTGCTTGAGGGGGTTGACTATGTGGTTGACCGTGCTCTTGAAAGCGGCGCCACCGGACAGGCCTCGTCGATTATCAAAGTGGGGCTTGACGCCTCGATTGAGATAATCCGGAAGTGAGGCGGCGGGGAAATCTGAATCCAGGGGGGGGATAACTATGGAACTGTTTTATTCTGAGGATATTGATGGGAATGTCGTCCGTCTCGATGAGGAGGAGTCCGGTCACTGTGTACGGGTTCTGAGACATCGTGCCGGCGATGAAATCAGCGTCATCGACGGACGGGGGAGGCTGATGCGATGCCGGATTGTCGGTGACAGGCCCAAGGCGGTTGAGGCCGAGGTTCTTTCCTGCATCGGGAACTGGAACGGGCATCCGTATCGTCTGACGATGGCGGTCTGCCCCACCAAGAACATTGACCGCTATGAATGGTTTGTCGAGAAGGCGACGGAGATGGGGGTCGACGTGATTGCGCCAGTGATCGGGGAACATTCCGAGCGCCGTGCGGTCAAGACGCAGCGGCTTGAAAAGATAGTCCTCTCCGCAGCAAAGCAGTCCCTGAAAGGCGCGGTCCCGCATGTCGCCGAGCCTGTGGCTGTCAGGGACTTCATCTGCGGGGCGGGGGAGACTTCTCCTGACGTTTCACGTGATGTTTGCGGAGAGGTTTGCGAAGATGTTTCTGGAGAAGTTCCCGAAGAAATCCCCGCAAAGGTCCACGGAGAAGTCCCGGTTTCCTCATCCGGAACACGACGCCGGTCCGCCGGACAGCAGACTCTCAGGTTGATCGCCTGCTGCTTCGAGGATGCGGACCATCCCCGCAGATCCGTGAAGGAGGCTCTTCGGGAACATCTTGACGCGGCTCTCCGGAAGTCAGGAACCTGCAAACCTGCGGCATACGAAGAAAACACGGTTCACGACGGTCTGCCGGCGGTGGGCGATATTCCCGAAATCACGGTTCTCATAGGCCCGGAAGGTGATTTTTCTCAGGAGGAATTGCGAACCGCCTTGGAGCGCGGCTACATTCCGGTTCATCTCGGCCCGTCCCGTCTCCGCACCGAAACCGCCGCCCTGCTCTGTGTCGGGGCGGTCTATGCGGCTCTGGTTTTGTGAGACGACGGTTTATGAGGAGCCGTCCGGATCTTTTTGTCCAGCTGTGACAGAATCCGGAGAGACAGCCTGTCGCACGATAATTTTCAGCGATTATGTTCATAGGACTTATTTCAGATACGCACGGGGTGTTCAGCCCCGAGTTCCGCGAGTTTCTCGCGCCGGTGGATGAGATCTGGCATGCCGGGGATTTCGGCGGAGGATTTGAGACAGCTGCGGAAATCGCCGCGTTCAAGCCTCTTGTGGGGGTCTGCGGGAACTGCGACAACTACGACCTCCGCTACGACTACCCTCTGCACCGCTTCTGGGAATGTGAGGGGATGAAGGTGCTGATGACCCACATCGGAGGCTTCCCGGGGAAGTACGACCGCAACGCCTACGCTCTTCTGAT
>CAVFTG010000082.1:7680-8829 GCA_963625415.1 Barnesiella intestinihominis
CTTCTGATGCGCTTCCGGCCCGACATCTTCGTCTGCGGCCACTCGCACATACTCAAGGTGGTCTATGACAAGAATTTCGACATGATGGTGCTGAATCCGGGAGCGGCCGGGATTCAGGGTTTCCATATCGTCCGCACGGCTCTGCGTTTCCATATCGACAATGGAAAGATTCACGACATGGAGGTCTTCAGACTTGACCGTGTCCCCTGTCAGCAGGGGCAACCGGCGGTTTTGTAATGTTTTTTGAACAAAAAGTCGAGAAAAATATTTGCGGATTTACAAATTATGTGTACTTTCGCGGTTCGTAGAAAAGGGTGACAGCAAATGGTGTTTTCCCCTCTTTTCTTCGGGGTATTGTTTAACTAAATTTTTTGAAGTCATGAAAAAGGTATTCATGTCTTTGGCATTTGCGGCCGTTGCGCTCGCATCTGTTTCTTGCGCATGCAACAACAATTGCTGCAAGAAAGCTGAGGCTGCTGAAGAGCCTTGCAAGGAGTGCTGCGATTCCTGCAACACTTGCTGCACAGCTTGCGACAGCACCGTCGTTGCAGAGTAATTTCCGGCAGCGGAATTGCTCGGCGGGAATTTTTCCGCAGTGGAGATATTGTCCTGAAAGGAACAATATCTTTTTTTTGTAAATCAGCTGAAAATCTCTATATTTGCAGCCCGTTCGTGGCAAGTCGTACTTACTGGCGGCTCACGGCGGACTGCAATTTATTTATAAACATTTAGTTACAAACAAAATGATCAAACAGTACGAAACCGTTTTCATTGCAACTCCCGTTTTGTCTGATGTTCAGATGAAGGAAGCGGTTGCCAAGTACACCGGATTCATCAAAGAGAATGGTGGTGAAATCGTGTACGAAGAGGACTGGGGTCTCCGTCAGCTGGCTTATCCGATCCAGAAGAGGACTTCAGGTTTCTATTATCTCATTGAGTTCAAGGCTGAGCCGTCGCTGATTGCGAACCTTGAGACACAGTATCGCCGTGACGAGCGCGTAATCCGTTTCCTCACGTTCGCGATGGACAAGCACGCCGTCGCTTACGCGGAGAAGAGAAGGGCAAACAAGGCAGCTAAAAAGGAGGAATAGACCATGGCACAGAACAATGAAATACGTTATCTCAACCCTCCTACAGTAGAGGTGAGAA
>CAVFTG010000083.1:0-437 GCA_963625415.1 Barnesiella intestinihominis
CTATTGGCCGCCGTCGGGAGGATCCGGCGTGCAGCGGTGGGTGAAGTTCGCGAAGTATCTGCCGCAGAACGGCTGGCAGCCGGTAATTTACACCCCCGAGAATCCGGAGTCCGGTGTGATTGACAGGACTCTGGAGGATGACATCCCCGAAGATGCGGAGATTCTCAAGCGGCCGATTCTGGAGCCTTACGGGATTTATCGCAGGCTGACCGGAAAGGGAAAGACCGGGGGTGCCGAGGGCGAGGCCACGGGTAAGGCCGGAGCAAACGCCGCTTCGGAGGTCAATCCGATAAATGCGCAGAAAAAGAGCCTCGGGCGGAAGATTTCACTGTGGATCCGGGGTAATTTCTTCATTCCGGACCCGCGCTGCCTCTGGGTGCGGCCGTCGGTGAAATTTCTGAAAAAGTATCTGGAGGAGCATCCGGTGGATGTCATCG
>CAVFTG010000083.1:447-8702 GCA_963625415.1 Barnesiella intestinihominis
CGTGAGCACCGGGCCTCCGCATTCCATGCATCTGATTGCACGGAAACTCGCCCGTGCGACCGGCATACCGTGGGTGGCCGATTTCCGCGACCCTTGGACACGGATGTTTTATTTCAAGCATCTTTCCCTTACGGGGATTTCCCGACGCCGGCACGAAAGGCTCGAGAGGAGGGTTCTCGATGACGCGAGTACGGTCGTGGCGGTCTCCCCTCTCGTGCAGGAGGAGTTCAGGCAGATGACTTCGACTCCGGTGGCTCTGATTACCAACGGGTTCGATGAGGAGGATTTCGAGACTGCGGATCTGGAGATGAGAGCGCTTGAGGAGGAGACGGGAAGCGAGAACAGGGATTTCTTCAACATCGTGCACACGGGACTTTTCGCCGCTGACGGCAATCCGCTCGAACTATGGAAAGCTCTGGCCGGAATTGCCGCTTCCGATGAGGAGTTCGCGTCCAAATTGCGCATACGGCTTGCGGGGAAAACTGATACACAGATTATTGAGGCGATTTCGGCGGAGGGACTCGGCGAGAATCTCGTGAATCTCGGCTATGTCAGCCACGACGGGGCTGTGCGCGAACAGTGCGGCGCCTCGGTGCTGATTCTGCCGCTGAGACAGGAGCCCGAGTACAGGGCGACGCTCCCGGGAAAACTGTTCGAGTATCTCGCCTCGCGCCGTCCGGTAATCGGAATCGGACAGACCGACGGGGCGATGGCAAGGGTGCTGGATGACGCGCACGCTGGCAGGACATTCGGATGGGACGATGCGGCTGGTCTCAAGGCGGAGGTTCTCCGCTGCTGGAATCTGTTCCGCGAAGGACGGCTCGATGACAATGAGGAGGACATCGGACGCTATTCCCGCCGGCAGCTCACCCGGCAGATGGCGCAGCTGTTCGAATCGCTGTTGAATCAGAGGTAACGGCTTTATGCCGGGAGGCAAACGCCCTCCGCTCATGAAAAAAATCGCGGCGGGTCTTTCACCTCCCGTCTTTATAAAGCCTTGCGCGCCTTGTTTTGCTTGTCAAACACTGTGATATATGAATTTTTATGCATATGAATAAAATGACATTTGGCGGCGACATTGTGAAGAAGATATTGATTTATCTTGGGGTTGTCGTGTTCTTCTTGGTTCTGTCATATTCTTTCGTGCCTCAGGTTTTGAGCGGAAAGATTGTGAATCAAGGGGATATATCCTCATGGAAAGGCATGGCGAACGAGGCTCTGACCTATAATGCGCAGCACCCGGAGGATAAGACGCATTGGACGGACTCGATGTTCGGGGGCATGCCCACGACCGCGACCATCGACGATTTCGACGGTGACTGGACAAAATGGATGTACAAACTGCTGCTGACGGGCCGGCGGCCGGCGACCTATTTCTTCATCGCGCTTCTCGGCGGATTCCTGCTGATGCTTTCGTTCGGCTGCGGACTCGTTCCCGCAATCGGCGGCGCGATTGCCATCGCGTTCTGCTCCTACAACATGCAGATTATCCAGGTGGGGCACAACACGAAGATGCAGGCGATTGCATTCTTCCCATGGGTGCTCGCCGGAGTGGCCTACACCTACCGATGTGCGATGAGGGGGCTTAAGGGTGGATGGAAGTCCTGGCTGCCCGGAACTGTGCTCGCGTCGGTGCTCTTCGCCCTTGCGCTGAGTTTCCAGATCAAGGCGAACCATCCGCAAATCACTTATTATCTCGCCATTGTGATTTTTGTCTATGCGCTGACGCTGCTTGTCTGGGTTTGCATCAGAAAGGAGGAGCGCGGGCGCAGGATTCAGCGGTTCTTCGCCGCCTCGGCGCTGCTGCTCGTTGTGGGCTGCATCGGAATCGCGACAAACGCCAACAAACTGATTCCCACCTACAAGTACTCGAAATACACCATGCGCGGGGGTTCGGAACTCGCGGCGGACAAGGCGGAGCACGCCGGCGACGCGAAGGCCGTGAAAGAGGCCAAGGCCGCGGCCAAAGGGCTTGACCTCGAATATGCGACTGCATGGTCCTACGGCATCAATGAGATGCCCAATCTGTTGATTCCCAATTTTAACGGAGGCGCGTCTGCCTGTGACCCGCATCTCAGGCACGGAGCGACGGAGGAACTCCTGCGGCGTGCCGGGCAGCCGAATGTGAAACAGACTGTGAAGCAGCTGCCGATGTACTGGGGTCCGCAGCCTTTCACGGCCGGCCCGATGTATCTCGGAGCCGTCACCATATTCCTTTTTGTCCTCGGACTTTTCCTTTTCAGGGGGAAGGACAAGTGGTGGATTCTCATCGCGACCGCCATCGCGGTTTTCCTCGCCTGGGGCAGCCATTTCATGTGGTTCACCCGGCTGTGGTTCAATTACGCGCCGATGTACAGCAAATTCAGGACGGTGTCGATGGCTCTGACGGTGCTTCAGGTGACGGTTCCGCTGCTCGGTTTCCTGACTCTCGACAAGATTCTGAAGGCGGAATATGACGGTCGGAAGGTCATCCGTTCCGTGTTCTGGGCCGCAGGAATCACCGGAGGCTTCTGTCTTCTGATGGCTCTGTTCCCGGGAATCGCCGGGGATTTCAGCGCGGCGAGTGACGCGGGGATGCAGGACGTGCTTGTGGACGCGCTGCGCGAAGACCGCATGGCGATGCTCCGTAATGATGCCAGAGGAAGTTTTCTTCTCATTGTGGTCGCGGCCGCAGTCCTTCTCTGGATTTATGGGAAAAAGCCTTTCGCCCACATCGGAAGGACGGCGGTGGCCGGCGGTCTGATCGCCCTGCTGGTTCTCTGCGACCTGTTCTTCGTCGGGAAACGCTATCTGAACAACGACCATTTCATCTCGCCGAAGAACTGGGAGGCGCAGTTCAGGGAGAGACCCGTAGACAAGGATATACTTGCCGACGAGAATCTGTCCTACAGGGTGCTTGACCTCAGCGTGAACACTTTCAACGATGCACATCAGAGCTACCGCCACAAGTGCATAGGCGGCTACAGCCCTGTGAAATTACAGCGCTATCAGGATCTGATTGAGCGGTATATTTCCGGAGAAATCAATTCCGTCTATAAGGCGGCCGGTGACTGCGGGACAATCGGGGAACTTGAGGAGAATCTGCCTTATCTGCGGGTTACATCCATGCTGAACGGCAGATATATCGTGCTCGGAGACAATATGCCGCCGGTTGTGAACGGACGTGCCTTCGGGAACTGCTGGTTCGCGTACTCGGCGCGGGTTGCGTCTTCGGTGAACGAAGAGATTGACTTTCTCGCCGATACTGATCTTGAAAACACCGTGATTCTGGGTCCTGATTTCAAGGACATCGCGCAAAGCCCTGCATTCTCCGCAGATGCTGACGGGTCACTTTACGGAAAACCGGACAGTTCCTGCGGCGGGATGTCCTCCGGAGACGGAATCCGGCTCATTTCCTACGAACCGAACGAACTTCACTATCTCTGCCGCAACTCCTCGGAGCGGGCGGTGATGTTCAGCGAAATCTACTATCCTGAAGGATGGAAAGCTTGGATCGGACCATCCGGAGAGGTCGGGGAGACTGTCGGAAACCGTTTCAAGGCAGCCCCGGAAGCCGTTGAGGCGCAGCTGTTCAGGGGAGACTGGATGCTTCGCGGACTTATTGTCCCGGCCGGGGAGCACGAAATCGTGATGCGTTTCGAGCCGCAGTCCTATGCCGTCGGGGAACGTATTTCCACGGCAAGCTCGGCGCTGCTGATTCTTCTTGTGGTTCTTTCAGTTGCCGGCGCGGCTGTTTTCAGGCGGGACGGCTTCACAACGGAGATTTAATTCAGGGCTTTGGAATCGGGAGAGGCGGACAACATAGGACAAAAAGAAGACATATATGGAGAAATACATAATCGCGGCGGTGGCGGAGAACGGAGCCATCGGGAAGGACAACGGGCTTCTGTGGCATCTGCCGGAAGATCTGAAATATTTCAAGGAGGTGACCATGGGCTGTCCGGTGATTATGGGACGGCGGACATACGAGTCCATCGGACGGGCGCTGCCCGGACGGCGCAATATTGTCGTTTCACGGACTTTGCAGACACAGGAGGACGGATCGGTGACCGTCGCACGCAGTCTCGATGAAGCATTCACCGTCGCGGAACGGGACGGCGGTCGGGACAGGTGTTTCGTCATCGGAGGGGCGCAGCTCTATGAGGAGGCCATCCCTATGGTTGACAGGCTCCGCATCACCCGCATCCATGCCGCCTCGCCGGACGCCGACCGGTTCTTCCCCGCAATAGACAAATCGGCATGGAGTCTTGAAAGCGCTTCAGAACTCCACACCGACCCGAAAACCGGCATCACGTTCACTTTCGAAATCTGGAACAGGGCCGATTGATTTCCGCATCACAGACCCATCCCGAAGTCCCGTTCTTCACAGACCCATCTCGAAGACGAGCTCGCCTCCCCGGATTATGTCTCTGTAATCTATGTAAGGCTTGTCGTAGCGGCTGCCGTTGAGGCGGACACCACGGATGTGACGTTTGTCTGAGCTGAGACCTTCGGCGCGGATTGTGAAGCTGCCGCCGGGAGTCATGTCGCCTTCCGTCCTCTGGGCGGCGAGGTCGAGCGTGAGGGTTTCAAAGGCGGGCGTGCCGAACCAGTAGCGGCCCGAGCCGGGTTCGACCTCATAGAATCCCATTGACGAAAGTACATACCACGCGGACATCTGCCCCACGTCTTCGTTTCCGGAAAGCCCGTCAGGCTCCGGATGATAGAGTTCAGTGAGGACTCGGTGCACGAGGTCAGCGGTCTTGTCCGGCTGTCCGAGCATCGCATAGATGTACAGAACGTGGTGGCTCGGCTCATTGCCGTGGGCGTACTGTCCTATGAGTCCGGAAATGTCCGGAGAAGTCACCGCTCCGTCGATTGCCGAACTTACGGTGAAGAGGGAATCAAGTTTTTCAAGCATCTCCGCCCGTCCTCCGAAACACTCCTGCAGACCTGGGATGTCGTGAGGGACGAGCCATGTGTATTGCCATGCGTTGCCTTCGCAGTAGTCGTCTGCGCGGTGTTCGGAAGAGAACGGATTGAACGGCGTGCGCCAGCCTCCCCGGCTGTCGCGCCCGCGCATGAATCCGGTCGATTCATCGAAATAATGTCTCCATGAACGGCTCCGCTCCCTGAATGTCTCTGCTTCCTCCGTCTTGCCGAGAGCTTCGGCGGCAAGCGCCGCCGCCCCGTCCGCGAGGGCATATTCCATATCGAAGGCCACGGCCTCGTTCATCAGGTCGCAGGGGATGTAGCCGTATTCGCGTCTCAGCTCCCCTCCGCGTCCGGTTTCACCGGCAGTTTTGACTATCGCCTCAAAAGCCCTCTCCCTGTCGAAACCCGGGATGTCCTTGACGATGGCGTCCGCAACAACCGGAATTCCCGGATTTCCGACCATGCAGTCGGTTTCGTTGCCCCAGAGATGCCAGACCGGAAGCCTCCCCTGTTCATCGCAGATTGCAAGCATCGTGTTGATTATGTCGGGCATCTTTTCCCTGTGCAGGAGAGTCATCAGCGGCATCTGGGCGCGGTAGGTGTCCCAGAGGGAGAATGTCGTCATGGACTTGTGCGTGGCTCCGGTGTGGATTTCCCCGTCTGCGCCCCGGTAGTCCCCGTTGACGTCGCAGAAAAGCGACGGAGCCGCCATCGTGTGGTAGAGAGCTGTGTAGAAGCATTTCTTCGCATCCTCAGCCGCCTTGTCACCGAGGCTGAGCCTGCTGTCCTCAATGCGGACTTTGCCGAGCTCCATGTTCCAGCTTTCCCGGGCGGCCCTGACCGTGCCGTCGAAATCCCAACCGGGAAGTTCCGAGGCGAGATTGCCGGCCGCGCCCTCCATGCTGACCGGGGACAGGGCGACCTTGAGCAGGATTTTCTGTCCCTCGGAAGTCCTGAAGTCCAGACGGCAGTACCGCCCGGACTCATCAAGCTCCGCAGAAACGAACGGTTCGGAGAATTCGGCGGTGAAGAAGACTTTCTGATTCTTCGCCCATCCGGTGGAGAACCTCCATCCGGAGATGCGGCGGTCGCCGTCGATACGGACACCGGTGTCGGTGGCCTTGTCCCAACATCCGCCGTTTTCAAGGTCGAATACTATGGCCGCGCTCTCCGATGCCGGGAATGTGTAGCGGTGCATTCCCACCCGGGCCGTCGCGGTCAGTTCCGCAAGCACTCCATAACGCTCAAGCGGGACGCTGTAGTAGCCCGGGACGGAAATCTCCCTGCTCCTGTCGGCGTAGGACCATAGCCCGGATTCCGGATTGTCCTCAGAACCCCTGGCGCAGCGTATTTCCTCCCCGACGACAGGCATCACCGTGACGTCAAAAAGGTCGCCTATGCCAGTCCCGCTGAGATGGGTGTGGGAGAAACCTATGACTGTGGAGTCCGAACTGTGGTAACCGGAGCACCAGTCCCACTGCTGCGGGATGCTCGTCGGCCCGAGCTGAACCATGCCGAAAGGCACGTTCGCCCCCACGAACACATGTCCGTGCCCGCCTGTTCCGATTTTAGTGTCAACCCATTTCACAAGGTCTCCGTCCTGCGCGGCATTGCAGCCCGCCGCCGCGACAAGAGCCGCCGCGACAAGTATTTTTTTCACTGTTTTCATATTCCCCCCCCGAGGCTGTCTTAAAAGGCGAATTGCTTCGTTATGCTCCTTGTTCAAATCCTCACAACCGACAGGTTGCTGCGGTTTGAACTTCGTCGCAAGCCTTGCACTTCATCCTTTTAAGACAACCTCCCCGGAAGCCCGGTTGTTTTCAAAAAACTATATAATTGAATTCTTTTTCGTGAATTCTATGATTTCGTCGATATACCCGAAGGCAAGTCCGGTCACTGTGTCGGCGCAGCCGTAATAGACCGCAAGTCTTCCCGTCCCGCTGTCGTGCAGCGCCGCACATGGGAAAGTCACATTCGGAACGTCACCCATGCATTCGTAAGGCTCCTGCGGCGAGATGAGGTACGGTCCGCTGCGTGCGAGCACTTTCCACGGCTGTTCACGGTCGAGGAGAGCCGAACCGAAGGCATAGACATAGCCGTTGCAGGAGCGGAGCACTCCGTGGTATATGAGCAGCCAGCCCTCGGAAGTCTCGATAGGAGTCGGACCGGCGCCGATTTTCATGCACTGCCATGCGCTCTGCTCGAACGGAGCCGGAGCCATCACATGACGGTGTCTGCCCCAGAAGACAAGGTCGGGCGATTCTGAGTAGAATATGTCCCCGAAAGCCGTGTGCCCGGTGTCGCTCGGACGGGAGAGCATCGCGAAACGGCCGCCTATCTTGCGCGGGAACATCACTCCGTTGCGGTTGTAGGGCAGAAATGCGTTTTCCTCCTGATGGAAGGTCTCGAAATCCGTCGTCCATGCCACGCCGATTGTCGGCCCGTGGTAGCCGTTGCACCATGTGACATAGAACCTGTCCCCTATCCGGCACACCCGGGGATCGTATCCATAAATCCATTCGGCGACCTCGGGGTCGGCTCCGGTGAATTTCACATCCTCTTCGCGGATGTCCCATTTGAATCCATCGACAGAAAATCCGACATGCAGTCTCATCCTGCGGTTGGTGTCGTCGCAGCGGAACACCCCGGCGAAGTTGTAGCCGTCCTTTTTGAACGGCACCACAGCCGAATTGAAAATGGAATTCGAGGTGCTCAGTTCATGGCGGCCGATAATCGGATTCCTGTCGCAGCGCCACATCACCTGTCCGCAACCCTCCGGCCTGTCCTGCCACGGCATGCCGGGCAGCGGTTCCCCGCAGATTTGTACTTTACTGTTTCCCATATATTCAGAATTAAACACTTTGTCCCGTATGCATGTGCAACGGGACAAAGATAAGATTATTTTTCTATCCCGCACCGTCAGTCTTCTCCGACCAGAGGGAACATGGATATGCGGTAGGCGAGGAAGCCGTAAGGATAGAGCCTGACCTTCACGTTCTCTTCAAGAGTCTCCGGAGTCTCAAGCGGCATCACTGGATCTCCCTTGTCCGGATTCCAGTCCACGAGCGAAGCCTTCGCGTCGATGGCGAGGGTGGCGTAGCTGTAGCGCCAGTCGAACGGGCTGTGCATCGGAAGAGTCTCAATCGTCGCGCCTTCGAGACTCTCCGGAGTGAGGGCATAGCGGTACTCCGTCCAGTGCTCCTCATTGATGTCGAAGTTCTCGCGGTTGGCTTTCTGCATGGACATCGCGAAAAGAAGCGGTCCGCAGGTCACCCACGCGCAGCGTCCCTGCTCCACAAAGCCGTCGAGCCTCATCCCGCCGTTGTAATCGACCATAATGC
>CAVFTG010000084.1:0-8536 GCA_963625415.1 Barnesiella intestinihominis
GCAGGCGCCGAGACCGCAGACTGCGGCGAGGGCGATGAGCATTATTTTCTTCATATTAAATATTTGAGTGATTTTGTCTATATGCATTTATCTTTTCCGGTCACTTTCGCCCGGTATGCTCTCTGACGTAACGGTCGATGGCGGAGGCGGCTTTGCGGCCGGCCCCCATGGCGAGAATCACCGTGGCCGCCCCCGTGACGGCATCGCCGCCGGCGAAGACTCCCTGACGGGTCGTGACGACTTCGTCAGTGGTTTCAAGTCCGCCGCGACGGGTGGTTCCGAGTCCCGGGGTCGTGCCCGCTATCAGCGGGTTCGGCGAAGTTCCGAGAGACATGATGACAGTGTCGGCCGGCATTTCGAACTCCGATCCGGGGATTGCGACCGGGCTGCGGCGGCCGCTCGCGTCCGGCTCCCCGAGTTCCATCTTTATGCATCTGACGGCGCGGACATTTCCTTTTTCGTCGGACAGAATCTCAACCGGATTGGTCAGGAACTCGAAACGGATTCCCTCCTCCTTTGCATGGTGAACCTCCTCGCGGCGGGCCGGAAGCTCTGCTTCGGTGCGGCGATAGACCACGGAAACGGTTTCCGCAGCCGGAGTCCCGGCTTCAGAAACGGCTCCGTGGTCATCCGGGGCGGCGGACAAACCGGCCGCCGATTTCGCGGCGCGGAGTCCCTGAAGCCTCAGCGCTGTGCGGGCCGCGTCCATGGCGACATTGCCCCCTCCCACCACCACGACGCGGTGACCGACGGAAATCGGTGTCGCATAATCATCGCGGTAGGCTTTCATGAGATTGTTGCGGGTGAGGAACTCATTCGCGGAATAGACCCCGTTGAGACTTTCGCCCGGTATGCCCATGAACTTCGGGAGTCCTGCGCCGGAACCGATGAACACTGCCTCGAAGCCTTCCTTGCCGAGCAGGGAATCGACCGTCAGGGTGCGTCCCACCACGACATCCGTCTCGATGTGAACCCCGAGCGCACGGACAGCCCCGATTTCGGCGGCGAGCACCGTGTCCTTCGGAAGCCGGAACTCCGGAATGCCGTATTCAAGTACTCCCCCGGCCTTGTGCAGCGCCTCGAAGACGGTCACGTCGTAGCCGAGTTTCGCGAGGTCGGACGCGCAGGCAAGCCCAGCCGGACCGCTGCCCACCACAGCCACCCTGTGGCCGTTCCCTTCCTGCCCGGACACCTTTCCGTCGACAGCGGAAGCGGCACCCGAAGCCTCCGCCGGATGTTCCCGGCTCCAGTCGGCGACGAAACGCTCCAGCTTTCCTATCGCCACAGGCTCGGACTTCACCCCGAGCACGCATGACCCCTCGCACTGCGTCTCCTGCGGGCACACGCGGCCGCAGACAGCCGGGAGCGACGAGTCCTGCGCGATGACCCGGGCCGCATCGGCGAAGTCACCCTCAACCACCTTCGCGATGAAATCAGGAATCTTCACGTTCACCGGACATGCCGCGACGCAGTGCGGATTCTTGCAGTGCAGGCAGCGCGTGGCCTCAAGCATGGCCTCCTCCCTGTCATATCCATAGCAGACCTCCTCGAAGTTTGCCGCCCTTTTCTTCGGATCCTGTTCCCTCACCGGGACTCTCGGTATTCTACTTGACATCTCCCTTTCCTTTGTTCGTCCATTACAAAAGTTTGCACAGATGTGCCTCAAACGCCTCGCGGGCAGCCTGTTCCTGAGTCCGGTACATGCCCTGACGGCGCATGGCCTCGTCGAAATCGACCTCATAGCCGTCGAACTCCGGACCCTCGACACAGGCGAAGCGGGTGCGTCCGCCCACGGTCACGCGGCAGCCTCCGCACATCCCCGTGCCGTCAATCATCAGGGTGTTGAGACTCACGGTCATTGGCAGATCGAGCTTTTTCGCGGTGAGTACGGCGAACTTCATCATGACCATCGGGCCTATGGCGACGGCATGATCATAGTTCTTGTGTTCTTCGGCCACAAGCTGTTCAAGTCTGGCCGTGACAAGCCCGTGAAAGCCCCGCGAGCCGTCGTCGGTGCAGATGTGGAGATTGTCGCAGACGGCCGCCATCTCTTTCCCATATATGATAAGGTCTGCGGTCTTCGCACCCACAATCACGTCCACCGCCGCTCCCCTCCCGTGCAGCCACTTCGCCTGCGGATAGACCGGAGCCGTGCCCACACCGCCCGCGATGAAGACATATTTCCGCGTCCTCAACTCGTCCAGTGGCGTTTCTGTGAAGTCCGAAGGCATTCCGAGAGGCCCGGCGACATCCGCGAAGCCCTCACCGACGGACATCCCGCACATCTGCATGGTGGACGCGCCGACTGCCTGGATGACGATTGTCACCGTCCCTTCGGCCTGGTCATAATCACTGATTGTCAAAGGGATTCGTTCTCCCTTCTCGTCCGTCCTGACAATAAGGAACTGCCCCGGCATGGCCGCAGAGGCCACACGCGGAGCAGAAACTTTCATCCTGCAGATGTTCGGAGTCAGAAACTCCTTCTCCACTATCCTGTACATATATTATATGATATTATACCGTCATGGTTTCTGAATCTGCGAATATAAGAAACAGTTTTAATTTTTTCAAAGAAACCGAAGGACCGCAGGTCATTTCCGCACCGTGGCCGGGTAGCCGAGCTTGTTGATGGCTGCGGCGAGTTTCTCTTCCGAAGTCTTTGAGCTGTCGTATTTTATGGTGATGGTCTGAGCCTCCAGATCCACCTTGAGATCTTTCACGCCCTTCTCGAATGAGATGTTCTCGTTGACTTTGTTCACGCAGTTCTTGCAGTGGAGCTTTGTCTCAAACACCACCGTCCTGATTTCGCCCTTCGGAGCCTTAAGCGCCGCAGCAGCGGCAGTTTCAACCGATGGAACTTTCAAAACCGAAGTCTCCGCAGCCGCCTCAGCAGAACCTGCACAACCAAAAGCAGCAACGGCAAACGCCGCGAACAAATAAACAATCTTTTTCATATTCAATAAATTATAAAATTATTCCTGTCAGTTGTGAGGATTTGAACGAGGAGCGTAACGAAGCAAGTGCCTTTTTAGCTGGATTCCACCTACTTCCAGAGGGTGTAGCGCAACCCGGCATACACCTTGACCCCCATCAGCGGCCCCCAGATGCAGCTCGCGTCGAAAGACTGCGAGCGCGGGTCGACGTGCCCGTCCGCCAAGGTGTCGCCGGAGACCACGACCTTCTGCCTGTAATTCGTGAGGTTCTCCGCCCCCACATATATGTCCAACCCCTTGAATCTCTTCGTAACCTGCGCATACAGAAGAGGATAGACCGGAGTACGCCCGTTCTTGTAAAGAATATTCCCGTCAGCGTCCTTCATTTCCCTCATGAAATCATAGACCCGGCACGAACCGTTCACCGAAGCCGTGAAATCGAAAATCCATTTGTTCAGAGGCAGGGCGTACTGAAGATTCAGAACCCCCTTGCAGCGGCTTGTGAGCGGCCTTTCGACCAGACCTTTGTTCGCAAGTTCAATCTTGGCGTTGGTGTAGCGGAAGGTGGCGGTGACGGTGAAACGCTCCACAGGCTCGACATTGAAGTCAAGCTGGATGTTATCGGTGAACGAACGGCCGCCGTCAAGTGAATAGAAATCAATCTGATTTTCAAAATGTTCGTAATCCACAACCATCTGCTGCACGAACTGCGTCCGGAAATAATCGACGCTCAGGTAGGTGTTCGACGACGCTCCGAAAGGCATATAATAGGTGATGTTGCCCCCGAAGGTCCACGCATCTTCGAGTATGTGGTCATTGAACGAACCGACGAATTTCTTGCCCGTGGAGAACACCCCGATGTTGTCAATCAGCGGTGTGGAATATCTGAGCCCCCTGCCTCCGTTGGCTCGGAGCACGATTTCCTCAATCGGGGAATATTTCAATGTGAGACGCGGGGATATGTGCGGTTTCGACGAGAGCGACGGGCCTTCGACGGTCCCGTTCTCCGCGAAATACCAGTCTCCCCGGAGACCCGCAATCGTCGAGAACTTGTCTCCGAGATGGAAGGTATATTCCCCGAACACTCCGACATTTCCGAGATTAGTGACACCGTTGAAAGTCTCCGCCGCCGCGATGCTGCGGTACCGGCGCACGAAATCCTCGTTATAACTGTCCATGACTCCGTTCAGTCCGATGGTGAACTTGTGGTTTTCACTGATTTCGTTCTGATAGAGCAGGTTGAGGAAGCCGGAGTGCTGGCCGGCGAGATATTTCGTGGAGCCGAACCATGAGTCCATGTCCTGATAGCTGTAGTCGGCCACGAGAGCGATGTTCCGGGAATTGTCCTCGTTCAGTGGGACGCCGACTTTGAGATAGCCGTCTATGGACCGGTTGAGAATATCCGAACCCCAGGGATTCATCTCGTTTTCCGCAAGGCCGTCGAGGATGTAACTGTCATGGTCGTAGAAATGCTTTTTCCCGTCAGAGTCCTTGAGCATCTGCCCTCCGAGCCGGCTGTCGCGCAGGGCGCGCACTCCGAAACGCACCTGCACGCCGCTCGGGGCATAGTAGAGCCAGCGGTTGGAGAGGTTGAACTGAAGCATGCGCGGGTCGTCGAGAAGAGTGTCGTGGTTATGGTCCATCGTGGCGAAGTTGCCGGAAACATGGCCGAGGAGAACGGTGCTCCAGCTTTCATTCAGCTGAAGCGACGAGGCGACGTTGAAGTCCATCTTGGAGTCGCTCATCGCGGAGTAGTTCAGAAACAGCGGTTTCTCGTCAGTTGGCTTGCGGTGCTCCATGTTGATTTGTCCCGTCATGGACTCCACGCCGTTGATGACCGAAGTCGAACCTTTCGCAATCTGTATGCTCTCCAGCCACTGCCCCGGGATGTAGGAAAGGCCGAAAGGTGCTGACAGCCCGCGCATTACCGGACGGTTTTCGTCAAGCATCTGGGTATAGACTCCGGAAAGGCCGAGAAGCCGGATCTGACGCGCCCCCGTGACTGCATCGGAATAGCCCACGGTCACGCTCGCAGAGTTCTCGAAGCTTTCGGCGAGGTTGCAGCAGGCCATCTTGCAGAGACCGGCCGCCGAGATGACCTCAGTTCTGATTTCCTTGCCTCTCGGAAGATAGTTTCCTGACTGATGCGCGACGAAAACCGCCGCCTGAAGGCTGTCCTGCCTTTCTCCGTAAATTCCCGTGGTGTCCGTGGCCTGCTCCGGAGTCTGGGCGCGGAGCGCCGCCATGCCGCAGAATGCAAGTGCGGCGATTGCGTATATCTTTTTCTTCATAATGATTCAAAACCCGGACGGCGCGAACAAAATCCATTCCCGCATGATGCAACCGGATTGCAAGTGTATTATGAGAAGAAATATCCCTTTTTTTTATAACTTTGCGCGTTATTGCATAATTCTCTGTCAGAATCAAACGAAAACAACAAAACGTAAAGAATACCATGAAAGATTTTGTGAAAATGCTTCTGGCCGTGGTGGCCGGACTGCTGATTTTTTCGGTAGTGTGGGTGGTGATGACGTTCAGCTTCATCGGCTCGGTGGCCGCTCTGTCATCATCTGACACTCCTGTGATTGCCAAGGAGGGGGTTCTCAACATGGATCTCTCCAACATCGTGCTGGACGAACAATCCCAGCCCTTCAGTTTCAACCTCGGCCCCGGCATGTTCTCGACCGAGGCCCAGCCTGTAAGCATCGGTATATGGGATGCCATCCAGGCGGTGAAAGCTGCGGCGGCGGATCCCGGAGTCAAGTTCATCTACCTCCGTCCGGACGGCGTTTCAGCCGGAATCGCGGAACTTGAGGAATTCCGCAAGGCTCTCGCGGACTTCAGACTCAGCGGCAAGGCGATCGTGGCGTTTACGGAAAACCCTTCCAACGCCAGCTACTATCTCGCCAGCGTCGCCGACAAGGTCTATGTGACCGGAAGCAACGGCGGGATGAACACGCTGATCGGAGTTTCAACGCAGATGTTCTTCCTCAAGGACATTCTCGACAAGCTCGGAGTGAACATGCAGCTGATACGCCACGGCAAATACAAGTCGGCCGGCGAAATGTACATAAAGAACGGCATATCCCCGGAAAACCGCGAACAGACCCAGGAAATGATCAGTTCCATCTGGAACAGTCTGGCCTCGCAGATCGCGCAGTCACGCGGAATCGAACTCGGGAAGCTCAACTCCCTGATTGACAACCTCGAACTCAACAGCCCCGAAGATTTCGTGAAATACGGACTTGCCGACGAGGCGCTCACCCGTGAACAGAGGGTCGGGAAACTCTGCACCCTCTACATGACGGACGACATAGACGAGGTGAACTTCATTCCGTTCGAGGACTATGTGACCGTCAAGACTGCGTCCTCCAAATTCAGCGGAAACCGGATTGCGGTCATCTATGCCGACGGTGAAATCGTGGACGGCAACGGCAGCGAGAATGTCGCCGGGGACAGGTTCGCGGAACTCATCGCGTCCGTGCGCGACAATGACGCAGTGAAAGCCGTCGTGCTCCGCGTCAGCTCACCGGGAGGAAGCGTGCTCGCATCGGACAAAATCCGCAATGAACTCAAGCTCCTCAAGGAAAAGAAGCCGCTCATCGCGTCTTACGGCAACTACGCCGCATCCGGCGGATACTGGATTTCAGCCGGCTGCGACTACATCTTCTCCGACGCGACGACCCTCACCGGCTCCATCGGAGTGTTCAGCCTCATCCCGGACTTCAGCAAGACGGTGAAGGAACTCGCCCATGTGAATGTGACAACGATAGGCTCCAACAGCCACAGCGACATGTACGGAGGAATGCGCGCGCTCAGCAGGGATGAAATCGCCTACATGCAGGAGAGCGTCGAGGACATCTACGACGAGTTCACGGGGATAGTCGCCGAAGGCCGCAGTCTCCGCAAGACTTATGTGGATTCAATCGGTCAGGGACGGGTATGGACAGGCGCGGACGCGATTGAAATCGGTCTGGTCGATGAAATCGGAGGACTTGAGGCGGCGCTTCTCAAGGCTGCGGACACGGTTGACGGCAGCACAACCCTCGACAATTTCCAGATTGTCTCATACCCTTCGGCCCAGAGCACTTGGGAGACGCTGCTCGCAGCATTCCAGGGGGGACAACGCACTCCTGTGATTTTCGCCGGCACTCCGCTTGAGAAAGTTGAGCAGGCGTTCCGCAACGTCACTTCAGCCCAGGCGGGCAAGGCCTATGCGCGTATGGAGAACGAATATGTAATAAGATAAGTCAAGTTTCCCGGAACTTGCAGGGCATGTCTTCGCTCCGCCCGCATCGTGCAGTCATTCGACCCGCATGGTGCGGGCGGGGTCGATTCTGGAAATCAACATGGACGGGAGCAGGAGGAAAAGCATGATTGCGGCGAAAGCGGCAATGTCAGCCGACAGAATCAGACTCCAGTCGATGTGAATCGGGACGAAAGAAACGAAATAGTTTTCCGGATTCAGCTTCAGAATGTGGAAATGCTCCTGCATGAGACAGAGGAACAGGGCTGCGGCATTCCCGGCAAACATCCCCCTGCCCACGAGGGCGGCCGAACTGCGGAGGAACACCGCCGAGATGCCCCGGTCGGTCATTCCGAGAGCCTTGAGCAGTCCTATGGTCGGGATGTGTTCGAAAAGCAGGATGAGCAGGCCGGAAATCATGTTGAAACCGGCCACCACAGTCATGAGCACAAGCACGATGAGCACATTGAAATCAATGAGGTTCAGCCAGTCGAACAGCTGCGGAAAACTCTGCACGACCGATGTCACCACCACGGCGGGTTCGTCTTCCGACGAATGGGCGAAGACCGCTGAGCCTATTTCCATCGCCGCCCGAGCGATGCGCTCCTCGTCCCTGAAGCGGTCTTTCAGAGAAATCTCAATCGCCGAGACCTCGTCCTCACCCCATCCGTTGATGCGGCGCATGGCAGGAAGGCCGGTGTAGAGCACCAATTTGTCCTCTCCCGAAAGAATCCCGTCATGGATGCTCTCCACGCGGAATTTCCGCACGACGATCCTCTCACCGACGAAATAGGCCGGAAGATCGTCCCCGACACTGATTTTCAGAAGCGAAGCGAGCTGCGACGGGACAGAAACGGACAGGACGGACGAGTCGGCCCCACGGTAGTCCCCGACACCCTTGAACAGCACGCCGTGAATCAGGTCGCCCTCCTTGACTATCCCTGCACGGGAGATCGTCCCCCTGACTGACTGCACGCAGTCCAGTTTCAGCAGTTCGGGCATGAATGCCGGGAAAGCCGGAAGGGGTTCCGACTCGCCCATATAGTTCCGGTTCAGCGGAGTGAGGGAGACGTCGCCGCAGAGTTCACCGAGTCCGCTGCGGATTTCTTCCCTGAATCCTGACGACACGGCGACGGCCACAATCATCACGAGAAAACTGACGGCGACGCTGACCGACGCCAGCCTCCCCTTGAACTGAATCCTGCGTGATATGAATCTTGTGACCATGCGGATGCAAAGTTACCATTTAAGTAAGCGTTAAAAAATAACTTGAACAGATTTGTGAAGGATTTTTGAGTATAGATTTCTTTTTGAAGATGGAGTGTACTGGATGTACACGACTGATGAAAAAAGGAAT
>CAVFTG010000085.1:0-8501 GCA_963625415.1 Barnesiella intestinihominis
CGGCCTTCAGGCTGATGCGGTGGTCGTGGCCGATGACCACGGCGCGGTGCGGGTCGCAGAGAATGATCTGCGCTCCCATGTCAATCAGCTTGTCCGTGAAGAAGAGCCTGCTCTCGAACATCTTCTGGTGAATCAGCACGCTACCCTTGCACTGTGTGGCCACTACGAGCATCACCGAGAGAAGATCCGGGGTGAGACCCGGCCACGGGGCGTCCGCGACCGTCAGGATTGAGCCGTCGAGGAAGGATTCGATTTCGTAACTTTCCTGTTCCGGAACGAAGATGTCGTCATCCCTCTGTTCCAGCTTTATGCCGAGACGGCGGAAGCATTCGGGGATTATGCCGAGGTTTTCGTGCGAGACGTTCTTTATCGTAATGGAGCTGCGGTTCATCGCCGCCATCCCGATGAACGAGCCGACCTCAATCATGTCGGGGAGTATCCTGTGCTCCGCTCCGTGAAGCTCTCCCACTCCGTTGATTGTCAGAAGGTTCGACCCTATCCCCTGAATGTCCGCGCCCATCGCGACGAGCATCTTGGAGAGCTGCTGGACATAAGGCTCGCAGGCCGCGTTGTAAATCGTGGTCTTGCCCCGGGCGAGAGTCGCCGCCATGAGGATGTTCGCCGTTCCGGTGACAGAAGCCTCGTCAAGGAGCATATACGCCCCCCTCAGGAAACTGCCGCCCCCATTGCCGGCATCCTCTTTGCCGATGCCGCTTTTGCTGGAATCCCCTCCGGCGGAGTCTGTCCTGCATGGGCGGTCGGACTTTTTGCAGGAGAGATAGAACGCTCGGAGTTCCGAATCGTAGGAGATTTCGGCGCCGAGGTTGATCATGCCCTGAATGTGCGTGTCAACCCTGCGACGGCCGATTTTGTCTCCGCCCGGCTTCGGGAAATATGCGTGCCCGAACCTTGCGAGAAGCGGTCCGACGACCATCACCGAACCCCTCAGCCTTGCGCATTTGCGCACGAACTCCCCGCTGCTTATGTAATCTTCGTCAAGATTGTCCGCCCTGAAGGTATAGACCCCCTTTTCGAGTCTGTGAATCTCCACTCCCATGTCCTGAAGCAGCAGGATGAGGTTCTTCACGTCCAGAATCTCCGGCACATTGCTGATTTTCACCTCCTCCCGCGTCAGAAGCACCGCACTTATGACTTCCAACGCCTCGTTTTTCGCCCCCTGCGGCATTATCGTCCCGCTGAGGCGGTGACCTCCTTCAATTACAAACGAACTCATATTCCAATCTTTGTTTATCCATATTTATTCTCTCTTCGGTCATGTACGCCCGATCCACCACCAAAAATGAATCTGTCCTTCGCAAATCCTTCGCAAATCCATACAAGCCCCGCATAGTCGTGAAAAATTTTTTTGAAACATATCTTCCCACTCGGCTTACAATATGAAACCATTTCGGGCGATGACGTTTCGATGAATGCAAATTTAGCGAAAATATATTATAAGACAACGGATTTGACGGGAATATGCCGGCGGCGCGACATTTTGAAAATCGGAATATTTGTACTAATTTGCCGCGTTTTTGTAAGTGATAGTATCAAGTGGTCGGCGGTTGCCGGGCTTGCCGATGTGTGCGGGTTCCGGTCGGGAACTGCGGGTGAACCGGGTGTGGAAATGAAAAGAATCATTCATATACTGCTTATATCGTGTCTGTCCGTTCTCCAGTTTGCGGCTTCCGCACAGACGCGGACAGTCAGCGGGACGGTGAAAGACAGCGACGGCGTGCCCATGCCGGGAGTGAGCGTGATGTTCGGAAGCGACGGCAAGGTGGGCGCGGTTACGGACATCGACGGGAAGTGGACGCTTGGTGTCTCCGGGAAGTCGCCGGTGATTGTGTTCTCGTTTCTCGGGATGGAGACGCAGAAAGTCAGGGTCGGAGAGGGGCAGAAGGTGGTCAATGTGACCATGAAGGAAGCCGGAACCATGCTTGACCAAGTGGTTATCACCGGTTACACCCAGACATCCACGAAGAAAATGACAGGCTCCGTGGAGGTGCTCACGACCAAAGACTTGATTGACAAGCCCCAGTCGTCGATTGACGCGATGCTTCAGGGGCAGCTTGCCGGTGTGAGCGTGAGCGCGACTTCCGGGCAGCCGGGGCGCACGCAGGAGATACGCATCCGAGGTCAGGCGACCCTCACCGGCGACCAGAGTCCTCTCTGGGTGGTCGACGGCGTGCCTCTCCAGGGCGAGATGCCGAACGTTTCCGACAGCCAGTTGAAGACCGGAGGACTGGAGGATTTCCTCATCAACGGAGTCGGCGACATAAACCCGAACGACATAGAGAACATATCCATACTCAAGGACGCTTCGGCTGCGGCCATTTACGGCTCACGCGCGGCAAACGGAGTCATCGTGGTCACCACCAAGCGCGGAGCGGACGGCCCGATGCGCGTGAACTATTCGGGCAACGTGTCCGTGACCTTCCGCCCGCAGAGGGACGCTGAACTGATGAACTCCTCCGAGAAGATTGCCTGGGAACAGGAACTCTGGGACGAATTCTCCGCTGAGCGTTTCGGGGAGGGCGTGACATATCCCGTCGTCGGCATCGTCGGAATGGTGCGCGCGGGCTACGGGAAATATGCCTCCATGGCCGGAGACAAGGCTGCGCAGGACGCATATCTTGAAGGGCTGAAATCCCGCTCCACCGACTGGTTCCACGAGATTTTCCGCAATTCCGTCTCCACGAACCACCACATCAACATAAGCGGAGGTTCACGGAAATACAACTACTATGTCGGACTCGGCTACACCCACGACGCGGGACTGCTCATCCGGGACGACTACAACCGCTACAACCTCAAGTCCAACTTCACCTTCACTCCGAACAGGATTCTGAAACTCGACCTCGGACTTGACATATCCCGTCAGGAATCGCAGGCTCCGAACCTCAGCGACGTGGATCCTTTCAGCTACGCCTACTACGCCAATCCTTATGAATATTCCTACAACGCTGACGGCTCCTACCGCGCCGACGAGACATGGCAGGTGCTGAACCAGGCCAACGGCAGCTCGGTCGTCCCGGTCTACAACAAGGGCTACAACATGATGCGCGAGCTGAACGAGACTTCGAGCAAGACCGGCAACTGGGCGAACACAGCACGCGCCGGCGCGGAGGTCAAGTTCCTTGAGCAGCTCAAGTTCGTGGGACTCCTGTCCTATTCCTTCGCGAACAACCGGACGGAGAAAATCAATCCGAAGAACACCTACGCCGCATGGAGCGAGATGCTGGACTACGACAAGTCCTTCAACTCAAGCCTGTGCTACGGCTCCATAATCCAGAACTCCCTCACCCGCAATTCTTTTCTGGCCAGAGGACATCTCGCCTACAATCAGGAGTTTGCGGGCGGGGTGCACGCCCTTTCGGTGATTGCCGGGGCGGAAATCCGGGGTGAGAACTCCAACACCCTCTACGCCAAGAGACTGAACTACGACTCCAACACCCAGACCACTTCGATGCCGCAGCCTCCGACAGGCAAGAGCCAGCTCGAGTCGTGGCTCCGCGAGGTGGAGCAGCTCAGCGGAGAGTACTGGTCAAAGAGCCGGTATGCCTCGTTCTATGCGTCCGGAGACTATTTCCTTCTGAACCGCTACATACTCAACTTCTCGTTCAGAACCGACGGCAGCTCCTACTTCGGAAGCAAGAAGCAGTTCAATCCGACATGGTCTGTGGGAGGCGCGTGGCACATCCAGCAGGAAAAATGGATGCAGTGGGCTTCCCGGTGGCTCGACAGGCTGATTGTCCGGGCCGCGACTGGCTTCACAGGCAACATCAACAACGGTGTCGCGCCGCAGCTCGTGATGAGTTACTGGCAGCAGCAGTACCGCAAATACGACGGCGAGTCTCTCGACATCGCGACATTCTCCGGCACCCCGAATCCGAACCTCGGATGGGAGAAAACTCAAGACTACAAAGTCTCGCTTGAATGGGGGCTCTTCGGCGAGAGACTTTCCGGAGTCGTGGAGGGCTACAAGAGGGTCAGCACCGACGTGGTGGTCAGCTCCCGCATCCCGAGCATCACGGGCTACACCTACCAGAAATACAATTCCGCCGACATCTCCAACAGCGGAATCGAGTTCACGCTCAACGGACGGCTGCTCGACACGAAGGACTGGAAGATAAATGCTTCGGTGAACTTCTCCTGGAACTACAACGTCGTCACGCGCTACGAAAGCGTCGACAAGATGACATCCTCCACCCGCTATTGGGTGGGCTATCCTGTCAACGCCCTTTTCATCGGGAAGCTCGAAGGACTGAACTCCGAGGGTCTCTACAAGTTCGCTCTGCGTCCGGACGCGGAAATCACCAAGCTCTCCGACTACCAGAACGCCGACAACTACCGCTTCTATCTCGGCACGACCACCGCTCCCTACACAGGCGGATTCAATCTCAGCGTGGCATGGAAAGGTTTGAGCCTCAGCTGTTTCGCGGCCTATTCCGCAGGCGCTAAGACTTTCGAGAACCCTGCCGTTCCCGGTTCATACGGTTCGATTACACGCACTGGAGCCGACCCCGAGCGCCCGCAGACGGTCTACAGCGACCTCTACACCAACCATTTCAACGTGCGCCGCGACCGCACTGACCGATGGACGGAGACCAACAGGAACGCGAAATACCCCAGGATTTACGATGCCTACGGCACCGCCTACAATTTCGACCGCGACAACCCGTTCAGCAGCGACATCATCCGGGGCGCTTATGTGAAAGACAACTCCTACCTGAGAATCAAGAATATAATCCTGTCCTACTCCCTGCCGCAGTCCGCCGTGAAAAAGATGAAGATGAGCTCGTTCCGGATGAACCTTTCGCTGAACAATTTCTTCACTTTCACGGACTACGACGGACTTGACCCGGAGACCCCGGGAGCGGTCTATCCCGTGAGCCGCAGCGCGACCTTCGGGCTTGTGCTGGGGTTCTGACGGGAACTTGACGAAGATTTGACGATGAAAAGATATGTGACAATATCGCTTCTGCTCACGGCCGCGGTGCTCTCCGCCGGCTGCAAGCGCTTCCTTGACGTGAAGCCGCAGGGGAAGGTCATCCCCCAAACCGAGAGCGAGTATGCTGCGGTGCTGAACTACCGGCTGAACAACATCGAGGCCGGGGCGTACGACTATTCCGTGGGAACCGCCGCCTGCATCTCCATGTATGAGGGCTTCGCCGACGACTTCAACGCGAACCTCGCCGTCGGCAACCTCCCGATTTATGCCGGCACGGACTTCAACAAGCATCAGGACATCTACCGCGACCTCTACGCCGTCATCAAGGACTGCAACATCATCATCGAGGCGATGGATGCCAAGGACAGCGACGAGGCCCGCATGCTTTCCGCCGCCTGCAAGGGTCTGAAGGGCGTGAGCTACTTCCAGCTGATGCGCAACTACTGCAAGGCCTACAAGCCTTCGTCTGCGGAGAATGAACTCGGTCTGTGCATAGTGGACGAGTTCGACATTGAATATTATCCGGAGCGCTCCGACCTCCGCACCACTGCGGAATATGTCGTGAACACGCTCAAGTCCTCGGTCGCCTACGGCATCACCGATCCGAAATATGTATTCAGCTCCGATGTCGTCAAGGCATATCTCGCAAAGACTTATTTCTGGATTCAGAACTGGACGGAGTGCCTTGCGCTCTGTGAGGAGCTGGTGAAGACCTATCCTCTCGAGGAGCGTGCGGACTACATCGCGCAGGTGAACAGCGAATATGAAAAGGGGAAGTCGGTGATTGTCCGTTCTCATATCAACGACAACAACACATCCTCCGCGTCAATCCGCAGCCAGGCGGTCGCCGACCTCCGCTCCCGTCCCCTGTCGTCCTCGCTGGTGAAGCTGTTTGACGGGAATGATGTCCGACGGGAAAACATATCCCCGAAATGGAAATGTCTGAAAGAACCTTCGGCAAAACTGCGTTCTGCGGAACTTTATCTGATGATAGCCGAATGTCAGGCCCATCTCGGACAGACTTCGGAGGCTCTCTCCACGCTCAATCTCATCCGCTCGAAACGGATTGAGGGATGGACAGGCTGGACGGAAGCCGCTCTCCCGGAAGTTGACTCGAATCAGAGAATCACCGTGGACTGCGAGGGCAAGCCGCTTACGAAGCTGATGGCGGCGATTCTGAACGAGCGGCGCATGGAACTTTTCGGCGAGGGCGACCGCTGGTTCGAACTCAAGAGGAACGGCACTCCGACATGGTGGATAATCAACGATGCGACGGGCGTTTATCAGAAATACACGATGGAGGAGTATATGTACACGTTCCCGATAAACAAGGACGATACGGAATTGAAGGATTACATCAAACAGAATGAAGGTTATGTGGAATATAGTGAATAGGTTGGCGGTGACGTCTCTTCCGCTGTGCGCGTTTGTTGTTTTTGTCGTTGCGGTTTCGTCCTGCGGCAGCTACGACCCTCTCCCGCCCAAGACCGAGGCTGCGGTTTCCTACTACATTCCGGAGGCCGAGTCTCCGACCAGAGACGAGATTGACGCGATGAAGGCCGAGCGGGCGGAGTATGACGAAATGACGAAGTAGTTTTAATTATTAATGTTTATGCGTATGAAAAAAGTTATTATCGCATTCGCGGCCGCGCTCGCAGTTCTGAGCGCCTGCGAGAAGACCCCGGCTCTCCCGGTGGTGCAGTTTGACAAGGCTAATTACATTCTGGACTCTGACACTCCTCTTTCCGTCAAAGTCGTTTCGGACAAGGCTCTGACGGCGGAAGTCAAATTCACTATAGGCGGTGATGCAGTAAATGGCGAGGATTACACCATATCTGTTGAGGATGCCGTTTCTTTTGCTGAAGCATATACAGCTGAGATTGTGATAACTCCGCTCAATAATCTTGAAGAGAAGAGCATTGTTCTTGAACTTGCGGGCAATGCCGGTGAATTTACATTGGGTACGAACCTGAAGAGTACGATAGGAGTTACCCCGAAGGAGAAAGTTGCATGCAGTTTCGCTTATCAGACAATGCATCTGACAGAATCCATCACAGTTTCTGCAAAACTTGTCGGAGCGCAATCCGGAGATAAATTCACTGCCCTCGGTGAACTTAAGATTCCGTTTACTGTTGAGGGTACTGCTGTTGAGGGCACTGACTATGAGATTGTCGGCGGAGAGCATTTTCTTGTCGCGAATATCGGGGATGCAACCGCAAAAGTGAAGATTAACACCAAGTTGACGAAACTTCCTGAAGTTCCTCCGACTCTCACCCTTAAGCTCGGGACAACGGACCGCTTTTCAATCGGCGTGAATGAAACTGTCAGTGTCGAGTTCGGCAATAAATTCGCCGAAACTGATATTCTTGGCAAGTGGGCATATTCAAGCTATCCGCTGCATGACGACGAAGAGGCGGACAGGGGCACGTTTGAAATGATGACAGACGAGGTCGGAGACACATGGGAAGCCAACATCCCTTGGAAGAACACCGCTTCCGACGTGATTGAGTTCAAGACCGAGGACGGAGTGAACAAACTTGCCGTAAGCGGTACGGGCGACATCTTCGACTTCCTCACCGATGCCGAAGTTACCGGAATCGAGTCCCATCCGTACACATGGTATTATTACTATCCGGAAAGACCGTGGGACAGCTCAGTGGAAATCAGCCTGTCAAAAGTGAACTACGATTTCGCCAAGAATTCCACCGATTACAAAGAAGGAACAATCATCCTTAACCTGAGCGAAGACGGCACTGCGCTTGATCTCGTAATTCCGGCTTCAAGCTACGACCCGATTAAAGGCGATTACTTCAAAGGCGTCCGTTCTGCGTATGAGGGAGATGTCTGGACATCGTATATCGATTTCGGTTACTGGGATCAGTACTATGTCTTCACGAAAGTGACTGAATAAATTGATTCTCAGATAGAAAGTACGCCTCTGCCACAACTGCAGCAGAGGCGTATTCGTTTGCAGAATAAGGTGATTCGGAAGTCCAAAACTTGCAGAATAAGGTGATTTGACAGCCAGAAATTTGCAGAATAAGGTGATTTGACAGAAAATCTTATTATATTTGCAGCCGGTTGACTGGCTGATAATATGATAGATAAACGGGAACTGGAATTGATTCTGCTTGAACAGAGGCAGGACTTGGAATATAAGGCGAAAATGCGCCTATGCCACAGGGCTGAAGAAGCGCAGGTGGACTTGGAAAGCTCACTTGCCCAGGTGGTCATCGGAGTGCGACGCAGCGGCAAGTCCACAATGTGTCTCAATGTGCTCAAGGCATCAGGGGTTAAATTCGGCTATGCCAATTTTGATGATGAACGTCTGGAGCGCCTTGAAACGGACGATCTCAACAATGTGTTGGAGATTCTCTACAAAATCAATGGAGAATTCAACCATCTTTTCCTTGACGAAGTACAGAATGTCGAAGGCTGGCATCTTTTCGTGAACAGGCTGCTTCGCAGGGGGATGAAAGTTCTTATAACCGGTTCTAACGCCAAGCTTCTCAGCGGTGAACTCGCGACACCCCTCACCGGGAGGCAT
>CAVFTG010000086.1:0-1445 GCA_963625415.1 Barnesiella intestinihominis
ACAGGCCGGCCCTGTTCGAGGTCAATCTTTCTCTCCTCCTCGGCCGTCTTCTTCTTCGCCGTCTTGCTCATCGCGAGGATGATTCCGAAAGCGATGCTGAAACAGATGAACGAATTGCTTCCGTGGCTTATCATCGGCAGCGTCTGCCCGGTGAGCGGACCCATGTCGAGGTTTATCATTATGTGCATGAAAGCCTGTCCCGCAATCAGCAGCACCAGTCCTCCGGCCGCAGTCTTGGCGAACTCGTCGTCGCTGTTGCTCACTATGATGGTGCCCCGCGCAAGAAGACTCAGGTAGAGGATGATTATGGCTATGCCGCCGGGCAGCCCAGTCTCTTCGAGTATGAAACTGTACATGAAATCGCCGTACAGCTGCGGCACGACATATTTCTGGGTGCTTCCGCCTATCCCTTTTCCCAACAGTCCGCCCTCGTGTATGGCGATTTTCGCGGAGTACGGCTGCTGCATCTTCTTCAGAGTTTTCTTGTACTCTTCGGACTTTTCCCCATGCTCTGCCATGACATTGAAGAGATCGTCCGGAGTGGGGGTGTCCTTGCTCCGCTCGAGAGCGGTTCCTATTCTTTCGAAGACCTTGCCGTCAGTGGCTTTGTAGATTCCGTATGCTCCGCCGAGCAGCGCCAGTCCGACGACGGCCGTGAGAACCACATATTTGAACTCGACTCTTCCGATGACCATCGTCGCCCCCATCACAAGCCCTATGAAAATCGCGCTGGAGTTTCCGCCCGGCAGAATCATTACGGCCGTGACCGCAATCGGAATCATGATGTAGAATACAAACTGCGCCAGTCTGGTTTCCATGAATGCGAAAGGAGCCTTCACGGGCTCATTGCCGGTCCTTATGGAGGCGAGTTTCTTCGAAAATCTGAAACCGTCGTTGCGGTAGGTCTTGCAGGCCCAGGCGAGATACATCACCATCGCGACCTTGACAATCTCGAACACATGAATCTGAATCCCGAACACCTTGAGTGTTCTCCACGCCCCGTTGATGTACTCCGCCTTTAAATAGGGTCCGAAATCGAGGTGTTCCTGAAACAGCAGCGGCACAAGAAACAGCACAGAGGTCAGGAAACCGTATTTCGAAAATTTTTCGAACAATTTCACGCTTATGCAGAAATAGCAGACGAAGATGAGAGCAAGTCCTGCGGCGCAGATATGCAGGTGCCTGTTCAGCAGGCTGACGCGTGTCGTATTGGTGCTCAGGGCAAGCATCGAGGTGGAACCCGAGATGGTCGTCAGTGAAATCATTATGAGCAGCAGCACGACAATCCAGACGACCTTGTCGCCCTTCACCCTGTCGAAAAACCGCAGCCCCCCGCCGCCATTTCCGGCAACGGCCCCGTCCCTTTCCTGTGCGGGCGTCGTGCTATTTACCTCTTCCGCCATAATAATTATAATATAATAATTGTTTATTTGTGATGTTTCTTT
>CAVFTG010000086.1:1455-8369 GCA_963625415.1 Barnesiella intestinihominis
ATTTTTCTGTTTCGTGAGGAGTTTGGTGGTGCCAAATGACGAACAAAACGGGAGAATCTGGCCAAAAAGACACTCAAAGTTTTCGAACTTCGGCCTTGAACTGTTCGCCCCTGTCCTCATAGTTTTTGAACAGATCGAAACTTGCGCAGCATGGCGAGAGCAGCACCACGTCCCCGTTTTTCGCAATCCGGCTTGCCATCTGCACGGCATCGTGCGCCGAAGTCACGTCATGAATCTCGGGAACCACGCCCTCGAAAGACGAGTGGAACTTGGCATTGTCCAGCCCCATGCAGATCATCGCCTTCACCTTCTCCCGGGCGAGCGGCACGAGGGACGAATAGTCGTTCCCCTTGTCAGTTCCGCCCACAATCCACACCACGGGACGTCTCTGGCATTCGAGAGCGTACCACGCCGCATCCACGTTCGTTGCCTTGGAGTCGTTGACATAGAGCACTCCGCCGACACTCAGCACATTCTCCAGACGGTGCTCCACCGGCTTGAACGAGGAGAGCGCCTCGCGTATGGTTTCATTGTCTATGTCCATGACCTTTGCCGCAATCGCCGCCGCCATGGAGTTGTAGACATTGTGCTTCCCGCCGAGGGCGAGTTCGCGTATGTATATGTCGCACTCGCTGTCCTCGTAGCGGATGACAATCCTGTCGTCCCTGACGAACGCTCCCTGCGGGACCTCGGTCTTCTGCGAGAACGGCAGCTGCTTCGCCTTCACCACAATCTTGTTGAGATGGTTCACCGTAATCTCGTCGTCCGAGCAGAAGATGAAGCAGTCCTCCGGATTCATGTTGCGCGTGATGCGGAACTTCGCCTTCACATAATTCTCCATCTTGTGGTCGTAGCGGTCGAGATGATCCGGGGTTATGTTCGTGATGATTGCGATGTCGGCCTTGAAGTCGTACATGTTGTCGAGCTGGAAACTGCTGAGTTCCAGGACATAGATGTCGTGGTTCTCCGTGGCCACCTGATAGGCGTAGCTCTGTCCGATGTTTCCGCCGAGCCCCACGTTCAGACCCGCCTGCTTCAGGAGATAGTATATCAGCGAGGTCGTGGTGGTCTTGCCGTTGCTTCCGGTGATGCAGATTTTGCGCGCCTTGTCGTAACGTCCGGCGAACTCGATTTCCGAGATTATATGCGTGCCCTGCGCGATGAGCTTCTGAACCATCGGAGCCGTGTCCGGAATTCCGGGGCTCTTGATGACTTCGTCCGCGCAGAGAATCTTCTCCTCCGTATGCCGGCCGCTCTCGAACGGAATGTCCCATTTCTTCAGGATTCCGACATATTTGTCCGCGATGTCCCCCTTGTCCGAAAGGAAAACGTCGAATCCCTTGACCTTGGCGAGCACTGCGGAACCCACTCCGCTCTCGCCTCCACCCAAAACGACAATCTTTGACATATTCTATATTCTAATTCTATATTCTATATTTCAGGTTCCGTCATCTGATTTTCAGCAGGGCGATGGTGATGACCGCCAGCATGATTCCCACAATCCAGAACCTCATCGTAATCTTGGCCTCCGGCTGGGCGGTCTTCGGCGACTGAATCAGCGCCGGAACGCCCTCCTTCTGGAAATGGTGGTGGAGCGGAGTCATCTTGAAGATGCGCCGTCCCTCCCCGTAGCGTTTTTTTGTATATTTGAAATATCCCCTCTGCATCAGCACGGAAAGGCTCTCGACGAAGAAGATTCCGCAGAGCACAGGGAGCAGGAGTTCCTTGCGGATGAGCACCGCGCAGACTCCTATGATTCCTCCGATCATGAGGCTTCCGGTGTCGCCCATGAACACTTGCGCCGGGTAGGAATTGTACCAGAGGAAAGCGATGAGCGCCCCGACGAACGCCGACATGAACACCGCAATCTCCCCGCTTTCAGGGATGTACATGATGTTGAGGTAGGCGGCGTTGTTGACGTTCCCTCCGAGATAGGCCATGAGCCCGAGCACCACGCCCACAATCGCCGACGAGCCTCCCGCGAGACCGTCGATTCCGTCGGAGAGGTTCGTCCCGTTGGAGCAGGCCACCACTACGAGCGTTATCATGACCACATATATGCCCCATTTCGTGTACCATCCCCACTCTCCGGTGAACGGAGTGAGCCAGGCGTAGTCGAATTCGTTGTTCTTGACGAACGGAATCGTCGTGGTCGTCCCGAGTTCGCTTCCGGTCAGCCACACGGCGAGCGCGACCCCAAGGCCGAGAACAGTCTGGAAAATCAGCTTCTTCTTCTCGCTCAGCCCGTCCTTGTTGTGCCTGTGGATTTTGAGGTAGTCGTCGCAGAACCCGATTCCGGCGCACCAGAGGGCGCTCGCTCCGAGGATGAGTATGAAAGTGTTGGTGAGGTCACACCAGAGCAGCACTCCGGAGAACAGGGCGATGACGATTATTATTCCTCCCATGGTCGGAGTCCCCTTCTTCGACAGCTGCCCCTCAAGACCGAGATCGCGCACGAGTTCGCCGATCTGCTTCTTCCGGAGCAGCCCTATGACATGCCTGCCGGCGACAATGCCCACGAGCAGGGAGGTGAAGCAGGCCATCAGGGCGCGGAACGAGATGTAGTTCATCAGTCCCTGCCCCGGTATGTTGACGTTCTTGAGAGCTTCGAATATATGGTAAATCATGGTCTATATATCTTTAATAATCATATCTTTCCGGTCATGGTTCCATTTCCCCGAAAACTTCACCGACGATTTCTTTCTCGTCGAAATGTCTCTTTTCCGTGCCTATGATCTGGTAGGTCTCGTGGCCCTTGCCGGCGAGCAGAATCACGTCCCCGCGTTCCGCCGTCATCAGGGCTGTGCGGATGGCCTGTTCGCGGTCCTCGATGAACAGCGACTTGGCGCGTCCCGCAGTGTCGAAGCCGGCCTTGATTTCAGCGATTATGTCCGAGGTTTTCTCAGTGCGGCTGTTGTCCGAAGTGACATAAATCCTGTCGGCGTATTTCTGCGCCACGGCCGCCATCTCCGGGCGCTTGCTCCTGTCCCTGTCCCCGCCGCAGCCGAACAGGCAGACGAGCCTTCCGCCGCAGCTGATGTCCCTGAGGGTCTTGAGCACGTTCTCAAGCGCATCGGGAGTGTGGGCGTAGTCGATGATGACGGTGATGTCCTTCGGACCGTGAAGGGTTTCGAGTCTTCCCGGAGCCGACTCCAGACGGCTGAGGGCCACGAGAGTCTCCCCGGGCTCAGCTCCGAGAGCGACCGCCGTGGTGTAAACCGCAAGGAGGTTGCTGGCGTTGTGCTGCCCGATGAGCGGAGTCCAGCATTCCGTCCCGTCAATCTTCAGCAGCATCCCGTCGAAACTCTCCTCGAGAATCCGGCAGCCGTGGTCGGCGAGGGAACGGCAGGAATAGCGTACAATCCGGGCCCGGCAGTTCTGCACCATCACTTCTGCGTTCCTGTCGTCTATGTTTATGATTGCGGCCGACTCCTTCGGGAGAGCGTCGAAAAAGAGTTTCTTGCAGCGGAGGTACTCGGCGAAGGTCTTGTGGTAGTCGAGATGGTCGTGCGTGAGGTTGGAGAAGATTCCGGCGCTGAAGTGAAGTCCGGCGACCCTTTCCTGTTCAAGTCCTATGGAGCTGACTTCCATGAAGCAGAATTCGCATCCGCAGCGGCACATCTCGTCGAGGAGCGAATTTATGGTAATCGGGTCGGAGGTGGTGTTGGCGGTTTCGCTGCGCCTTCCGGCGACATAGTTGGCGATGGTGGAGAGCAGTCCGCAGCTGTAGCCGAGCGCCGTGAACAGCCTGTAGAGCAGCGTCACGGTCGTGGTCTTGCCGTTTGTCCCGGTGATTCCCACAAGGCGGAGACGGCGCGACGGGTTGTCGTACCATGACGAGGCGATGAAGCCGAGGGCGTGCCTTGCCGACCTGACCTGCACGAGGACGGGATTTCCGCAGGCGGTGCCGGTCTCTTCAAGCGCCTTCTCCGCCGCGGCCCTGTCGTCGAAAACAATGGCCCCCGCTCCGGCGGCCGCCGCCTTCCCTATGAAGTCATGCCCGTCGCAGACGGCTCCCCGCACCGCGATGAACATGCAGCCCGGAACGACCTTGCGCGAGTCGCTGCATATTCCGGTCACATCCAAGTCAAGAGCCTTTTCGCGGCCGTCCGCTCCGAAGACCCCCTTTGCGAAACCGATTTCCACGACTCCGCATTCCTCTGTCAATATGTCCCGCAACTTCTTCATATTCATTTCCTGTTCGTTCATGTCCATTTCCATAGGGCGGAATTCCATATCCCGTCATCTGAAATCCCCCGTCATTTCAGCACGATTGTGACCGTATCTCCTTTCTTCAGCGTCTTTCCGGCCGCCGGAGTCTGGCTCTCGACATGCCCCGTACCGCTGAACCGGCACCTGTAGCCGCTGTTCTCAATCATGTAGAGCGCTTCGTTCAGCCCCATCCCGACGACATCCGGGGCAATCCCTGAAGCCTTGGGGTCGGCCACAATCATTCTTGTCCGTGCCTTCGGCATCTCTTCGCTTCCGCTCACGCCCGGTCTCCATCTCGGATCCATCGCATACAGCTCGTCAATCACCTCGCAGAGAGCCTTGGCCGGTTTGGATCCTCCGTAGTAGGCGGTCGCGCTCATGCCGGAATAGACGACCACAATCGCCGAATAGACCGGATCTTCGGCCGGGAAGAATCCTGCGAAAGAACCCTGATAGCGATGTCTGCCGTCCTTGCCGGTGTATTGGTCTCCGGCTGTGCTGATGTCTTTCGGGAGAATCATTCTCGCCGTCCCGGTCTTTCCGGCCACGCTGCATTTCGCACTCTTCAGCGCAGAACCCGTCCCCTCGGTCACCACGCACCTGAGCGCCCGTTTCAGCGTGTCCGCCGTGGCCCTGCTGCATATCGACCTGTTCATCGACACCGGCTCCGCCTTGCGGATCTGTTTCCCGTTGCCGTCGAGCACCGCATCCACGAGATACGGCTTCATGAGGTTGCCGCCGTTGGCGATTGCATTGTAGAACGCAAGAGTGTGCAGCGGCGTAACCTGCACCGAGTAGCCGTATGAAACCGCTCCGAGGTCGGAGTAAGTCCAGTTCCTGCTGTCAGGATCCGGAAGCACCGTCTTCGCCATTCCCTTTATGTCGAACTGCCAGTCGGCGCCGAATCCGTAGTCGTAGTAGCGGCTGATGAATTCCTTCGGGCAGGACTGGTAATTGTCGAGGGCGAGGGATATGAAGACATTGTTCGATGAAATTTCAAGCCCTTCGAGAACCGAAATCGTGCTGTTGCCGGTTTTCCGGCGGTAGTCGTCGAGATAATGGTCCCGCTTCTTGTCGAACGGTTCGGGAAGTTTCTGGAGCCTGTCGATGTTCAGCCTTGTCCCGAGCCGCACTTTCTTGTCTTCAAGTTCGGTCATGAGCCCGACGGTCTTGAACACCGACCCGGGATGCGTCGCGCTGGTCAGCGCGATGTTCATGGTCTCGTCGAATTTCCCGTTCCTCCCTTTGTGGAGGTTCACCATGGCCTTTATGGCCCCGGTTTTGACTTCCATGACAATCATGCAGGCGTCGGTTATGTTGTCGTCATTCTCTATGTGTTTGCGCACAGCCCTGTCCGCGATGTCCTGAAGGTTGATGTCCAGAGTCAGTCTCAGGTCATTCCCGTTCTTCACCGGAGTCGAGACGCTGTCCGCATCGAGCACCCAGTCCTTCTCGTCCACCATCTTCATCCATTCCCTGCCAGGAGTCCCGTGGAGCTCGTAATCGAAACTACCCTCTATCCCTCTCGCCTTTCTTCCCTCGTCATTGTTATGCACGTAGCCGATGGTTCTCCGCGCAAGGGAGCCGTAGGGATATTCGCGGCCGTATTTCGTCGTGACAATCACGCCGCCTTTGTTCCGCCCCCTGTCCGCAAGCGGCAGTTTCTTCAGTTCCAGAAGCGTAGAGTAGCTGATGTCCTCGGCGAGCGTGAGAGTCCTGTTGAGCGGTTTCCTGCCGGAGTAGTCGCGCCGCCTGAAAATTTCCCTGTCGAACCACGCCGCGTCCCTTCCGTCCTGCAGCACGCCGGGAAGGCCCTCGGCCAGAGCATGCGCATTCTGTCTCCATTCCTGTTCGGCCACTTCACCTTCCGTCATCCCTTTGTGCGTCTTGGAAGCCTTTCTGCGCGTCTTGTACTTTTCCTTGTGAATGGCGCAGTCAATCTCCACTGTGTAGGTCGGGATGGTGATTGCAAGAAGTCTCCCGTTGCAGTCGAGAATGTTTCCGCGCTGCGGCTGGATGATCTTTTCCTCGGACTGGAGTTTGAAATCATTCATCTTCATGCACCTCGGATCCGGCTTCCAGACCGTTTCGAAATAGATTATGCGTCCTATTGAAATGAATGCGACGGCCGCGAAAAGAAAGGTCGCGACGAGCATGAGAATGTCCGTCGAGCTGTATTTCCCCCGTTTGCGTTTCTTTTCCATAATCCGTATCTCATTTCAATTCCGTCACCGGTTCCATGAGCGGCTTCAGAGCCGACCCGCTGTTCTCAAGCATGTCCTCCACGGTCGTGTAGCGGTGCAGCGACACCATCTCCATATATTTTTCGGAGTACCGTATCCTCGCCCCTTCAAGCTCCTGTCTTGTCGTCTCCCTCTCATGCGCAGTCCTGTCGGCGTAGTAGCTGAGCAGGATGCTGAGCAGGCAGACCCCGAAGGCGAAGATGATGTGCGGCAGACACTTGTGCACTCCCATTTTCGTCAATATGTTTCCTCTGGCGATGGTGAGGAACACGTTCATCAATCCTCCGAAAACCTTTCCCATTTTCAAAATCCTTCACAAATCCGTACCGACCCTTTCGCGGCACTTGATTCACCTCTTTTCAGCTTCAACCTTTTCCGCCCCGTCCTTCTCCGTCCCGATCTTCTCCGCCACGCGCAGTTTCGCGCTGCGGGCGCGCGTGTTGCCGGCAATCTCCTCCT
>CAVFTG010000087.1:0-8218 GCA_963625415.1 Barnesiella intestinihominis
ATGTTGAGAAAGGCGTACCAATTCCATGCGGACGGAAACACCTGACCTATGGCTATGAAGCTGCCGACGGACTTGTAGGCCTCGGTACTCGGGGTGAACACCAGCTTCATGTCCTTGAGATAGTCTCCGATGGTGGTGAAAGTGTAGGAGAAACCGGCCGGGATGGCCTCGATGAGGCCGTATGTCTTCGTCCGGATGTTCGGCATGACAGTGAACACTCCGATTTTGCCGAGGGTGTCAACGGCCACTTCAAGCGAAAGCGTGTCGCTCCCGCGAAGAACATCAGCCGTCACATTGCCGCCGGCGCATTCCCGGAGCAGGGCGCGGCTGTCCTGAAGATATGGAACGCTCCGCCCGGCGAGCGCGATTATGCGGTCTCCCCTCCTGAGCGCACCTCCGTAGTTGGGGGACGCGGGAGGGATGCTGTCAATCACGAACGGAAGGGCGAGATCGAACATCCCGGGCGTGTTCAGGATTTCGCCGATACGGCTCTGGTCGACATAGAGGTCAAGAGTGTCGCGGCCGCGCAGGAGCGTCACCCTGTGGACGTCGTTTCTCGCGAGGTCAGCCTGCAGCAGACCGAAATTCTCCTGGGGAACGCCGTCATAGGCGATGATGTGGTCTCCGGTGCGGAACCCCATGTCGTAGGCGAGTTCATTCACATAGATGTCGCTGCCGTCATTGCTGACGTAGGACTGTCCCCAGCCGGCGAGCACGCCTATGTATATGATTATCGCGAGGATGAAGTTGAACAGCACTCCACCGGCCATCACAAGCAGCCGCTGCCACGCCGGATGGGAGCGCATCTCCCACGGCTTGGGCTCCGACTTCAGCTGTCCGGTGTCCATCGACTCGTCAATCATCCCGGCAATCTTGCAGTAGCCGCCCAGCGGAAGCCAGCCTATTCCATATTCAGTGTCGGAGTTCTTCGGCTTGAAGCGCAGCAGCGCCTTCCCCCCGGCATCGAAGAAAAGATAGAACTTGTCCACCCTGATTCCGAAGAGTTTGGCGAAGGTGAAATGTCCGAGTTCATGAAAAAGAATCAGAACCGAAAGCGCAAGAATGACCTGCAGCGTCTTTATGAGAATTATCATATTATCTTTTTATATTGGGGTCGACTAAAAAGTCGCCCCCTTTTCTTCTTTCCAACCCCCAGTCACTTCGTGACAGCCCCTGGGGGCGCTGGGGACCGTATTCCCCAGACCCCTTGCGTCGCTACGCTCCGTTCCCGGGACTTTTTAGTTACTATCTCTGCCGTTACATGTCAGAACCGCCGCGATGCAATCAATGTCTGCGCCAAAGCCGCGCTCTCGTCGTTCGTCGCGAAAATATCGTCAGGCGACGGCGTTCCGATGAACGGAATCCGTTCCATGCATTCGGAAACAAGTCCGGAGATGCCGTAGAAACTGATTTCGTCTCGGAGATATGCCGCCACGGCCACCTCGTTCGCCGCATTCATCGCGCAGGGGATGTTCCCTCCGCGTCCGATTGCCGAATATGCAAGAGAAAGGGCCGGGAACTTCGACAGATCAGGGCGCTCGAAAGTGAGGGAGCCGAGCTGCGCAAAATCCAGCTTGCGGTTGTTCAGCGGAAGCCTGTGCGGGTAGGCGAGAGCGAACTGAATCGGCTCGCGCATGTCCGGACAGCCCATCTGGGCGACCACAGCCCCGTCCGCATACTCCACCATCGAGTGCACCACTGACTCCGGATGCACGACCACGTTTATCCTCTCCGGAGCCACCCCGAAAAGCCATCTGGCCTCGATGACCTCGAATCCCTTGTTCATCATCGTCGCGGAGTCCACCGTTATCTTGCTTCCCATGTTCCAGTTGGGGTGCTTGAGCGCGTCGCAGGCCTTCGCGGAGGCGATCCGCGATTTGTCCCATGTGCGGAAAGGGCCTCCGGAGGCCGTGAGATGAATCTTCTCGATTCCGTTGCCCTTCGCGCCCAGAAGACATTGGAAGATTGCCGAGTGCTCCGAATCCACCGGGAGAACCGCAGCGCGGTTATCTTCCGCAATCTTCATCACAATCGGGCCTGCGGCCACAAGCGTCTCCTTGTTCGCCAGCGCAACCGTCTTTCCGGCCTCCAGGGCGGAAACCGTGGAACGCAGCCCGCTGAATCCGACCATCGAGGTCAGCACGATGTCGACGTTGTCCGACTTGACGAGAGCGCAGACCGAGTCCATCCCCGCGAACACCTTTATCATCGCAGGCTGCAGAGCCCCGGCCACCTCGGCATATTTCGCCTCATTGCATATGACCACATTGTTCGCGTCAAACTCAAGAGCCTGCTTTACAAGCAGTTCTGAACTATTGTTGGCCGTAAGCAGCTCCACCTCGAACAAATCCGGATGCTGCCGCACGACATCCAGAGCCTGCCGTCCTATGGAACCCGTGGAACCGAGTATCGCGACCCTTCTCTTTTCCATAGCCGTCAGAAATTAACGTATCTGGCAGGGTCCACGGATTCGCCCCTGTACCACAGTTCGAAACGCAGATGGTCACCGACAGCGAGATCCCCCGTGCCGCCCACGAGTGCGATCGGAGTACCCGCAAGGACTTTGTCTCCGGTGTTTTTCAGCAGCTTTTCGGCATGCTGGTAAATGGAAACTATGTTGTCGGAGTGCTGGATCTGAATCGTGTATCCCGCATCGTTGTTCCACCCGGTGAAGATGACCGTGCCGTCGAGTGCCGCCATCACCACCGAATTCGCCGGAGCCGTCAGATCGACGTACGGGTGCACGTACCTGTCGTAAGGCACGCTGACCACGCCCTTGAGCGGAGTGAAGAAATGTATGCCCTCTATCGGAAGCTCCTTTCTCCTGCCGGACGACAGGTCGAACTGCTCCTCCTTGACCACGGCATCGCGGAATTCCGCGTCCGACATGCCCTCAGGCTCATCTGATGCGGCTTCCCCGTATGTGTCGGCGTCGGAGAGGATGCTCCCGACATCGACCGTCTCGTCCCCTTCCACAACCCTGCGCAGGTTCTCGGAATAAAGTTCCCAACGTCCCACGACCTTCTCAAGGGAATCGAGCCGTATGACGTTCCTGATGGCCGCACGCTTCGTGTTCGCGTCAGGGTAGCCGGGGATGAACGTCCTGACCGGAGTGAACGCGATCACGCAATAGATCAGCACGCAAAGCAGCAGGAGGACGTTCACGAGAGCGAGCACCGCCGCCGTCCGGGAGAACCTCACGGAATTCAGCGGCTTGTGCGTGTCCGCCTCAATGAGCTCCAGCACATAGCGGCGCACTTTTTTATCTTTATTTTGTCGAGCCATAGTTTAGCATTAACTTTGCATCCGATGGACAGACTTGTAGGCATAGATTACGGACGCAAGAGGGTCGGAGTCGCGGTGAGCGATCCGCTCGGAATCTTTGCGTCTGCCTTGGACACGGTACATTCTGCAAAGATAATAGAATATCTCAAAACTTACGCCCAAAACGAGAATGTCGTGAAGTTTGTGGTGGGATATCCGATGAACATGAACGGAAGACCGTCAGAGGCCGCCGCAGACGTGGACGTGTTCCTGCGGACGCTGCGCAACGCTTTTCCGGACATTCCGGTCGTGACGGAGGACGAAAGGTTCACGTCGGTCCTGGCGCACAGGGCGATGATTGACGGAGGCATGAAGAAGAAGGACCGCCGCGACAAGGAGAATGTCGACAAGATAAGCGCCGCAATCATTCTGCAGAGCCACATGGACAGAAACAGGAATAAAAATATAAACATATGATTTTACCTATATATCTATACGGTCAGGAAGTGCTCCGCCATTCCGACGAGGAAGCGGATCTGACGAAAAAGGAAGAGCTGGCAAAGCTCGTCGAAGACATGAAGGAGACTCTGAAGAACGCTGACGGATGCGGACTCGCCGCCCCTCAGGTCGGAGTCCCGCTGCGGGTTCTCATCGTCGACGGAACGGAGCTCACGGACACATATCCATACCTCAAGGATTTCAGACGCACGATGATAAACCCGAAAATTCTCGAAGAGAGCAAGGAGACATGTTCATACTCGGAAGGTTGCCTCAGCGTCCCGGGGATATATGCGGAAGTCGTGAGACCTTCGTCCATGAAAGTCGAATATTACGATGAAAAATTCGAAAAACAGGTGGAAGTTTTCGACAGATTCGGATGCCGGATGGTGCAGCATGAGATGGCGCATCTCGATGGCAGGCTGTTTGTCGATGAACTCTCCCCGATCCGGAAGAAGATGATTTCAAGGAAGCTGCAGAACATCGCCCTGCGCAAGGTTCAGACGAGATACCGGACAAAATAGAAAAGTTATGGGAGCATTTCACGCATACGACATCCGAGGAATCTGGAATGTCGATTGGAACAGGGAGACGGCATATAAAATCGGTTTTTTCATACCGAAACTTCTCGAAGCCGACAGAGTGCTTCTGGGACGGGACTGCCGCGTGTCGTCGGACGAAATCCACGATGCGGTGATCAGGGGAATCACGGACGCCGGAGCGCATGTCTATGACATAGGCCTCAGCACCACCCCGATGGTCTATTTCGGAACGGCCAATTTCGGATTCAAGGCATCAGTCCAGATTACGGCATCGCACAACTCCGCGATTTACAACGGTATGAAGGTCTCCACGACTAACGCCGCCGCCGTCGGATTCGATGCCGGTCTGGGGAAAATCCAGCAGTGGATTGAAGGAGACGAGCCATGCACGCCGGCGCAGGTCAAGGGGACGGTGATCCAGAAAGACATCAGACAGGACTACTTGAACTTCCTCCTCAAATACAGGGAGGACTGGTCGGATCTCAAAATCGCGATGGATCTCTCGAACGGCATGGCGAATCTCTTCGCGAAGGACATCTTCGGAGACGCTCCGTCATACATCTTCGACACCATCGACGGGCGGTTCCCCAACCACGAGCCAAATCCGCTGGTTCCGAAGAACATCGTGGCGCTTCAGGCTCTCGTGCGGGAAACGGGATCCGATGTCGGGGTCATATATGACGGTGACGCCGACCGGGCGATGTTCATAGACGAAAACGGAAGTTTCATATCCCCGGATCTGATGATTGCCGTGCTCGGACACTATTTCTTCGAAAAGAAGGGCGAAAGGGGCATAGTGCTGCAGGACATCCGCAGTTCCAAGGCCGTCGGCGAATACCTCGTACCGATGGGGGCGCAGATGGCGACATGGAAAGTCGGCCGCGCGTTCGCCGCGAACAAGCTGCGCGAACTTGACGGAATCTACGGCGGCGAACTTGCCGGGCACTACTATTTCCGCGATTTCTTCTACTCCGACAGCGGGCTGCTCGCCTCGATGCTCGTGCTCAACGTCATTGCGGACATGAAAAGGAAAGGGATCACGCTCAGTCAGCTCATCGCGCGGATTGCGAAATACAAAAGCTCCGGCGAGGTGAATTTCAAAGTTGAAGACAAGAAGGGCGCGATGGACGCGGTGCGGGAGCTTTTCGTGTCGCAGGAAGAGCCGTCAGCGAGCATGGACTTCGACGGCTACAGGGTCGAATTCCCGCGCTGGTGGTTCAATGTGCGCCCGTCGAACACGGAGCCTTACCTGAGATTCATCTGTGAGGCGGATTCGGACGAGCTGCTTGCAGACAGGCTTTCAAAGGTGACGGCTCTTCTCACCTACAAGTTCGGAGGGGTGAGGGTATGAGAGGGCTCAGGCGCATTGCCGCGATGTTCTCCGTCCTGCTGCCGCTTGCCGCCGCAGCCCAGAAGAACGGCAAGGTGGTGGATGAGGACATCCCTTCCGCAAACCCTCAGTTCAGGTTTCCGACGACGGAGAACGAGCTTGTGCCGAGACTGCCCAGACAGCCGATAAAACCTCTGGTAGTCACGGAAAGCGACCCTGTCGACACTCTGGACACGATGGCGGATTTCGTGAAGGTTGTGCTTTTCGGCGACGGAACGTGGAAATATATCAAAACGGAGGATTTCGCCTATGACAGCGAAGTTTTCACCTCGGCGTGGGACAACCGTTCGGTGGATCCGTACAAACTCGCGTGGGATTCCCTCCCCTCCTACTCGGCGATATGGCTGGTTGACAGCCTGAGCAGTTACGCCTGTCCGTATCAGGGCAAGGTGAATCCCAGGGGGAAATTCGGGCCGAGACGCGGCCGCAGGCATCAGGGAGTGGATTTGCCGCTCACCACAGGCACTCCGATTTACGCGGCGTTCAACGGCAAGGTCCGCATCTCCACGACCATGCACGGCTACGGCAATGTCGTAGTAATCCGCCACGAGAACGGGCTTGAGACTTTCTACGGCCACCTTTCCAAAAGGAATGTCGCGGCCGGGGATTGGGTGAATGCCGGGGATGTAATCGGACTCGGCGGAAGCACCGGACGTTCGACCGGACCGCACCTGCATTTCGAGACCCGCTACAAAGGCTACGCCTTCGACCCGCAGTGGCTCATCGACTTCGAGACCGGAATTCTCCGCCACAGGATGTTCGTCCTGAAGAAGAAGTATCTCAGCCAGTTCAGCAACTATGAGCAGAATTTCGACGACGAGCTCAAGAGCGCCGAGGAGGATGCGGCGGAAGAAGCCGCGCTGAAAGCGATGAGATGGCACATCGTGAAGTCCGGGGACACTCTGGGCAGAATCGCGATAAACAACGGGACGACCGTGAGCGCAATCTGCCGGCTCAACGGAATCAAGTCCACTTCAACTCTGCGCATCGGGCAGAAACTGCGGGTCAGATAGACGGCCGGGCGGCGGGTAATCCCGCCCCTACTTCGGAGCTATGCGGTAGAGCACTGCGGCGATGACGGCGAAGATGATGTTCGGCAGCCACAGCGCCCAGCCCGGCGGGAGGGTGTCCGTGTAGACGAACATCTCGCTGAACTTCATGAACAGGATGTAGGAGAAGCTCAGGGCGATGCCGATTCCGATGTTCCAGCCTATGCCCCCGCGCCGTTTCTTGGACGAGAGCGACACGCCCATAACCGTGAGGATGAACGCCGAGAACGGCAGTGTGAAGCGCTTGTGCTTCTCGATGAGGGAGTACTTGACGTTCGCGTCGCCCCTCATCTGCTGGCGGGCGATGTAGCGGTCGAGTTCACCGTAGTTCAGGGTCTCCACAGTCTTCTTGCGTACATAGAAATCGTCAATCGTCAGGGCGATCACGGTGTCGAGCTGCTTCCCGCTGCGGATGCGGTCGGTCATGTCGTCGTAGTAGTCCCGGATGAAATAATTTTTGAGCTTCCAGCCGCCGAAAGTGCTGTCCCACACCGCCGTCTCCGCCGAAATCTTGGATTCGAGGCGGTTCCCGCCGAAGCGTTCGAGGGTGAAGCGGTAGGCCGTGTTGTTCCATGTGCTGAAAGACTCCACGAAGACGAACTCGCCCGGAGAAATCTGGTAGTGGACATTCTTTGTGTTGGCTATATATCCGGATTTTATATATTTTCCCTCGAATTCGACCCTCGTCTTGTTCGCCTCCGGGATGACGAAGAGATTAAGGCAGAGAGACAGGACGCAGATCAGGGTGGCCGCCGCCATATACGGGACCATCATCCTGTGGAAACTGATTCCGCAGCTGAGAATCGCCACAATCTCCGAGTTCGCCGCCATCTTCGAGGTGAAGAAAATCACGGTTATGAAGACGAACAGAGGCGAGAACATATTCATGAAATATGGGATGAAATTCATGTAATAGTCGAAGATTATCGCCTTGAGCGGGGCTTCCTTCGCGACGAAGTTGTCGATTTTCTCGCTTATGTCGAATATTATGACGATGCCGATGATGAGCACAAGGGCGACGAAGAAGGTCAGAATGAACTTCTTGAATATATATACGTCCAGTTTCTTCGGTCTTAACGAAAATTCCATCGTCTTGAGTTTATTCCTCGTGATTATTCGTTGCGGACAAAGTCCGAATCCTTAAAGTCTCGTCATTATCTTCTTTACCGTCACGTCTTTCCATGCCGCGAAATCCCCCGCCTCTATGTGCTCCCTGGCGGTGCGCACGAGGTCGAGGTAGAAGGCGAGGTTGTGTTCGGAGGCGATCTGCGCCGCAAAAATCTCGCCTGCGATGAAAAGGTGGCGGAGATATGCCTTCGTGTAGTAATGGTCGACGAACGAACTTCCGGCCGGATCGAGTTCGGAGAAATCGTCCGCCCACTTGAGGTTGCGCATGTTCATGATTCCGTTCCATGTGAACAGCATCCCGTTGCGTCCGTTGCGGGTCGGCATCACGCAGTCGAACATGTCCACGC
>CAVFTG010000088.1:0-7876 GCA_963625415.1 Barnesiella intestinihominis
ATCCAGAGCACGTCCCAGTCAAGGGACTTGACCTCCTTCTTGCCAAGCACGCCGGTCGCGGCGAACACGCCGACAGGAATCATCGCCACCACATAGGAATTGAGTCCGTGGAGATTCTCGGTCATCCACAGGAACACGGTCACGATGAAAGTAATCGCCACAATCCAATAGTCCTTGTCCTTCTTCGGTTTCCCCTCGATTTTGAGTTCAATCTTGTCCACGTTGAACGGGAAGAGGATGAGGAGCACGACCCAGGAGATGAGCAGCATCACCAGGGCGAACGGCACCATCACGGAGCACCACTCCGGGAAACCTATGCGGGCGATGGGTTCGAACGCTGTTCCGAGAGTCTCGTTCGCTGACGCAAGCTTCGCGTTGATGGTCTCGATGAACGAAGGTTCGTTGAGATATTTCAGCGCAATCGTGTTCGGAGGTGTTCCGATAGGGGTTCCTATGCCTCCGATGTTCGCGGCGATCGGAATCGCCAGCGCGAGACCTATCTTGCTCTTTTCGTCAGGCAGAGACCTGAGCACGGGAGCGAGGAAGGCGAGCATCATCGCAGCGGTGGCGGTGTTGCTCATGAACATCGAGAACAGGCCGATGACAAAGAGGAAGCCCATCAGCACCATCTTCGGGTTCGTTCCGAAAGGTGTCATCAGGATGCGGGCGAGCTGCGCGTCAAGACCGACCTTGGTGGCGCAGAGCGCGAGGGCGAAACCGCCGAGGAAGAGCATCACTGTCGGCTCGGCGAAGGTGGCGAGAATCGACTTGTAACTGATGAGACTGCCGACATTGGCGTCTGAAGCGAAGGTGAACGCCGCCTGGTCGGAGACGGTCAGAAGCATCAGCACGATAATCATCGTGGAAGTGCACCATGTCGGGATGATTTCGAAAATCCAGAACAGCGCTGCAAGCGCGAACAGGGCTATGACCCTGACTTCCACCTGCGAAAGAACGCCGTCGCCGAAGAAAAGGCTGTAGCCGAATGTGAGATTTCCGATTGTGACAGGCTCTATCGGGAAGAACCAGAGAAAGAAGAAAAGCACCAGTGCCACAGGAAGGCAGACCGCGTACTTGAGATTGAGTTTCTTATCACTCATTTCCTATTTGTTTTAATTATTTCGTTCAGTAAGAATATGTGGTCCGTTCAGTCAGGACATGTGGTCCGGCATACGAATCAAAGTCATTTTCCCAAAAACGAGGACGAAAAATCGCCATCCCCGCGCAAAGGCTGCAAATTTAGTGAAATTTTCAATAACGGCAATCGAAGTTGCCAATAAAGAAAATGCTTACGAATCCGAGGATTTTTTGTAAATTTGTGCAGTTATGACAATCAATGTCCTGTATATATTCCTGCTCTGCATCGGGGCGAGTTTCATCCAGCGTACAACCGGGTTCGGATTCGGAATATTCATAATGACGGTACTCCCCTTTCTGACAAACAGTTATGGAGAGGCCACCGCCTTGAGCGGACTGCTTGCGATGACGACGTCGCTGTTCATCGCGTTCAAGATGAGAGGATATGTGTCGTGGAAGAGACTCCTGCCCATGCTGCTGACTTTCGCAGTCGTCTCGACCGCTGCGGTGTTCTCGCTCAAAAGCATCGACGACATCGTCCTGCGCAGAATTCTCGGGGCGGTGCTCATACTCACGAGCTTCTATTTTCTTCTGAGTTCGAAGATACACATACGCCCGAGCGTCCCCGCCCAGCTCGGCATGGGCACAATCAGCGGAGTCCTCGGTGGATTCTTCGGCATGCAGGGGCCTCCCGCCGTGCTCTACTTCATGGCATCCGAGCCGGACAAGGAGCACTATATGGCGATGATTCAGACCTATCTTCTGATCGGCAACGCGCTGATGACGCTCACCCGCGCCGGCAACGGCTTCATCACCCGCGCCGTGGGCATCGACTACGCCTGCGGACTCGGAGGCATCGCCATAGGCACGGCCATCGGAGCCATGGTGTTCAGACATATCCCCGCAAAACTCTTCAGCAAAGTCGTTTACGGCTACATCGGAGTCTGCGGGGTCATAATACTGCTGACCGTATAATGGTGCGAGGGTGTCTTGAGGATGAGACTAAAAAGACCTGAAATTGGAGCGTAGCGACCCAAGGGGTCTGGGGAATACGGTCCCCAGTGCCCCCAGGGGCTGTCACGAAGTGACTGGGGGTTGAGCAATAAAAAGGGGGATGACCAAAAAGTCCCGCAGGGACAGCGCCGGAGGCGCGAGATACCCCTAACAGGGGTCGCAGACGACAGTCTGCGGGGGTTAAGAGGATAAAGAGGGGGTGACTAAAACCCTTTTTAGTCACCCCCTCAAGTGATGTAACGCCATTCAAATCACGCCCTGCTCAAGCATAGCGCGGGCGACTTTCATGAAGCCGGCGATGTTGGCCCCCTTGACATAGTTCACATAGCCCGAGGGTTCGGCGCCGTGGGCGAGACAGGTTTCGTGGATGCTCTGCATGATACCCTGCAGTTTCACGTCCACCTCGTCAGCCGTCCACGAGAGGTGCATGGCGTTCTGGGTCATCTCCAGACCGGAAGTCGCCACTCCCCCGGCGTTCACCGCCTTGCCGGGAGCGAAAAGTATGCGGGCGTTCTGAAACGCGGCAACCGCCTCCGGACGGCAGCCCATGTTGGAAACTTCCGCGACGAGTTTCACCCCTCCAGCGATAAGCTCCTCCGCGTCCCGCCCGTCCATCTCGTTCTGGAACGCGCACGGCATCGCGATGTCGCAGGGCACGCTCCATGCTTTCCTTCCAGGGATGAAAGCCGCCTCGGGGAACTTCTCCGCGAACGGAGCCACGACATTGTTGTTCGAGGCCCTGAGTTCAAGCATATAGGCAATCTGCTCCGGAGTCATCCCGTCCGGAATCCGGACAACCCCGTCCGGGCCAGAAATGGCGACCACCTTCGCGCCCAACTCCGTGGCTTTCCGCGCCGTGCCCCATGCCACATTTCCGAATCCGGAGATTGCAATCCGCATCCCGCTGATGTCAAGACCGTTGTGCTGAAGCATGTGCCGGACGAAATAGACAGCGCCGTAGCCGGTGGCCTCCGGACGGATCAGCGAGCCGCCCCAGTTTACGCCCTTTCCGGTGAGCACCCCCGTATGTTCGCGGGACAGTTTCTTGTACATTCCGTAGAGGTAGCCGATTTCCCGGGCTCCGACCCCGACATCCCCGGCCGGCACATCCGTGTCCGGACCGATGTTGCGCCAGAGTTCCAGCATGAAAGCCTGGCAGAAACGCATTATCTCCGAGTCGGACTTGCCTTTCGGGTCGAAATCCGAGCCGCCCTTCCCTCCGCCCATAGGCAGGGTCGTGAGGGCGTTCTTGAAAATCTGTTCGAAAGCGAGGAACTTGAGCATCGACTCGTTGACTGCCGGATGGAATCGCAAACCGCCCTTGTACGGGCCTATTGCACCGTTGAACTGCACCCTGTATCCGGTGTTCACCCTGACGTCTCCACGGTCGTCCACCCATGTCACCCTGAAGGTGAAAATCCTGTCAGGCTCGACAATCCGCTCGACAATCCGCGCCGCCTCGAACTCCGGATGTTCGTTATAGGTCTCCTCAACGGTTTCAAGCACCTCCCGCACAGCCTGCAGATATTCTTTCTGCCCGCCGTACTTCGCCTCAAGCGAGGCCATAATCTCTTCTGTCTTCATGTTTCAGTGTCGTGTATTGCGGTTAGTTATATGTGTTTATGTGTTATATCTTTTGTATTGCGCAATCATAGCAAAAAGGACCTCGTGAACAAAGAAAATCCACAAAGTCCCTTCAATTATTTCCAGAAGCCCGTCATAAGCAAAGCCCCGTCAACATTTCATAAAAATTCACCTCACCCAACCTGAGATGTAAAAACATCATAAGTGGTGCGATTGCAAGGCGTGCAAGAAGATTAAACCGCAGCAACCTGATGGTTGTGAGGATTTAATCTGTCGCAGCACAACGCGGCAAGCGCGCCGCTTATGACGTTTTTACTGCCGCTTAGGGCACTTTTACTGCTGGGCGGCGGCCGCCTTGGCCTGCAGCTCCTCCTGAAGCGATGCCAGCGTGCGCCCCTCAGGAATGCCGAGAATCACGCGAAGCTCCGGAGTCAGGTCAATGCTCTGCGCGGGATCCACATAGAGCACGGAATTGACGTCAAAGACATAGGCGAGCTTCTTTTCCTTCGCAATGTTCTGAATCGCTTCGTTCACTTTCTGGTAAACCGGAGCCTGAAGGCTCTGCTGCATCTGCTGAAGCTCCTGTCCAATGGACTGCTGGAATTCCTCAAGACGGGTGTAGATGTCCTGCAGTTCCTTTTCCTTTGAAGCCTTGATTGCCGGAGTCCATGAAGCCTGCTTCTGCTGATAGGTGCTGTTCTTCGTCTGGAACTCCTCCATCATCGCCTGATAGGTCTCATTGGCCTCCTTCTGAGCCTCGTCGAGACGGGTTCTCACCGTGTCCATGGCCGGCATGAGTTGAATCAGTTCCGTAGTGTTCACATGTCCTGTGCTTACGTTCTGCGCGAATGCAGCCGTAGCGAAAAGCGAAGCGACTGCCACAAAAAGAATTTTTTTCATCGTATAACTGTTTTTATATTTTCATTCATATTCATATTCCCGAATCCGCCGCCGCAGTGCCAAAGCCGTGCCACGGCGGAATCATTCTCAGAACTGCTGTCCGATGACGAAGTGGAACTGGCTCTTGCCGTTCACGCTGTCGTCGAAACCATATCCCCAGTCAACTCCGAGCAGACCGATCATCGGGAGGAACACCCTCACGCCGACACCCGCCGAACGCTTGATCTGGAACGGATTGAAATCCCTTATGTCCGCCCAGCAGTTACCCCCTTCGAGGAAGAGCAGCGCGTAAATCGTGGACTGCGGCTGGAGCACCACCGGATAACGGAGCTCGACGGTGAACTTGTCATAGACATTGCCGGCGTAGTAGTTTCCGGAAGTGTTGTACTGAGAAGTGCTGGTCGGGGTGAGCGAGTAGTTCTCGTATCCCCTGAGGGATATGATGTCGGAACCGTAGGTGTCGTAGCCGGACATACCGTCACCGCCGACGCGGAAGCCCTCGAACGGCGAGAAGCCCCAGTTGCGGTTGTAGTAGCCGAGGAAACCGAACTGCGCCCTCGTCATCAGCACGAGATCTCCGACGAGCTTGGTGTAAACCGCTCCCTTGAACTGCCATTTGTGGTACTCGATCCATTTGTACCTGACCTCGGAAGAACAATTGTCATACTGGATGTCGCGTGGATTGCTTACGGAAACCTGCGTGCCGTCCGCATAGACGGTCTTCCTGCGGAGAAGCGAATAAGGAGGGGTCAGCTGGAGGGAAACTGAGAAATCTGAACCGGTACGCGGATAAATCTGCTGGTCGGTGGAGTTTCTCGACAGGCTGATCATATAGCTCAGGTTGTGCGAGACGCCGGTGTTGAACAGGAAGTTGTACTGCCAGTCCCGCAGCCTGTATGTCTGCCAGCTCAGCTGGTTGTAGAGTACGAAGTAGTTGTCCGGCCATTTCAGACGGGTCCCCAGACCGGCTGCGAAGCCATAGACCTCCATATACTGGTCGTTGTTCAGGATGTTGAACGCGAGGTAGGAGTTGGTCTGTCTCGTGTAATAGAGTGACAGGTTGAGTGATGTAGGCTTCTTGCCGAAGAGCCACGGCTCCGAGAAACTTGCGGAGAGAGAGGTGTAGTAGGTTCCGTTGGTCTGGAAGCGGAACGCGAGGTTCTGCGCGTCGCCGAGCGGAACCGGCCTCCACGCCGTCTTGTCGAAGAAACGGCGCGTAGAGAAGTTGTTGAAGCTGACACCCACCGTCGCGACGAAAGTGTTTCCGCCCCATCCGCCGGAGAGTTCCAGCTGGCTCGAAGGTTTCTCCGTCACATTATATACTATGTCGACCGTGTTGTTCAGCTGGTTCGGGATTATCGAATATCCCTTGGCGGGATCTGCTATGGACTCCGGGTCGAACTGACCCATAGAGGCAATTTCACGGATTGAACGCTCGAAGTCGCTCTGGCTGAAGAGGTAGCCCGGGCGGGTGAATACCTGACGGCGCACCACCCTTTCGTTGGTGAGGTCGTTGCCGTTGATGATGATGTTGTTCAGAGTCGCCTGCTTGCCCTCCACCACGCGCATCTCCACATCGACGGAGTCCCCGACGACATTCAGCTCCACTGGCTGCAGATTGAAGAAGAGGTAGCCGTTGTCACGGTAGAGTTTCGCCACATCGTACTCGTTCTGCTTTCCGCCCCCGAAAAGTCGCTTCTCCATAGTCACGACATCATAGACATCGCCTTTCTGAATCTGGAGAATGTCGTTCAGAGCCTCGGCGGGATAGACCGAATTTCCGGTCCAGCTGATGTTCCTGAAGTAATATCTCTTCCCCTGGTCAATCTTGAAATCAATCTCCAACTTGCCCGGTTCGACAAAATAGACAGTGTCGCTCAATATCCTCGCGTCCCTGTAGCCGGCCTCGTTGAACGCCTCAATCAGCCCTTTCTTGTCGTTTTCATATTCCGTCCTGTTGAACTTCTTGGACTTGAAGAAATTCTGAAGCCTGCGGTCCCGGGTCTTCTTCATAGACTTTACGAGTTTCGACTCCTTCACGTCGTAAGTCCCGCCGAAGTCTATCTTCTTGATTCTCACCTTCTCGTTGCGGCTGATGGCGAAATTCACGCGAATCGCGCCCTTCACGAGTGAGTCGCGCCGGGTCTGGATGTCAACCGTGGCGTTGTTGTAGCCCTTTTCGTCGTAGAAACGCTTGATGATGTCGGTCGAAGTCTTGGCGACATAGTCGGAGAACACCCCTCCCGGCTTGAGGTTGAGCCGCTCCTTCAAATCCTTCTGGTCGCCGCTCTTTATGCCGGAGAAAGTCCATCTTGAAACCCTCGGACGCTCCGTCACGCTGATTTTGAAATATGCCGTATCCCGTGTCGCGCTGAGGGAATCGATGGAGACTGAAACATCCTCGAAATACCTCCTGTGCCACATCTTGTCTATGAGCATCGAGAAGAAGTCGCTCGGAACCGTGACATCCATTCCCTTGCGGAGTCCGCTGAGCTGGACAATCTGATCGGAACTTACATAGCTGTTGCCCTCGACGGTTACGCCGCCCACGACATATTTGCCCGGATTATTGTAGTCCACCGTCACGTCCGACTGGGCCGAAGCCACGACGCAGGACAGAACCAGCAGAAGAGTTATGCAGAGCAGAAGCCGTATTCTCATCTCACACAAATATATAATAATGTCATTCACTTATCCGGACGCTTCATACTCCCGCACATCCCCCGCTCACATCCCGATACAATCCGCAAATATATGCAATTTATTTCACTTTGCCATAGCGGCGGTCGCGTTTCGCATAGGTTTCGAGCGCCTTGCGGAACTCCGGTTTCCTGAAGTCCGGCCAGAGCGTGTCGGTGAAGAGGAACTCCGAATAGGCGGCCTGCCAGAGAAGGTAGTTGCTGAGCCGGGTCTCGCCGGAGGTTCTTATTATAAGGTCGGGATCCGGGATTCCTGCGGTCACGAGGTAATCGTCAAAATATGCAAGTTCAGCATTCTTCAGCCTTTCAAGAGCCTCCGGAGATTCCGCCGCCTCGACCGCCATCCTCCTGGCAGCCTGAAATATGTCCCACTTGCCGGAATAGCTCATAAAGAGTATCAGAGTAAGGTTCTTCCCGCCGGCGGTGCGCGCCATACAGTCGTCTATGGTCGCATTCAGTTCGTCGGAAAGACGCTCGCGGTGTCCGAGCACCACAAAGCGCACCCCGTTTTTCAGGAATGTGGGCAGCTCGTTGGCCATACATCCGGCCATCAATGACATAAGCCCGGTGACTTCATCCTCGGGCCTGTTCCAGTTCTCTTC
>CAVFTG010000089.1:0-5513 GCA_963625415.1 Barnesiella intestinihominis
ACTATTTCCCGAACGACAAGATGTTCGGCTATGTGATGGAAGGTGAAATCAAGGCCATCGACCGCGTTCTCAAAACTCCGGAGCATCCTGTCACCGCAATCATCGGCGGTGCGAAAGTCTCTTCAAAGATCGGCATCATCGAGCACCTCTTCGACATCGTGGACAACATGATCATCGGCGGCGGAATGGTTTACACATTCAAGAAGGCTCAGGGCGGTCACATCGGCAATTCCCTCTGCGAGGACGACCAGATGGATCTCGCCCTCAACATTCTGAAGAAAGCCGAGGAGAAGGGCGTCAAGCTCTATCTTTCCGACGAGGTCATCATCGCCGACGCATTCTCCGAGGACGCGAACACCAAGGTTTGCCGCAACACCGAGATTCCCGACGGTTGGGAGGGCGTTGACGCCGCTCCGAGCACTCTCGCCACTTGGGCGGATGTCATCATGAAGTCGAAGACCATCCTCTGGAACGGTCCTGTCGGCGTGTTCGAGATTCCTGCGTTCGCCAAGGGAACCAACAAGGTTGCCGAGATGCTTGCGAAAGCCACCGGGAACGGAGCGTTCACTCTCGTGGGCGGCGGCGATTCAGTGGCTGCGGTGACGCAGATGGGCTTCGCCGACAAGGTAAGCTATGTCTCCACGGGCGGCGGTGCCATGCTCGAGTATCTCGAAGGCATTGAACTTCCGGGCATAGCCGCAATCAGGAAGTAAAAGTGGAAAAAATAGTCATCCCCATATATCGTTTCCTCAAGGGACGCAGATGGCTTATGTGGACTCTGATGCTCGGCACGGCGATAGTTTTCGCCGTGTTCGGGCTTCAGTTGCGTTACGAGGAGAACATAATCAAGCTTCTTCCCCAGACCGACAACTCCGCATCCTATGAACTTGTCTTCGGCAACCTGAAAGTCAAGGACAAGGTTTTCATCCAGATCGCCCCCAAGGGGTTCTCTGCGGACAGGATAGGCACGGAGCCGGTGCTTGACGCGGAGTTCCTGAGCGACTGCTGCGACGAGTTCATAGATTCTCTGACCGTGCGGGACGGAGGAAGATACATCGCGAGCGTGCTCTCCTGCCTCGACGACGACACCGTGATGAACGCGATGGATTATGTCATCGCCGAATTCCCGACTTTCGTCGCTCCGGAGTGCTATGCCTCATTCGACAGTCTTCTGACCTGGCCGAACATCCGCGCAAGGATGGCGGACAACGCCCGGCTGATTGAAGATGACGCGGACGGGAGTCTCACGATGCTTGTCAGCTACGACCCCGTCGGGCTGCGGTACGGGATGCTGTCCTCGCTTCGGGATGTCATGGGCGGCACTGCGGTGGCCGGTTCATACGAAAGCGTCTCCGAAGACGGGACGAAGACGGGAGCGACCGGGATGACTCTGAAAAACCGCCATCTTTTCACGAAAGACGGCAACGTCGTGATGGCGTTCGTCGCGCCGGGATTCAATTATATGGATTCGCAGGCCTCGGCGGACTTCGTGAAGATGATTGAGGATGAAATCGACAGCTTTGAGTCTGTCCATCCGGAAGTGGACGTGTTCATGCACGGGGCTCCTGCCATGAGCGCGAACAATTCACGGCGCATAAAGGCCGACCTCGGGATGACCGTGGGGATATCCCTGCTTCTGATAATCCTGCTGATCTCATTCTTCTTCAAGAACAAATCGTCGCTGATAATGCTCCTTGCTCCGGTCGCCTACGGGACTCTCTCCGCCCTTGCGCTGATGTACTGGATCAAGGGGAGCATGTCGTTGATGGCCATAGGGATAGGCGCGGTCGTGCTCGGAGTCGCACTGAGCTACTGCCTGCATGTGCTGACGCACTACAAATATGTCAATGACCCTGAAAGGGTTCTGCGTGACGAGTCCAAACCGGTCTTTCTCGGATGTCTCACCACGATAGGCGCGTTCGCCGGACTGCTGTTCACCAGCAGCGAACTTCTCCGGGATTTCGGACTTTTCGCTTCGTTCGCCATGCTGGGCACGACATTCTTCGCGCTGGTTTTCCTTCCGCAGTTCTTCCGTCCGGGGCGTAACCGGAAGTCGGAAAAGGCGTTCGCGCTGTTCGACAAAATCAACGCGGCTCCTCTTGACAGCAACCCGTGGATTCTCGGGACGATAGGAATAATCACTGTGGCCTGCCTCTTCCTTCCTTCTCCGGAATTTGACAGCAACCTCCGCGACATCAACTACATGAGCCCGAAGGTGCGCGAGTCCCTGAACATCTACAACGCCGAGAACAACGGCGGATGGTCATCACAGTACTATGCGGCGACCGGCTCCACCGTCGATTCGGCGGTGATGTGCAGCCGCAGGCTGTCCCTCGTCCTCGACTCTCTTCAGATCTCCGGCACGGTGAAGCATCACAGCGACCTCAGCGCACTGCTCATTCCCGAAGAGGAGCAGCAGGAGCGAATCTATGCGTGGACATCCTATTGGCAGAAGCCTGTGGGAGGGGGACGCACCCGTCTGGATGTCACCGAAAGCAGGATAGGACGGGCTGCATTCGAGCAGGGGCTGCCTCTCGAACTTTTCACCCCGTTCACGATGCTCTGCGAAGCGGACTATGCCCCGGAGTCTCTCTATGAATCCGGAGCCGTTCCGGAATCCATATCATCCAATTTCATCGAACGCAGCGAGGACGGGACCTACATGATTTTCACGTCGGCGCTGATGCCTGAGGGCGGCAAGATGGAGGTGAACAAGGCTGTGGACAAGGTTGACGGCACTCTTGTGGTTGATCCGTTCTTCTACACCGGGAACATGGTCGAAATCATCCACAATGACTTCAATATGATTCTGTGGATTTCGATGGCTTTCGTCTTCATCGTCCTTCTTCTGTCGTTCCGGAACATGGCGGTCAGTCTCATCGCCTTCCTTCCGATGACCCTCAGCTGGTATGTCGTGCAGGGGATAATGTGGCTGTTCGGGCTGAAGTTCAACCTCATAAACATAATCATCTCGTCCTTCATCTTCGGCATCGGTGTGGATTACAGCATCTTCGTGATGCAGGGACTTCTCAACGCCGCATCCGGCAGGGACACCGAGATGCTGAACTACCACAAGACGGCCATCGGGCTTTCCGCGATGATTCTCATCGTCGTGACAGGGTCGCTTCTGTTCGCCGTCCACCCGGCCATCAAGTCCATAGGAATTAGTTCCATCATCGGAATGTCGGCTTCAATCCTTCTGTCCTATTCGATTGAACCTTTTCTTTTCCGGCAGATTCTGAAAATCCCGTTCTACCGGAAGAGACTGTCGGGGAAATAAATGATTCCGGGTCATATGCCCGGGCAACCGTAATGCCGTAAACTGTTTGACATGAAAAAGATAATATCCATTCTCGCCGTTCTTCTCTGCGCAGGCGCCGTTTCCGCCCAGGTCAGGGGGCTTTCTGCGGATTTCACCCTCACAAAGACAGTTCCGGGCAAAAGCGCGCCGGAGAAGAGTTCCGGCAAGATCTACTATGCCGAACCGGGCAGTCTCGCCCTCCATTACTCGGCTCCTTCGACCAATCTCGTCATCATCGACGGCACGGCGGTATTCACCCGTCAGGATGGTCGTGAGCGCCGTTTCGACACCACGAAGAACGCTCCGATGCGCAGCATGAGCGAGACTCTGATAAACTGTGTGAAAGGAGACACTCAAAAGGTTGCTGATGAGAACGATGCCGACATACAGGTTCAGAAGTTCGCCCGTTCGACAGACGTAACCATCACCGCCCGCAAGAAATCGCCACGGGGATATTCCCGCATCGAGTTGAGCTACCGCAAATCTGACGGTCTGCTCCAGTCAATGAAACTCGTCGAGTTCAACGGCACTGTCAGCGGGTACAGGATGACCGGATTCGTCCAGTCGGCCGCTCTCCCGGCAGACGCCTTCACCATCCCCGCCAAGACCTCCCGGGCGGAGTAGTTCGCCATTCTCCGGCTCAGAACTCGTAGTCGAGGCAGGAACGGAGGGCGGTGTAGGGACGGACTCTTGTGTTCGCCACGGCGAGATGCGCCGGATGGACGGAATATGCCTTGAGGGCCTCCGGTGATTCGAAGGTGCAGTCGAGCATCACGTCGGCCGTGGAACTCGGCAGACGGCCTTCCGTGCTGACCATCACTTCAATGAGACCGGGAACAACCCCGGCGAGAGACTCCAGCCCCTCCTTGATACCGGCTTTCACCGCCGTCTTCTCTTCTTCGGACAGCTCGCTCTTGAGCGTCCATAATATGATGTGCTTTACCATCTTATTCGGCTTTTTCCGCAAACCGGCGCGACTGCTCCTCAATCAGTGACGAATCGTCAAAATAATTTATGCGCATCGCTTCGCGGACCTCGTGCAGAGTCTGCGCGGCGACGGCGCGGGCTTTCTCAGTGCCCTTGCGGAGAATTTCATAAATCGCAGGAATATCCTTCTCCAGTTCGGCGCGGCGGGCGCGGATCGGGGCGAGTTCCTCCTCAAGGACCGCTCCGAGGAATTTCTTGACCTTCATGTCTCCGAGCCCTCCCCGGCGGTAGTGCTCCTTGAGCGCGTCAAGGCTTTCATATTCCGGAAGATAGCGTCCGAAATGCTCCGGGCGGCAGAATGCGTCGAGGTAGGTGAAGACCGTGTTTCCCTCGACTTTGCCCGGGTCTTCCACCCTGAGATGGTTCGGGTCGGTGAACATCCCCTTGACCTTTTTCCAAACTTCATCGGCGGAGTCGGAGAGGTAGATGCAGTTGCCCAGCGACTTGCTCATCTTGGCCCGGCCGTCCGTGCCCGGAAGACGCAGGCAGGCCGCATTGTCGGGAAGGAGTATCTCCGGCTCGACAAGCACGTCGCAGCCGTAGGTGCCGTTGAATTTGCGGACAATCTCGCGGGCCTGCTCAAGCATAGGCTCCTGATCCTCGCCGGCCGGAACGAGCGTCGCCTTGAACGCCGTGATGTCCGCCGTCTGGCTCACGGGGTAAGTGAAAAAGCCCGCAGGTATGCTTTCGCCCTCGAATTTACGCATCTCTATCTCGCTCTTCACGGTCGGATTGCGCTGAAGCCTCGCTATCGTCACGAGGTTCATATAATAAAAGGTGAGTTCGCAGAGTTCTGGAATGAGCGACTGGATGAATATCGTCACCTTGGACGGGTCGAGTCCGACGGAGAGATAGTCCAGAGCAACTTCTATGATGTTCCTGCGCACTTTGTCGGGGTTGTCAGCATTGTCGGTGAGAGCCTGGGCGTCGGCTATGAACACGAACATATCGTCATATCCCCCCTGATTCTGAAGTTCGACCCTGCGGCGGAGTGAGCCGACATAATGCCCGATGTGAAGTCTGCCGGTAGGACGGTCGCCTGTCAATATAACCTTTCCCATAAATTCTTGATTTGTATATGCCTGAACTTGAAAGCCGTTTGAAATTCAGACGCTTTTCGACCCACAAAGATAGCGATAAATCAGAGATTAATCACTATCTTCGCGACCATCTTGAACGATATATCTGATTTATGGAAAATCTCGATCTTTTTCTGGAAATACTG
>CAVFTG010000089.1:5523-7784 GCA_963625415.1 Barnesiella intestinihominis
CGATTTTCTGGCAGAGAGGTTCCTGACCGGGAAAAACCGCATAGAACGCTTTCCGGTGGGGGTTACTGCGGAAAATCCCGACGGCGACGGAACAGAGAATCTGCTGTTTTCCTGGGGCAGTCCGAAAGTTGTGTTCTGCACACATCTGGATACGGTGCCGCCATACTTCCCGCCTGCGGTGGAATGCTGCAAGACGGAAGACGGAGGGGAAGAAGTGGTGGTCAGAGGACGCGGAGCCTGCGATGCCAATGGGCAGATAATAGCGATGTTCAACGCCTGTCTCGAACTGGAGAGGCGCGGATGCACCGACTTCGGTCTGCTTCTGCTCGCCGGGGAGGAGGCCGGGTCGCTCGGGGCGAAGTCCTTTGCCGAAACGGCGGTGAAAAACGGGCTGGAAGCGGACTATGTAATTGTGGGAGAGCCGACTGACAATCTGATGGTCTCCGCCTGCAAGGGCACGAAATCCTTTGAGGTGACATTCACCGGAGTGAGCTGCCATTCGGGCTACCCGGAGCACGGGATGTCGGCCGTGGATATGTTCGTGGACTTCGTGAACGCCCTGCGCAGCGTGGAGTTTCCGGAAGATCCGGTGCTCGGGAAAACGACCTGGAACATCGGAAAGCTCTCAAGCGCCAATCCGCAGAACATCCTGAGTCCGAGTCTGGGTTTCCGGATATATTTCCGCACCACCTTCGCCTCGGACGGGATTGTCACGAACCTGATGAAGAATATGGCCGGCGGGGGCGCCAAGCTCCGTTTCGGGAAAATCGCAGCCGCTGACGGAAGTTCAGCCTGCGGGAAAGATGCGGCCCCGTGGCAGAAGGCGATGTCAGTCAAGGCGTTCGGAGGTGACACTCCTATGGAATACACCGTCTTCGACGGCTTCGGAACAGTGCCGGCGGCCTTCGGAAGCGATGCGCCGCAGCTCAAGGGATTCGCCCACAGATGCCTCTGCGGGCCCGGCTCAATCCTGGTTGCCCACACGGCCGGGGAATATGTGAAGATAAGCGAGCTCGTGAAAGCGTCCGGGCAGTATGTGAAGATGTATGAACAGGCTACAGCCTCAGGAACGAGTCCGGAAGGCTGCCGGGAGACAAATCCGGAAGCAAACACGAAAACCGGCCGGGACATCTGTCCGGAAACGAAGCGGAAGACGAGTCACGAAACCTGTCCGGAAACGAAGCGGGAAACCTGCCCGGAAAGCATTTCAAAGAAGGGTCTATGATAGTTCTGAAATTCGGCGGCACATCCGTCGGCAACTTTGAGGCGGTTTCCGGAACGATGGAAATCATTGCGTCCCGGCTTGACGAGAAGCCGGTCGTCTGCGTGTCGGCGCTGTCGAAAGTGACGGATCTGCTGTACAGCATAGCCGACGCGGCTGCATCCGGAGACGCTGACGGGCTGTCCGCCCTGCTGCACGAGCTCAGGATGCGCCATCTTAATCTTGCCGCGTCGCTGCTCTCGGGAGATCCGCAGGGATGCGGAAAGGCTTCTGCGAGAATCAACGAAATCTGCGACACGCTCGCCACCGTAGCGGATTCGGTGCTCGCCCTCGGGGACATACCGGACAGAATCAAGGCGGTGATCATTTCAACCGGCGAGATACTTTCCTCGACAATAATCTGTTACGCACTCAATTCCAAGGGAATCCGCACAGGCTTCGCCGATGCGCGGACTATGGTCGTCACCGATTCGGACTACCTCTGCGGAGAACCGCAGTTCGACATCATCAACGCCAAAGTCCCGGAAGTCATCGACGAGTGCTTCAGAAGAGGGACGGCATTCAGCACGGACGGGAAGGCGGCGGACGGCAGACCCAACGCGGCGGTTATTACGCAGGGCTTCATCGCGGCGAACAGGCAGGGGGCCGGAACGGTGCTCGGCCGGGGAGGCTCGGACTACAGCGCATCCATCATCGGCTCCGCCCTCGGAGTCTCCAGAATCGAAATCTGGACGGATGTGGACGGCATCAGAACCACTGATCCGCGAGTCTGCGAAGCCACCCTGCGCATTCCGAGAATATCCTACGACGAGGCGGCCGAGATGGCGCGCTTCGGAGCCAAGGTGCTGCATCCCAAAACGATAGCCCCGGCGGTGGCGCTGGGTATTCCTGTACTTGTGCTCAATTCGCACTCCCCGCTCGATGAAGGCACTGCGGTCGTTCCGGATGCTGACAGCGAAGGTCCGCGCGGAATCGCGTTCAAACGCAATGTCTATCTGTTCGGATTCCCGGTACAGGCGGAGGGCGGAGTGCTCGAATG
>CAVFTG010000090.1:0-5550 GCA_963625415.1 Barnesiella intestinihominis
TTATTCTTCTCGATGAAATCGAGAAAGCGCACCCCGACGTGTTCAACATTCTGCTTCAGGTTCTGGACGACGGCCGTCTGACCGACAACAAGGGCCGCACGGTCGATTTCAAGAACACCATCCTCATTATGACCTCCAACGCCACCGAGGAGCAGCTCAAGGAGACGATGCGTCCTGAATTTCTCAACAGGATTGACGAGATCATCACTTTCGAGCAGCTCACCAGGGACGACATCCGGGAGATTCTCCACTTGCAGATGGATGCCCTGAGGGCGAAACTGGACGAGAACGGAGTGGGCATACGGTTCACGGACGCGTTCGAGGACTATATGACCACGGAGGGTTACGACCCGGCCTACGGCGCAAGACCGATAAAGAGGCTGATGCAGCGTGAGCTTGTGAACCTCATCGCCAAGGCGATACTCGAAGGCAGCGTGAACAAAGGCACGACCATCACGGTGGATGTCAAAGACGGTCAGGTTACGATCAGTCCGGAGAAATAAAACGTCAGTAAACCAGTTCCATCTTGTCAACCCAGAGGGTCGAACCTGGTCCGCCGATGAGGTAGTCGCCGAGATGGCTTGACGCGCAGGTGATGATTATGTGGGTCGGGACAGTCTCGCTGTCACGGTATTCCAGAGGAATTTCAACCTGCTGCCAGCCGTCGGTGCTCCCCTCCAGAATGACATGTCCGAACGCGATGATGCCCTCCGACTTCGAGTTGTAATAGATTTTCTTGGCGGTGTTCACGCGGACCGGAGAGTCCGGAACGCCTTTCATGACCCTGTAGTCCCATTTGCCCAGAGATATGGCGACCTCGCCTCGGTCGTTGTCCCCCGCCTTGACGTTCTCCCCCGGAGGGAGGGCGTCGAGTCCGGACTCCGTGACAGGACAGCTCTTGTATTTCAGCCACAGGCGCAGAGCATGGGGTCTCGTCGTCCACGGACGGCCGTAGTTGACCGCGCCTCCGGTCGTGCCCTCAAGCCCGGCGAAGCGGCCGGTGAAGATGTTTCCGCAGGCAAGCAGCCCGGCGAAGTTCTTCGATTCGCAGCGCACGGACCACTCCCCGTCCACCTTTTCCGAACTGTCGGGGAAAGTCAGCACCACGCCGAGACTTCCTGTACCCTTGACCACGCTCTTGCCGCCCTTGCCGTCTCCGTTATAGACGCTCTCCTCGCCCTCGCCGCTGCCGCAGGCCCACCAGATGTCCTGTGACTCGGGGTCGGAGCAGGAAGGGTCGAACCACTTGTAGTAATCCGCATTTTTGACAAGACTGAAATGCTCGAAACTGCTGTTCGGGAGCTGACGCGCAGGGTCGGTCGTGAACTCGGACGCTTCCGACATGTCCGAACCGCTGTAGGCGTAATATTCGTAGGTGGTGGACGGTTCAAGACCCGTGATATGGGCCGTGAACTGCCCGCCGTCATAAGTAATCAGCGACTGATCCACATCGTCCCAATCGCCGATGCTTCCCTTCTCGCGGTATTTGAACCCGTTCTTCTGTCCGGCGACACCCACCGCAGAGATGTAAACTTCCTTCGCCCAGACATTCACCTTCTTGACACTCACCGAGATGTCCGACTGCTCGACATAGAGCGTCCAATACTCCACATCCCCGAAACTTGCCACCTCCACTTCGATTCCTTCGGAAAAATCGTGCATGTCTTCCATCTTTACGGAGTAGGTGCTCACATCCTTCGGGCCCAGTTTCAGGGAGGTGACCTTTATGTTGGTCAGCGGAACCGACTTTCTCACATAGGCGAGAGCCCTTCTGTTCGTGACATCGATGAAAGTGACGTCGACCTGCCCGTCAATCGTGAAATATCTCTCAATCGGGCGTGACGCGTTTATCGTCCACTTATAGTCCTGATAGGTCGAAAGCGTCACTTCCATAGGCACGGTCAGATCGTGTTCTCCGACAATCTCCCGCGACAGCCTTACGTCCTCCACGTCGATTTTGCATTCCCTTATGTTGACCTTCTTCAGGTTGACGTTCTCCTCCAGCGCTATGTCGACCGTGCGCGTGTCCTGATGGATGCTTTCCTGCCCTATTTCGGCGTACTTCGCCCCGTCGACCTTCATCGAGATGATGTGCGGCGTGACTACGGGATACGGGATGTCGTTCCTGACGCAGGACGCGGCAAGAACGGACAGAAACAAGATTGCGGAATATGCTCTTTTCATTTTCTACAGATGTACCGTCAGTCCGAAGTTGAGGGAGAAGAGGTCTATGTTGCCCTGGGCACGGAAATAGTTTCTCTCTCCGGAGACTTCACCTCCGGCATAGCCTCTGGAATTGTTGTACGAAATGTCAGCGAGACTGAGACTCGCGAAGACAGAAATCGTGTTCATTGGGAAATACACTATCCCCGGGCTGAGGGACAGACCGATTTTGTTGTTTATCGTGTAGTTGTCCCCCGATGCCGAGATGTCGGTCCTTGACCTCGTATAGCCGAGCGCGACATCGATAAACACCCCGACACGCCCCCTGTCGTCAAGCCCCGCATAGGAGCGGTTGAACACGAAACTACTGTACGACAAGGTTTTCGCCTTCACATCTTTCAGATCGTAGGAAAAATTCCCCAACAGGTCGATTGTGGAGGCGTCGACATTGCAGCTGCCGTTCGTGTACTGGATGCGCAGCCCCACGGCCTGATTGTCGGAATAGGCGTAGGCCGCGTTCACTGAAACCCGCGCCAGCGACAGGTAGGAATTGCTGTTCTTGAGCAGCAACAGAAACTCGCTGTTGTTGGCGGAGAGGTTGGTGTATGAGGCCGTCATCCCGATTTGCCAGTCATTCTTCGGGATTATCAGATTGGACTTCAGACTCCTCCGGCTGAACACCGTCGTGTCGCGGGACAGTCTCCGTCCCATGACAAGGGTCTGACGCTTCCTCCCCGAGTCGTCTCCCGTCCGGTCGGTGCGGGAATAGGCCAGAGTCGTGCATCCGAGCAGAAAGAGGAATATGGCTATCGTCTTTTTCATGCTGTTTTCAGAGATAATAGGCCAATCCTATGGCTATCGACGCGAGATTCAGTGAGAAACTCGCGTTCGAATTGCTGCTTGAGCCTCCGGACACCTGATTGTGAATCTGATCCGTCCAGCCATAGCTGAAGCCGAGTACGCCGACACTGACCTCCAGCGCCATGTGGTTGGTCAGCAGCGCCGTGATTCCCGGATTCACGCCGGCATATATTTCATATTGATTGGTGAACGTCCCCTTGGTCTCCCCGCTCACCAGCGCGGTGTTCTTCACCCTGCCGAGAGAAAGTCCGAGACTGGCCTGGGCGAACAGGGAGAAACGCCCCGAACTTCCGAGCGGGATGTAGGGACGGAAAGCCAAGGCTCCCCCGAAACTTTGGGAAAGGCGGTAATAGTCCTCGAAATCCATGCTGATTTCCGACACGGAAAGGCTCGCCGACTTCATGTCCAAAAGCGTTCTTTTGTAGGAAAGGTCCATGCCTATTCCGATATTGTCCCGGATCATGTAGAGAAAGGTCGGGGTCGCCGAGACGGTGTATCCGTCCGAATTGATGCCGTCGACGACAAGAAACTTGTAGTTCTCCATCGAATGCCATGACACGCGGGCGTTGCCTCCGGCCATGAAACTGCCTTTCGGAGCGAAGACGGCCTGATGCCCGGAGTCATAGCCGCGGTCATATTTCTGCGCCCCGGCGCTGAATGTTCCGAGGCACAGGAACGCCGCAGACACGGCTATGAGTCCGCTCTTGGTCATAACTTGTCGTAGAGCAGCTCGATTCCGTCAATCCACAGCTTCGACGAAGTGCATCCGGTGAAATAGTCTCCGTACATGGAGGCTGCACAGGAGATTATGATGTGGGTCGGGAACTCCGTGGTTCTGTGATAGTTCAGCGGGACGGTCACCTGTCTCCACGAGGATGTGGCGGCGGCAGTCTTCGCTCCGGCGGTCGTGCCGAGGTTGATCTGCTGGTAGCCGTCGCCGTAGAGAACGAGTTCCGCATCGGCTATGGTGGACGCGTCGGTGGCGAAGTTCACGAATGTCGAAGAGTTGGTGGTGTTCACCTGAACCGGAGAGGCCTGCGTTCCGCCGTATTTCCTGTAATCCCAGGTGCCGAGGGCAATCTTGACATTTGCGCGGTCATAGTCGTTTTTGGAGAGGGACACTCCGGACGGAAGATCCTCGATTTTGTCGATTTTTCCGGTGGTGTATTTCACCCAGAGCCTTATCCCCGTCGGGCGTGAAGTCCACGGACGGCCGAAATTGACCTTGCCTCCTTTCGTACCCACGAGTCCTGCAAACTGTCCGGTGAAGATATTGCCGGCCGCGAGTTTTATCACCGCGTTTTGCGACTGCGCGCAGACAGAGCGGGAACCGTCCTTCGCATCATCAGACGGCACTGTGATGACAAAATTCATCGAACCGGATCCGTCCACGCTTTCATCTCCGTTTCCCGAACCCCAGAATGCCGTCCTGCAATCTTCTACGGAGCAGGACGGGTCGTACCATTTGTAGAAGTCCTTTCCAGAAACCTTGCTGACATATTCGAAACTTGCGTTCGGTACATTCGGATCCGCGCCGGTAGTGAAAGTCTTGGAGTCTCCCTGATCGACCCCTCCTATCACGAGCTTGTACTCATAGGAGGTGGTGCCGGAAAGACCTGTTATCGTCGCGTCATATACGCCTTCGGAAGAGCGGACCGCGTCGGCGCTCGCCCAGCTGTCGGAACCGACGGTCCTGTAGGCGAATTTGACTGCGGACGGGTCGGGGAACTCCGTCTCGTCCACATCGGCGTGAACCGTCGCAAAATGAGCCCATATTTCATGGACGGCGGAATCCGACAGACCGGTCGACACAGGCTCGAAGATGATTGTGTCATCCTTTATCTCGACCGAGTAATCCACCAGAAGTTCAAATCCGAGGTCGCCGTCCTTGATCGTGTATTTCGCGGTCAGCGCATAGACCTTGGCGGATTCGATTCCGGTAATCCTGCCTGTCCTGACGAAGGACGATCCGTCCTTGGCCAGAGTCCCGGTGAATGTCCAGACAAACTCGGGTTCATCGATTCCTGAAATTATGAAATACCCTTCCTTGCCGGATTTCGACTCGTCATAGACAAGCTGCGTGTCGGCGTCAAGACCGATGGAGAAGCTGTAGCCGGAGGCGAAATTCTCCGCGACAGTCCGGTCGAAAGTAATCTTGGAGATGGCGTTGCTGACCTTGGCCTCGACCTGGACGGAGCTGTTCTGCCCTGCCGTCACGGTGAAAGTCTTGCTGCCGGAATAACTTTTCTGCTCCCACGAAGCCGCTGCCGGGCTTTCCTTCGCGGCCTCCCCCGCAGTGACATCCACGCGGTATTCATCCTCCGGGAGATAAATCTTTTCCGGGGTTTCGGAATATCTGTAACTGCGGACAAGACCGCTGAAATCCGCCATGTAAATCTTTACGGAGGCGTCGGAAAGAAGTTCTTCGGAGCTCATCGCCGCCCTGGTGAGCGGAATGTCCACGCCGAGGCTCACCGCGCCTTCGGCCTTTTTGGCGACTGTGCTCTCCTTGGAGCAGGATGAGGC
>CAVFTG010000090.1:5560-7773 GCA_963625415.1 Barnesiella intestinihominis
GGATGAGGCGGCAAAAACCGCAGCCGCAAGAATTGCGATGTAAAATGTCTTTTTCATCTTGTGTCCTCCCCTATTCGACAATCATTTTGACAGGAACGGACTTCCTGCATCCCTTTGTGTCGGTGATGTTCATCGTGAACGTATGCGTACCCTTGTAGGCTATTATCGCGTCCTGCGCGGTGCTGAGGTCGAACGCTATGGATGTCTGTCCGGAGAGTTCGGAGCCATGAGGGAACGGAACGACAGAGAATATGACCTCGTTGTCCTCGGTCGGATTGATGAGGTCGAGATTTCTCGCGTCGGCGGCATCCACCGCAGTGAGGAACGACGCGTTGTCGGAGTCTATGTCAACCGTGAATTTCTTCACTCCGCCCGGCACTTCGCACGCGAGTTTGAGGCAGATGTCCCTCTGCTCCACTGTCGGGATGAGGAGATTTTCGAGATCCGTGAATTCCTCGTCACAACCGCTCGCATGGTCGAGGGTGAGCGTGATTCCGCCGTCGCCTTTCGGTGCTGAAGGATCGTCGCCTATGACGTTTTCAGCATTGCCGCTTATGTCATTTTTGAGCTCGCTGTCATTGACAAGACCGTCTATGGTGATGTCGAAGGTGGCATTGCCGGAGGCATCGACTTTCTTGATGAACTTTATCTGCCTCCACTGTCTGGGCTGTATGTCGGAGAACACCTTGCTCATCTTTCCGTTCTTCCCGCCGAAAGAGCCTCTGAACGTCACCGCCAGACTTGTGTTTTCACCGCCGTTCACCGCGAAATAGCCGGCGCTCTGGTCGTATGCCTTCGTCGCCCCGTCAAGGTCGAAGGTGAGCGGATGTCCCGCCGCGACTTCCACGGTGGCGGTTCCGTCACCTGTCACCTCGGCAAGGAAATCGTCGCTGTAGCTGACAGTCACCTTGCACTGGAGAAGCGTGCAGGTCAGCGCCCCCACCGTAGTGGTCTCTCCCGCAGCGATGGTGAAGGATTTGGACGCGCCGTAAACAGGCTGTTCCTTCACGGCATACGGAACTTCCTCCGCCGAAGAACGGGTCACGAGTTTGTATTCTCCCGCAGGGAGCGAAATCTTGTTGCCCTTGCTGATTACGTCGTTGTAGTATGTGCTGAGTTTCAGCGCATTGTCTGCGTCGTAGATGAAGATGGAGTAATTTCCTCCGGCTGAGGAGGATGCCTTGGTCTCGACGGTCTCGTCAATTATGAATTCGCTGAACGAGAGAGTTCCGAGCGCATTGTCCGTCGTCTTCTTTATGCTCACCTTGTCGCAGGACACCTGTGTCAGGGCTGCGGCCGCGAGAGCAATCAGGAATATATTCTTTTTCATATCCATTTTTCTTGATTCGAATTCAACACTTGCGAACTTTTATCCATATTATTCGTTAAGCTCGATGTCATCGAGCGTGACAGTCTCCGTCGTGTCATTGAAAGTCACCGTCACCGCGATGCCGCCGATGTCCGAAGCGTCGAATGATATTGTGTAACATGTTTTCGCATTGACCTCAAACGATTTGGAGAATGTCTTGGCGACCCCCGCCTGAGTCGTGAGAGTCCCGTTCACAGTGAATTTGTAGGCGTCCACGAATGCCGCCCTTGTCTCTGATGCGGGGAATTCTATGACCGTTCCGCCTCCTGTCGTGACGGTGAACGAGTACGAAGTGAAATAATTCCTGAAGCTGTCGCTGAAGGAGAACCTGATTATGCTGTTGCCGAGAGCCGTGGGGATGCTGACTTCAGTATTGCTTCCCCCGTTGACGACGAAAGCGGTCTTTCCCGTGAAGTACGGCTTGTCAAAGCCCTCTTCCCCTTCCGCGCCGTAACTTGCGGTCACGCTGTAGTTCCCGGTGGGAAGTTTCGTCGATTCGTCCCAGTCCGAGACCGGTCCGCTGTAGATTTCCGTATTGTCGGAGTTGCGCACGACAATCTTGAAATCCCCCGGTGAAGGCAGAGCGGTGTAGTCGGAAACGCTGCTCCGCGTGATGTCGGTGACATCGATGTTGCCGGAAACGGAGAATCCGACCGTTCCCTCGCCGCCCGTGACGCCGCTGACACTCTTCGTGCAGGAGAGCGCGGCCAGAACGGCAAATGTGCAGGCAAAAATGTTCAGATGTTTCATAATAGTCTGTCTATATGTGCATTGTTTTTATATGCATTATTTTTATTTCGCTATCTGTACTTTCACGTTGTCTATATAGAGCCAGCAGGTGGTG
>CAVFTG010000091.1:0-7720 GCA_963625415.1 Barnesiella intestinihominis
CATGGATGCCACGCGCCGTCTATGGAGATCCGAACCACAACGCGAGGATTTCCGACCGCTTCGTCGAGGACGGATCATATCTGAGGATAAAGAACATAACCCTCGGCTACACTTTCCCGGACAAATGGATGCAGAGAATCCGCTTCGACAGCGCGAGAATATTCTTCTCCTGCGAGAATGTGCTGACCCTCACGAAATATTCCGGTTTCGACCCGGAAGTCGGCGTCAACGGCATCGACTGGAACATCTATCCGTTCGCACGCACTTTCAGTTTCGGATTGAACTTTAATTTCTGACGAATATGAAAAAGAGATTCATGATATTCATCGCTGTCGCAGCGGCTCTGTCGCTTCCGTCCTGCAAGGGATTTCTCGACAGCTTTCCGTCATACGCCGTGGATCCGTCGGTTTCAGTGACGGACTCCGTCGCCATCGCCCTTGTCAACGGCTGCTACACTCCCCTGCAGTCCTCCAATCTCTACAACCAAAGAATATGGTCGCTGGACATCATCGCCGGCAACTCCGAAGTCGGGGCCGGCGGAGGTGACGACGGGATAGAGACCATCCAGGTCGCCAATTTCGCCGCCGATGCCGCCAACGGATTCGCCCTCTACATCTGGAGATCGCCGTGGGTGGGGATAGGACAGTGCAACACGACGATTCAGGCGCTGCTCAACGGCAACAATCCCGTAAGCGACGAGATACGCAACCGCTCGCTCGGAGAGGCCTATTTTCTCAGGGCGCATTACTACTACATCCTCGTCAGGCTTTTCGGGCGAGTGCCGGTGATTACGACACCTCACAATGCCGACGAGTCCACGGACATTCCGAGGGCGAAATCCATAGACGAGAACTACGCTCTCATCATGGACGACTGCCTCAAGGCGGTGGAACGTCTTCCGGTCAAGAGCAGCTACGGGCCGTCCGACCACAACAGGGTCTGCAAAGAGGCCGCCCTCGCGATGCTCGCCGACGTTTACCTCACCTACAAGCCCATGGAGCACTATTCCGATGTCGTCAGTCTCTGCGAACAGATTGAAGCGCTCGGCTATGACCTTTCTGAATGCGATTTCGCGGACAACTTCGGCACGGCGGCGAAGAACAGCCGCGAGGCTCTCTTCACCGTGGGCTATTCGGGAGACACGCAGTACGATTTCTGGGGCGGGACCTGTCAGAGTTCCTGGCTTTCGACTTTCATGGGCCCGAGAAACTCAGGAATGGTCGCCGGGGCATACGGATGGAATCAGCCGACCGAGGAGTTCATGGGGCAGTGGGAGTCCGGAGACCTCCGCAAAGATGTCACCGTCTTCTACCGCAACTGTCCGCCGTTCGACGGCAAGGTCTATAAGCCTACATGGTCGAACACAGGCTACAATGTCCGCAAATTCCTCGTCACGAAAGCCGATTCCCCCGAATACAACACCAATGCGGCGAACTTCGTCGTCTATCGTTTCGCCGACGTGCTCCTGAAGAAGGCGGAGGCTCTGAATGAACTCGGACGCATGGACGAAGCTGTGGTCCCGCTCAACAAAGTCCGCTCCCGCGCAGGACTCGCCCCGGTTCCGAAAGGACAGGTCAAAGAGACTCTCCGCGAGACCATCATCCACGAAAGAAGGATGGAACTCGCTTTCGAGGGGCACAGATGGTTCGACATGCTGAGAGTGGATGACGGGGAATATGCCCTGAAGTTTCTCTCTTCCATCGGACGGAAACCGACAAAGGAAAGGCTTCTCCTTCCGATTCCGCTCACCGAGACGGACTCGAACAATGCAATGAAGAATGACCAGAATCCGGGATATTAGACCATATTCCGAAATATGTAACCAAATATGAATCAACCTCATAAAATAATACACATCATGAAAAAGTTATCATATTTCGCCGCGACATTGGCGGCTCTTGCGGGGCTCTTCACCTCCTGCGACAAGACATCCCAGCCTTCAGATGATGGCGGAAAGAAGACTGAGTTCGAGCTCAAGGCCTCGGCGACAGACATCGTTCTCGAGGAGAAACTCGCCACTGCGGAGGTTCTGAGCCTCACATGGTCCGCCGGCTCCAATCAGGGAACCGGAAGCGCCATTACCTACAAGTTCGAGATGGCTCCGGCCGAAGCCGAATGGACTTCCGGCTACACGGAGGATCTCGGCAGGAACATCTACTCGAAAGCCTACAAAGGCGTCGAACTCAACTCCCTCGTCAAAGAAAAGTTTGAGGCGGAGAACGGAGTCGCCGCCGAATACAAGATCAGGGTGACGGCGGTGGTTTCCGGAAACGAGGAACTCAACCAGTCCGCAGAGGTCAAGGTCAGAATCACGCCTTATGAGGCCGTCACGACGACGCTCTACATGCTCGGAGGGGCTGCGAAGGGATGGTCGCTTGATTCAGCGCCCGAACTGACCTATTCGTCCGCCGGGGTGTTCACATGGACAGGACGGCTCAACGCCGGGGAGCTCAAGTTCGTCACTCAGAGGACTGACTTCTGGCCGGGCTATGTCCGCGACGGTTCGGACGAAAGCGGCAGGAAGCTCAAGTTCTTCGCTTCCCAGCCGTCCGATGCGGAGGATCTCAAATTCGAAATAGCCAAGGCCGGAACCTACAATCTGAGGGTGGACGTGCTCAACCTGACCTTCACTTATGAAGAGTCCTCCGCCGATCTTCCCCCTTATGAGCAGATTTATTTCGTGAGCGACATCGATTCATGGAAATTCACGCCTATGCATGTCGATGCGTCGGATCCGTACATTTTCCACCACGGCTTCGAAGCCTCTAAAGAATGCTCTTTCAAGTTCGGAACAGCGACGGGCTCCTGGGAGAACATGTACAAGGCAAGCGTGGCGGATGCTCCGACAAACAGCACGGAAGCAGTCTTCGTAAGCGGATTCGAACCGGACTACAAATGGAAAATCAGTGCGGATGAGGCCGGAAAGGCGTATAAGGTGGCTCTCAACATCACTCCGGACAAGGAGACGATGACCTGCGCCGAGTTCACTCCGTATGAGGCTCTCTATCTCATCGGAGATGCCGCTCCCAAGGGCTGGAGTCTCGACGACGCCGCCAAGGACGACTCCTGCAAAATGATTAAGGGCGAAGGAAAATATGAGATGACATGGACGGGCGAGCTCAAGAACGGCGAGCTCAAGATCAGCTGCGAACTCCAGAGAGACTTTAACGGGTGCTGGTTCATGCCTTGCGTGGCAGACACCGCCTTTGAACCGGTCGAGAACTCCGTGATCTCCTTCGTGGACAAATCCGAGGACGGAGCCGACCGCAAGTGGAAAGTCACCGCCGGCAACTACACCATCACCGTCAACCAGCTGCTGGAAACCATCACAATTTCCAAGAATTAGAATCCATCAGAATCCATATGAACAGAAAATTCTCATTCACGAATCTTCTTCTGATAGGCGCGGTAATCGCATCCTGCGCCTGCCAGAAGGAGCGTGGCTACACAGGATTCGTCAATCCGGATTCGGTCACGAGGGAGATATCCCTTTCCGTATCGACCGACAAGGCCTGCTACGCGCCCGGAGAGGCCGTCCGCTTCACCGCCACCGCTAATCCGGTGGGTTCGGGGACTCATGTCCGCTATCTGCATCTGGGGAAGATTCTCCAGGACGAGCTGCTTACTTCCGCAGAATGGACATGGACCGCCCCCTCCGAAGATTTCAAGGGATATATGGCCGAGGTCTATCAGACGACCGCCGAAGGCGACCTTGTAATCGCGACGGTCGGAATCGACGTTTCGAGCGACTGGTCGAGATTTCCCCGCTACGGCTTCCTTTCCAAATACGGAGTCATGTCGGAGGCGGCCTGCGAGGCTGTAATTTCGAACCTCAACCGCCATCATATCAACGGAGTGCAGTTTCAGGACTGGCACTGGAAGCACCACTGGCCGCTCGGCGGGACGAGGGAGAATCCGCTTGAGACCTACAAGGACATAGCCAGCAGGACCACATCGCTCACGACCATCCGGAACTATGTCTCGGCGATCCACTCCTTCGGGATGAAGGCGATTTTCTACAACCTCTGCTTCGGAGCTCTCGATGACGCGCTTGAAGACGGGGTGGACGAAAAGTGGTACATATTCAAAGACGATTCACACAAGACGAAGGATGTGCACGCCCTTTCCGCACCGTTCAAGAGTTCGATTTATCTCGTGAATCCGGGCAATGCCGGATGGCAGCAGTACATCGGGGCCAAGACTGACGACGTCTATGCCGTCATCGGCTTTGACGGCTACCAGATCGACCAGCTCGGCTACCGGGGGAAACGCTACGACTACGACGGGCAGGAGGTGAATCTCCGTCAGGGCTACGCCTCATTCATCAAGGAGATGAAGAGACGCCAGCCGTCAAAGGACCTGATTATGAACGCGGTTTCGGGATATGGCGCGGAAAAGATCCTTGGAACAGGAGACATGTGCTTCGCCTATGACGAGATGTGGGCGAATGAGCCGAATTTCACCGACCTGCGCACCCACATCGAGAACAATTACGACTATGGCGGAGACAAGTGCAAGACAGTGTTCGCAGCCTATATGAACCACGACAAGGCAGGTTCCGGGGGCACTTTCAACACTCCCGGCGTGCTCCTTGCCGACGCTGTGATCTTCGCCCTCGGCGGCTCGCATCTCGAACTCGGCGAACATATGCTCTGCAACGAATATTTTCCCAACAGCAGCCTCGGAATGTCCGCCGAACTCAAAGAGGCTCTTGTCCACTACTATGATTTCCTCACGGCCTACGAGAACATTCTCCGTGACGGAGGCGAGCTGAACGAGGTCTCAGTCGCTTCTTCCGACGGCAGTCTGTCCTTCAAGTCCTGGGAGCCGGAGACAGGCAAGGTCGTCACGCTCGGGCGCAAGACGGATAAGCGTCAGATTGTGCATCTTCTCAATTTCCTTGACGCGAACTCTCTGAGCTGGAGAGATCTTGACGGCAGCATGCCGGAACCCCGGAAAGTGGAGAACATAGGAATAAAAATTGTGGCCGACGGACCGGTAGCCGGTGTGTGGACGGCATCTCCGGACATTGACGGAGGCGCATGCCGCAGAATAGAATACGATTACGACGGTGACATCGTTTCTCTGACGGTTCCGTCGCTCAAGTACTGGGACATGATAGTTATCGAATATGATTAAGATATATGAATTTCTTGCGGCGGCCGCACTCTCGGCGGCCGCCGTTTTCCCCTCTTATGCCATTTCCTCGACAGGCGTGACCGCCCGGCCTTCTGAGGAGAAAGCCGAGACCCTCCTCTCTCCGAACGGAAATCTGCGGCTTGAATTCCGCCTGAAAGACGGGGACAAGCCATGTTACCGGCTTTCCTTCGACGAGAGAACGGTGGTGGACTGGAGCGGAATGGGATTCCTCCTCGATGACGGGGGGCTTTTCGACTGGTTTGAACTTGTCGGCGTGACCCGGGACGGGATTGACGAGACATGGAGTCCGGTCTGGGGCGAAGAGAGCAGCATACGCAACCGCTGCAACGAAATGGCGGTCGCGCTGCGCCAGACATCTTCGGACAGATTCATGACCGTCAGATTCCGTCTTTTCGACGACGGGCTGGGATTCCGCTATGAATTTCCTTCCGAGGGCGCGCTCAACTACTTCCTAATCCACAGCGAGCTGACGCAGTTCGCGATGACCGGAGACCACACCGCGTGGTGGATTCCGGGAGACTATGACACTCAGGAATATGACTACACGGAATCCCGCCTTTCCCAAATCAGGGGACTGATGGAGGAGTCGATAACCGACAATCTCTCGCAGACTTCCTTTTCTCCGACCGGAGTGCAGACGGCGCTTCAGATGAAGTCCGACGACGGGCTGTACATCAACATCCACGAGGCGGCGCTTGTGAATTTCCCGGCGATGCACCTCGAACTTGACGACAGCACGATGGTTTTCTCCGCGCATCTCACTCCGGACACTTCCGGAGACGCCGCATATATGCAGACCCCCTGCACGACTCCGTGGAGGACAGTCATCGTTTCGGATGACGCGAGGGACATACTCGCATCCAGAATCACGCTGAACCTCAACGAACCGTGCAAGATTGGCGACACGTCGTGGATTCACACCTGCAAATATGTCGGAATCTGGTGGGAGATGATCTGCGGAAGCCGTTCATGGGCATATACGGATGACCTGCGCAGCGCCCACATCCACACCGACGACCTCACCGCCGTAAAGCCCAACGGACGGCACGGGGCGACGACGGCCCATGTCAAGAAATACATCGACTTCGCCGCCGAGAACGGCTTCGACGGAGTTCTCGTGGAGGGGTGGAACGTCGGATGGGAGGACTGGTTCGGACACATGAAAGAGGATGTATTCGACTTCGTGACCCCGTATCCCGATTTCGATGTCGATGAGATTGAGAAATATGCGGCCTCCAAAGGGGTCAGGATGATCATGCATCACGAAACCTCCGGAGCCGTGCGCAACTACGAACGCCAGCTTGACACCGCCTACGCGTTCATGAACGCCCACGGCTATGATGCGGTGAAGTCAGGTTATGTCGGAAACATAATCCCGAAAGGAAACAATCACTACAACCAGAGGATGGTCAACCATTACCTCTACGCAGTCGAAAAGGCTGCGGAACACCGCATAATGGTGAACGCCCACGAAGCCGTGCGTCCGACAGGTCTCTGCAGGACATGGCCGAACCTCATCGGGAACGAAAGCGCCAGAGGGACGGAGTATCAGGCATTCGGCGGTTCCAAACCGTTTCATGTGACCGTTCTTCCGTTCACCCGTCTCATCGGCGGACCGATGGACTACACTCCGGGCATTTTCGAGATGGACATCTCAAAGATAAACCCGTCCAACAGCTCGCATGCCAACTGCACGATAGCCAATCAGCTTGGGATTTATGTCGTGATGGCGTCCCCTCTTCAGATGGCGGCCGACCTTCCGGAAAACTACGGGCGTTTCCCGGACGCGTTCCAGTTCATCAGGGATGTCGCCCTCGACTGGTCAGAGAGCCGCTATCTCGAGGCTGAACCGGGCGAATATGTGACGGTGGCGAGAAAGGCCAAGGACAGCGGGAAATGGTTCGTGGGGAATGTCACGGGTAAGAAAGCCCATGAGTCTGTCATAAAACTGGATTTCCTCGAAAAGGGAAAGACCTATGTCGCGACCGTCTATGAAGACGGCAAAGACGCGGACTGCAAGACCCGGACGCAGTCCTACAACATCCGCAGACTCAGATGCAAAAAATCCACCACCTTGAGAATCAAGGCGGTGGAAGGAGGAGGATTCGCAATATCCTTCGAAGAGGCGAGATGAGAGGGAGACTGTCTTAAAAGGCGAATTGCTTCGTTATACTCCTCGTTCAAATCCTCACAACCGTAAGGTTGCTGCGGTTTGAACTTCGTCGCAAGCCTTGCACTTCATCCTTTTAAGACAGCCTTCCCCCCTCCTTTCAGAACAACAGGTCAGTCACCTGAGTGCAGACGTTTTCGGCGGTGAAGCCCAGTTTCTCGTCGAGCACCTTGTACGGGGCTGAGAAGCCGAAGCTTTCCAGTCCGTAGACGGTACCGTTAGAGCCGACGAGTCCCTGAAGGGTCACGGGCAGTCCTGCTGTGAGTCCGAAGACATTCGCTCCCGGCGGAATCACTTCTTCCTGGTACTCAACGCTCTGGCTGCGGAACAGGCCCTCTGACGGAGCGGAGACTATGCGGCAGCGGATGCCTTTCCCGCGCAGAAGCTCCG
>CAVFTG010000092.1:0-7705 GCA_963625415.1 Barnesiella intestinihominis
GTTTTAGGTTAGAATTCGAAACGCGCTCGGTGTGAATCAAGCGCGTTTCTCTTTTTGTGCCGGAGACCGCAGAAAAAGCCCTCTGGCGGTCGGAATGACCTGCCGGAGGGCTTTTTCAAATCTTATGGGCAGATGGCTCAGAACGCCATTTTCGCAGAAACCACCTTGAGTTCTTTCTGTACGGGAACGTCAGGGTTCAGGACTCTGATGCCCGGAGCCGCCGTCGAGGTGAATGAAACCCTGTTTGCGACAGGAGTCCCGAAAACGGAAGGCTCGGCGGTTCTGAGATTGACTTTCTTCTGTGCGTTCGCCGCGTCGATGACTGAGCGGATGCGTCCTTTCGGAGTCTCCACGCAGTTTGCAGGAAGCGTGCGGGCGAGAGCCGCCACATTATGGAGTTTCGCAGTAACGGCTGCGGTCTTCGCTGCAGACGGAGCCACTCCGTTGTCGTCCTTGGTCTCGTCCACAAGAAGCAGGTCTTCATACCATGCGCCGACACCGGCTGTAGATGAATATTCCTCATCCTTGTACAGCATCAGGGCGATTCCGTTGAAATCGTAGCCGTAACTTGCATAACCCGGTTCGCATACGAATGCGATATAGCCGTCCTTGACAAAACCTCCGACAATGAGATTGTTATAAGCCGGAGTATAGAGACCCTGTGATTCCGATGCAATCCAAGGCATAGCCCAGTAGTTTCCGGCAGCACCCAGATCCTGCGCGAGGTAGTAAAGCACTCCTCCGTAACAGTCCCAGATCATCGTATCCTCGAAAGGTTCTTCAAGTTTCAGAAAATCGGTTATCTCGGAAGAGAATATTCCGGAAACCTCGACATACTCGTCTATCAGACCATCCTCATCCGGTTCGCTGTCAGGAATCTCGCTGTCGGCGATTGTCACCTTGGAGATGTACTCCCGCAGGCCGAGACTGCCGTAATGGTCAACCGCGTAGAAGTTGTACTTTCCGAAATAGCCCTCGGAGGTCTCCGGAAGAAGGTCGTCATCGATGTCGCCGGCTGTGTAATCCTCATAAATCGGGAGCGGATCACCGGTCGTGGTCACCTCTGTTTCGGTCACGAAGACCTCGGTCTCGTAGCCGTTGGAAGCGATTACCACGAATTTGTACGGCGTGCCCGGAAGAAGCTTGGTCACAGGTGCGGCATAGCCGTCTCCGTTGATTGCCTCAAGCACCTCGTCGGAAACCGGGTCAGTCCCAGCCACAGTTTCGATGCAGGCATCCGGATCTGAAAGATAATCGACTTTCTTCACAACCGCGATGCGGGCTTCCACGATGTCTGTTCCGTAGCACCAGATTTCAACGGTGTTGTCCGTGCTGTAGCCCTGTCCGACATACCTCTCGGCGGAGTTGATGCCCAGACCGAGAACAACAGGCTGGGAGTCGCCGCTCTTGACATAGGAGAATTTCACAATCTCGTAGTCCACAAGATCCCCGCCGGCATTCAGCGCCGCAACCACGATGCTGTAAACGCCGGTTTCATCAAGTTCGATGTCAACGGTGGATGTTTCGGTCACGAACTCGGCGGTCTCGTCCCTGCTCACGTCAAGCGCGGCGAAAGAAGCGTCAGCGTCGGCTATCGTCCCCTCGTAAACCGCATATCGCGCCTTAGCCACATCCGCTCCGATTTTGATGTTCACCGGAAGCTTGCCCTCGGCGGACTGGCCGGCCTCGACTTCGAGAGAGTAGTCGTTGTCCTTGCAGCCCGGGAGCACGATGGTGGTGTTTCCTGAACCGCCATAGGTATAAGGGGCATCATCGAACCCGATCACAAGTCCATCTGCCGGGAACTTTATCACTCCATTCGACATTGTTCCGTATGCCTTCCCCTTTGTAAAGCCGTTTTCACTGCAGAATGAGCCTATCCAGATGTACCCGTCACTGCTGATTGTGCTTCCGGTTGTCCCCCAGATGATATAAACTTTGGCAGGATCCGTCGCGTCGACAAAGGTGTAGGTGCCAGGAGTCGTGTTTTCAAGAAGGTCTTCTTCAGAATATCTTCCGCCGAACATATACCAAAGCATATGTGTCCCGTAGGCATCCTTAATCCTGTAATAGCCCGGCTTGTCACTGCGTTCATATATTTCGACACGGTCGTTCGTATAATTCTTCATGCCGAACAGATAGGCGACAATGTCGTCCGTCCACGAGCCGTACTCCTCCCCGTTCGCGCCGGTCAGTCTGTTCCATTTCACGCGGGTGACGGAGAAAGTGATGGAGGTCGGCTTGTCGGAATAAATGTGTACATATTCCTTGTCCACGCACTCGACTGAACAGGTGTATTCCGTTCCGGTCACGGCGTTCGGGAATCCGACTTCAAAGGTAGTCTCGGTCTGTCCGTCCTCGAAGATGATGTCCGTGTAATAGAAGAGTTCCCTTGCGGACTCCGTGCCCTTCTCGCCCTCATAAGTGGCGCTGAGAACCACCGGGACGGTAATCTTGTCCTCTTCCTTTTCACGGTAGGCGGTGAAGGTGACAACCGCGTCCTCGCTCGGATCAAGCTCGACGGACTTCTGAGCAGAGGTCAGAGTCTCGAAGTACACCCCGTAGCTGTCGTTCTCCGGCTCTCCGACCTCGACCGCCTCCTTGACGCAGGAAGACAGCGCGAACAGGCCGGCGGCCGCAGCAAACAATGTATATGTAAATTTCTTCATGATTTTTCGTCTTTTCTGTTATTCCTTCCAAAGTTCAATCTTGTCTGTCGGGTCAGGATTGTTGAGTGCCTCGGTCACGCCGGTGTTGCTCTGGTATTCGCCCCTCGTGATGACAAGATTCCACTGAGGAGAACGTCCCGTGCAGTTGAGCCTGAACTGGCTGGCCTGATTCGTTCCGGAATATCCCCTCTCGATGCCGCCGTTGAGACGCTTGAAGTCGTAGATGAGTATGCCCTCGCCCCAGAACTCGATTCTCTTCTGGTAGAGCAGGTCGTCCACGAGGAAGTGCTCGAGACTGTTCGCGCCGCACTTGTAGTCAGGGTCACGGTAGGTGTTGACAAATTCCTCGAGAGCTTTCTTTCCTGCGGCGAGACCTTCAATCTGCGCTGTCGCCTCGGCAATGATGAAGTACATCTCCTCAATTCTCATGAGACAGTGATCGGCGCAGTTTCCTACATTGTAGTCGGAGATTTCGCCCTGTGCCGGACGGAACTTGATGTTCTCGTAGGCCTTCGCTGCCGGATTTCCCGTACTCTCGCTGCCGTAGATGAAATCATTCCTCCCGGTCGTGCCGCCGGCGAACTGGTAGACTCCGGAGAACTCTTCCGATTCAGGATTCGCGATGAAATCCGGATCAAGCCAGCTTGCCTTGCGGAAGTCGCTGTCGCTGATGCTCTCGTAGAACTTCCTGTCGGCACCGATCTGCGAAAGGGCGGAATAACCCCAGGAAGCCTCGGAAGAGATGTGGGCGGTATAAGTTATGATGTTGCCCTGATTCTCGGAAGAAAGCGACTGTCCCCAAATCCATGCGTTGTTCGCCGCGCCGTTGTTGAACCCGTTGGTCGGATCCTGCCACTGCGATTTCGTCAGAGGCGTGCGGTTGCCGCCCTCGATGGCTTTCTTCGCATAGGCGATGGCCTGACCGAACTCGGTCTCCGGAGTCTCGCTCCAGTAGCCCATCTCGATGTAGGCACGTGCCTTGAGTCCGTAGACAAGGAGAAGGGACGGAGTAGTATAGGAGAAAGTCGCATCAGCGAGATAGGTCTCCGCATCGGAAAGATCCTTGAGTATGAAATCGTACATCACTTTCCTCGTCACACGCGGATTGTTGCGCGCCTGAGCCTCGTCGGAAGTCTCGGTGATGATCGGAACGGTGAGGTCGAGAAGCTCTTCCTTGACGGCATAGCCCTCCTTCACCGCATACGGGTCGGTCACAGGCTTCGGAGAATAGAGACGGGCGAGGTCGAGATAGAAGGCCGCCCTGTAGGCGAGAGCCTGTCCGAGATAGACCTTCTGGCTCGCTCCGGCCGTTTCCGGATCGACCACGTTGATCACGTCGTTCGCAATCTTGATCCACTTGTAGTAGAGATCCCAGTAGTAGGCGGTGACCGCATATCTCGCGTCCTGTCCGGAGTTCATCGCGGACTGATAGAACCTGTTGTAGAAAGGTTCGTCACCCATCGTCGCCATGTCGTTGAGCATGAACTCGGTGTAGAGATGGATTGCCGCCATACCGAAATCCGTATGCCATCCGTATGTCGAATAGTAGCCGGACCATGCGGTGGCCGTCATGGCCGTCGGAAGTCCGCGGAGTATGCCCTCAAGGGCGAAGGTGGACTCGGACACCTGTTTCTTGGTCTGGGTCGACCCCTCCGGGAAAGTCTCCTTCACACAGCCTGCCGCGACAGAAACGAAAGCGGCGAGGGCGAATGTCTTCAAAAGTATATTTTTCATAATTATATGCCTCCCTGATTAGAATGTGATGTTGAGACCGCCGGAAATCGTGCGGATGGTGGAGTTGGTCGTGTAGCTCGTGCTTCCGCTGAAGCTGTAGCGTGGGTCGAAGCCCTGCCTTGCGGAGACGTACCAGATGTTGTCGGCTGCGACATAGATGCGGAGCTTGCTGATCTTTATCTTGTCGGTGAGCTTCCTCGGGAAGGTGTAGCCGATCTGCGCGTTCTGGAAGTTCAGGTAGCTTGCGTCGGTGAGAAACCTGTCTGAAGTCGAGTTGAAATTCTGGTCAAGATACTGGAAACGAGGCATGTCCGAGTCCTTGTTCTCCGGAGTCCATGCGTTGAGCACATCCTTGTGGATGTTGCTTCCGATTGAATTTCCGGGAGCGTTGAGCGAAGCCGCATAACCGCTGTCGTAGGACTTTCCTCCGATCTGGTAGGTGAACTGCACGGCGATGTCAATCCCGTGGAATGAGACGGATGTTCCGAATCCTCCGTAAAGCTTCGGAGTCGGGTCGCCGCAGAGATAGTCGGTGGCCTCGGAGTAGTTCTTGGTTGTCTCTCTCCCGGTGACGTTGCCGTCCTTGTCCGTCACGTCCTTGTACCACATCGGTTCTCCGGTCTCGTGGTCGATTCCGGCGTATTTCGGCATCTTGCGGGTGTAGAGAGGAAGTCCCTCACCATAGAAATACGTGCCGCTCGCATAGCCCTCGTAGCCTTCCATCGTCACGGTCTTCCTTTCGTCCGGAAGACGGAGAATCTTGTTGGTGTAGTGGGTGGCGTTCACGTTTGCCGACCACACCACATTCTTCGTCCGGATGATGTCTCCGTTGAGGGAGAACTCGATTCCCCGGTTTCTCATGTCACCGATGTTGGCGTAGTAGCCATCGTATCCGAGAGATGTCGGAACGGTGAAGAAGAAGAGCATGTCGGAGGTTTTCCTGTAGAAGAACTCCACTGTACCGCTGAGCCTGTTGTTGAAGAGTTCGAAGTCAGTTCCCACGTTGAAGTTCGTATTGGTCTCCCATGTGATGTTCTCGTTTCCCTTGAGGTTGAAGGTCACGCCCACCTCGCCGTCTGAATTGGCGATGGAATAGGTGTCGGTGTAGAGGTAGTTGCTGATGTTGTCGTTACCCTGCGAACCGATGGAGGCCTTGATCTTGAGCATGTCCACCCAGGATGCGGTGAACCAGTTCTCCCTGTCGATCAGCCAGCCTGCTCCCACTGACCAGAAGTTACCCCAGCGGTGATCCGGATGGAATCGTGAGGAAGCGTCGCGGCGGTAGGAAGCGCTCGCGTAGATTTTGTTGGCGTAGTCGTACTGAACCCTTCCGAAGAAGCCTTCGTTGTTGTACCAGCTGTGCGCTGAAGCCGCGCTCTTGGAATCCACCGCAGCACCGTTGAGCTCAAGGTTGTCGATGGAGAAGAGCTTTGACTTGGATGCGGAGAGTGAGTAGGAGTGCTGCCTGTAGTACTCGTGACCCAGAAGGACATCCACAGTGTGCTTCTCCGCGAATGTGCGGTTCCAGTCAAGCAGCTGCTGGACATTGAAGTAGAACGTTCTCGAATGTCCGACACTGAGCACGCCGCCGTTGGTGACGAACTGTCCGTAGTAAGGGTTGTTCATGGACTTTGAACGGTACTCGTCGAAGCCGACACCGCCGTTGACAGTGAAAGTGAAGTCCTTGAGGAACTTGATTTCAGCATATCCGGTTCCGTTCACCGCGTTGCCTTCAGTCGTATCTTTGTCGAGAAGGTTCGTGCAAAGCGCGTTGGCGTTGGTGGAGTTCGGACGGGTCAAACCTGCGTTCAGGCCGTTACCGAAGTCATATCTCTTGTAGCCGTTGGCATCGTAGCGGATGTTTCCCTGTCCGTCCCTGATGTAGAGAGGGTAAATCGGCGCCATCCCTATGGCCATGCCGAACACGGAACCGGTTGAACCTGCGCCCTCGTCAGGATTGGCGTTGTTCCAGTTGTACTTCGCATAGCTTGCGTTACCTCCGACCTTGAGCCAGGATTTCGCCTGATAGTCGGCGCGGAGTTTCGCGGTGTAACGCTCCATGCTCTGCTTCTCCACGATACCGTTGTTCTTGAGATAACCGATGGAGCCGTAGAAAGAAGCCCTGTCGGTGCTTCCGGAGACGCTTGCGTTGTATTCGTGGCGGAAAGACGGCGTGTAGACATTGTCAAGCCAGTTGTCCGGGTAGAGCAGATAGTCCTCGCCGTTGTAGTTCACCACGCGGCCGAGAGTCGCGTTGGGGTTGATCTTGCCGTTGCTTCCGATGAGGAGCTGTCCCTCTGGAACGGTGTAGACGTTGTAGCCGAGACCGCCGTTGCGTGAGCTTCCGGCCACATTGGTTGCAGCCCTGAGATGAGCCTCGCTGTCGGTGTAGCCGCTGTCTTTGTAATATGCCTTGAGCGCCGCGTAGTGAGTCTCGTAGTACTGACCAGGGTCTGAGATGTAGTCGTAAGTCTTGAGGGCCTTGGTGTTCGCGCCCCATTTCGCGTCGATGTTCACGACAGCCTCGCCGCGTTTCGCCTTCTTGGTCGTAATCATTATGACTCCGTTGGCTCCGCGGGCGCCGTAGAGGGCGTTGGAGGCCGCATCCTTGAGGACGGTCATCGATTCGATGTCGGAAGGGTTGATGTTGTTTATGTCTCCCGGATATGGCACTCCGTCAACGACATAGAGCGGCGATGAGCCGGCGCTGATTGAGGATATGCCTCGGATTCGTATGCTCGGAGAGGAGCCGAGCGCACCGGAGGAGGTGGTCATCTGCACGCCGGCCACGACTCCTTCGAGTGCGCGGGTCGCGTTTGATGACTGCACCTTGGCGATGTCGGACGATTTCACGACGGTCGCCGAACCGGTGAAGGCCTCTTTGGTGGAAGTACCGAAGGCCACCACGATGGTCTCTTCGAGAGCCGTGGCATCCACCGGGAGTTCCACATTGATGATTTTCTTACCTGCCGCAGCGGCTTCAACCTGTTTGTAGCCGACTGAGACGAAGACGAGCACAGCATCGTCTGACTTCACCTTGATGCTGTAGTTTCCCTCGGCGTCTGCCGATGTTCCCGTCATTGTGCCCTTGACCTGGATTGATGCGAACGGAATGCCTTCGCCGGTGGACGCGTCAGTCACCTTGCCGGCGATGTCGCGGCTCTGCGCGAAAGCAAGTCCCGTTGACACCAGAATGGTCACGAAAAAAAGAAGGACTTTTTTCATAAGCAAAAATTTAATTAAACATTATAATACCTTTGATGCGATTCTTCTTCTGCAGCCCGCCCTAAAAGGCGCATTGC
>CAVFTG010000093.1:0-7561 GCA_963625415.1 Barnesiella intestinihominis
CACCCATCAGCGAATCGAGTCAGAAGCAGCTTTTCGTCCCTTTCTTCACCACCAAGGGCAGCGCCGGCACAGGAGTGGGGCTCAGCCTCTCCCGCCAGATGCTGCGCCTCAACGGGGGCAGCATAAAACTCGCCTCCAGCACGCCGGAGTCCACGGTCTTCACCCTTATTCTGTAATGTCGCCCGGGAAGCCTCTCACAGGGAAATAAGTCCCGACGGAGACGTGCGGGGAAGGGGACGGAGAGAAACCTTCCCGAAGGAGGCGGCGATGCCGTCTTCAGACTCCTGCAGTTCACGCAGAACGGCGGCCGATGCGTCGTAGGCGAGACGTGGAGTGTTGTTGTTCTCGCTCAGATGGCAGAGAAACACGTTGCGGAGTCCCGGATGGCAGAAACGGCGGAGCGCATCGGCGCACTCGTCGTTGGAAAGATGGCCGTGTCCGTTCATAATCCTCATCTTCAGGTCGTGTGGGTACGGACCGGACATGAGCATGTCCACATCGTAGTTTGACTCGAAAACCACGGTGTCGGCCTTTCCCGCAAGCTCCACGGACTCGTCAGTCACGCGTCCGGCATCTGTCATGATGAAGAAACGGTGGTACTTTTCTGCGTCATGGCCGGAAAGATTTCCGCATGAAAGATTCCCGGGAGAGGCATCTGAATCCCCGCCCCCGAGCGGAATCCTCACCGCGAAGCCCACGGTCTGAGTGGCATCGTGAGGCACGATGAAATAGCGTACCTGAAAACCGCAGACATCGTTCCATTCCCCACCGTTAAGTTTGTATCCCGCCGCCCCAAGGCCGGCAAGCCTCAGTCCCCGGTTCAGAAGGGAATCAATCAGGACATCCGAAGACCACACGGGTTTGCGGAGTCGCTTGCAGTAGGATGCAAGGCTGCGGACATGATCCATATGGTCATGGGTTATGAGCACGGCTCCGATGTCATCTGTGGAGAGGCCGTGGTCGGCAAAGATGCTCTTCAGACGTTTCAGACTCACACCGGCGTCAATCAGAAGACCGCCAAGACAGCTGTCGGCGCAGAAACGTCCGAGAAAGTAGCAATTTCCGCTGCTGCCGCTCGAAAGACTGAGAAATTTCGCCTGAACATCCTGACGCGCCATATTCTGACTCCTGTTTTCTAATTCTTGTCGTCCTCGCAGAATTTCTTTATCACCCCGTAGGCGTCCCCCACTCCGAGTTCTCCGGCGCGGGAAAGGTCGATGCAGCCTTTCTCCTTGTCCTTCAGATAGATCTGAACAAGCCCCCGGTTGAAATAGGCGTCGCCCATGTAGGGATATGCCGCAAGAGCCCGGGTGTAATTTTCTATCGCCTTCACGAAATCGGAGGACAGGCAGTAGAGGTTTCCGAGATTGTAGCTTATGTAAGGGATGTCACCGGCAATCGCTGCGGCCGCGAGCAGGTCGGCGATGGCTTCGGAATAGTCATAACGGCGGGTCACCTGATCCTTCACCCTCGCCCGGGTGTTTCCGGAATCATCCATCGACAGGCTCTGCACGTTGCTTTCGATGCTTGAGATGAACTCGATCATGTCAGCCCGGAGCACTCCCCTGTTCATGAAATAGAACGCCCGGTAGAGATTCTCCACATCGGTGGCCGGCTTCGCGGAGACGGCCTTGTCGTAATGGGACTGCGCCAGATTGTATTGTCTGTCCCTGCTGTCGGCAAGGGCCCTGATGAATTCGGACTGCGCTGCCGAGACTCCGTCCATACGGATTTTCGAGAAGTCGCCGGAGCATTTCACATCCCCTGTGTTGTCGAGAGTCACCCCGACGGGCAGACTGTCCTCGAAACGGCGGATGAGCGGATTTTCATAGACATGCGAAGTTATGTAGTCGTGCCCCTCACGCGAGTCCACCGGCACGAAACGGTACATCGGACGCAGTTTTATGTCCACGTCGCGGTGCTGCAGCATCTCGTCGTTGAAGTCCTTCTTCGCGAAATCCGCGTCGAACGCGAGCAGGGAGCTGTACTTTTTCGTAGTGTCGGCAAGCGACGATTCGTCCGTGACGTTCTTAGCCCTGTATTCCGCGACCTTGCGCTGAGCCGTCTGCCAGTCAGCCCTGGACTCTTTCTGCATCCCGAGAAGATTCTTGACATAGGAGCGGTTCATATAGGCCTTGGCGAAATCCGGATAGAGTTCAATCGCCTTGTCGTAGTCTTCGAGAGCGTCCCGGTACATTCCGAGCTCAATCAGGACGGACGCACGGTTGAAATGCGCGAGGACATTGTCGGGATTGATGCCCAGCACCCTGTCCAAATCTTCCAGAGCCCCGTCATAGTCCCCGAGCTGCGCCCTGATCAGCCCCCGGTTGTAGAGAGTCAGCGCATTGCCCGGCTCGTCGCGCAGCACGCGGTCGAGATCGGAAAGGGCTTCGCGGTATTTCTGCCGGTCGTAGTACATGATGGCTCTGTTGAAATAGGCGAATGTGTTGGTGGAGTCAATCTCTATCGCCCTGTTCATGTCACCGACTGCGAGATCCATCTCTTTCATGGCGGCGTAGAGCCGTCCCCTGCGCACATAACCCTCGGCGTCGAAACGGTCGAGCTTTATCGCCTTGTTGTAGTCTGCCATGGCCTTGAGCGTGTCTCCGAGGAAAAGATAGGACGCGCCCCGGTTGAGATAGGCCGAAGGGTCTTTGGGCTCCTTGCGTATGTAGCGGTCGAAATCCTGCACGGCGCTGTCGAACCTCTGCGAGAGAAAATAGGTCACGCCCCGGCTGAAGTAGAGCCCGGAGTAGCCCGGACGAAGCTCGAGCGCCCTGTTTATGTCAAGAAGCGCGGTGTCGTAGTCGCCCATGCGGCTTTCGGTGATGCCCCGGTAGTGGTAGCCCGAAGTGAACACGGGGTTGATGCGCACGGCGGCGTTGAAGTCCTGTCTCGCCCCCCTGAAATCTCCGAGATTGTATTTGGCTATGCCTCTGAAGAAATAGTTCTCGTAGTCAGCGGTGTCAAGCCTCGCGAGAACATTGAAATTCTCTATGGCCTGTGAGAACTTTCCCTCGGCCAGCGCGACACGTCCGCGGTACATGAATCCGTCCCTGTCGTATTGGGCGAATGCCGGGAAAGCCGCCGCACAACAAAGAAAGACGACTGCCGCAGCGGCGTGCAGTGCCGTGCGAAATGTGGAATAAAATGCCTTTCCCGGTTTGTCCATCACAAAAAAATCACTACTTTTGGCGGCGTTTTCGAAACTCTGACAGGAATCACGCCGACAAACTGCAAAGATAATCTAAATTTTTCTCACATCTGTTTTTATGATGGATTTTCTCAAGGCACAGGGCTTACGGGCAACAGGACAGGCCTTTCTGAAAGCTGTGCTCGCAGCCGCAGCGCTGACGCTTTCCGGAGCGGGGCTTCACGCCCAGCGCTTCCCCGCGAGAAATGTGGTGTGGGAGGCGAAACTGCAGCGGCAGGTGGCGTTCCTTTCCGACAGCCTCTGCAACGGGAGGGCGGCCGGGACGTGCGGCGGGACGGAGGCGGCGTTTTTCATGGAGCGCAGATTCCGTGAAGCGGGGCTTGAACCCATGTGCGCGAGCGGAGAGCACTCCGTCTATGTGCAGTCTTTCCGCTGCGAAGACGGCAGCGTCGGGCACAATGTCGTCGGATTCATGAACGGCTCAAGAAAAATCCATGGGAATGAATATGTCGTCGTAGGAGCGCATTTCGACCATCTCGGAAGTTTCGGCGGGAAGATGTACCCCGGCGCGGACGACAACGCGTCCGGAGCCGTGGCGGAAATCAGTCTCGCGGAGATGTTCAGGATGGCGAAGATCATAGGCAAGTCATATTTCAGGAACATCATTTTCGTGGCGTTCGACGCGAAAGAGAAAGGCATGGCCGGGTCTTCGGCATTCTGGGACGCGCTCGAGAACGGACATCTCCGGGATCCGGCGACGGGCAAGACGATATGGCCGGAGACAATCCGGCTTGCGGTGAACATTGACCAGATCGGGTGCTCGCTCTCCCCTCTCGAGTCGGGACGCGGGGACTACCTCCTCGCAGTTGACGGAGGCACGCTCGGCAAGCGGGAAAGCAGCCTTCTGGACTGGTGCAACAACATTTTTGAAATCGGGCTTGAACTTTGCCACAGCTACTATGGCAGCAGGAATTTCACCCGGGTCTTCTTCAAAATCACCGACCAGAACGTCTTCGCGCAGCACCGGATTCCGTCGGTCCTGTTCACCTCCGGCATCACCATGAACACCTACAAGCCCCGTGACACCGCCGACACTCTCGACTACGAAGTGCTGAAGCGCCGCATCTGGCTCATCTGGCACTGGCTTGAATATCAGCTGTACTGACAGACCCGGCAATTCTCAAGACTCAGCAATTCTCAAGACTCAGCAATCCTCAAGACAATACTGAACAAACCCGCCGATATGACTGAATACCTGCATAAGAATGACCCCCTCTCCGAAGCGGACAGGGCGAAGCTCCGGAAGGTGAAGCATGTCGCCTTCGACATGGACGGAACCATATATATGGGTTCGACTCTTTTCCCCTACACGCCCGACACGCTCCGCCGGCTGAGGGAAAACGGCATCGGCTATTCGTTCCTCACGAACAACCCGACGAAATCCGTGTCCGACTACATCGCGAAACTCTCCGGGCTTGGCATCGAGGCGGACGAGAACAATGTCTATACGACCTCGCTCGCCGCAATCGACTATCTGAAAGAGCATCACCCGTCGGCACGCAGGCTGTTCATGCTCGGGACTCCGAGCATGATTTCGCAGTTCGAGAAAGCCGGATTCGTCTCCTGCGCCGACTCCGCGGAAGACCGCCCGGACGCACTCGTGGTGGCGTTCGACCCGACACTGGCATATTCCCGGCTCTGCCGCGCCGCATGGTGGGCGTCACAGGGACTCCCCTACATCGCCACGAATCCCGACCGCGTCTGCCCGACAGACAGCCCCACGGTTCTCGTCGACTGCGGCTCCCTCTGCGCCTGCATAGAGCACGCGACTCTCCGCCGCCCGGACATAACTCTCGGAAAACCCGACCCGAACATGCTCAAGGGCATAATGCAGCGACATGGTCTCAAAGCCGATGAAATCGTGATGACCGGCGACCGCATCTACACCGACACGGCCATGGCCAGCAACGCCGGCGCAGTCGGAGTCCTCGTCCTCTCCGGCGAGACCACGCTCGAAACCGCCCGCAAGGTCGCCGCCGGCGAAGCAGCCCGCCAAGGCGCTGCTGCAAGCCTATCCACCGGCAAGGCCGCCCGCCCCGGAGCAGCGGAAAGCACCCCCGCCCCGGACTTCGTAGTTCCCGACATCAGCGTCCTCTGCGACCTGCTCCTTGCCGTCCGCCGATAATTTTTCCCGCCTCATATGGCTCCGCTGACACATATTTTCGTATATTTGGAGGAAATTAAGAATTGGCTATGTTGTACCCGATTGGAATACAGACTTTTGACGACATTCGCAGAAACGGCTATGTCTATGTTGACAAGACGGGATTGATTTATCGTCTCGCCAGTACAGGAAAGTATTATTTCCTCAGCAGACCACGGCGTTTCGGGAAAAGTCTGCTGATTTCTACATTGGAGGCGTATTTCAGCGGAAAAAAAGAATTGTTCCTCGGGCTTGAAATAGAAAAATTGGAAAAAGAATGGAATGAATACCCCGTACTCCATCTCGACCTCAGCGGGGCGAACTACATCTGCGAGCAGGTTCTGCGTTCCAAGCTCAATGCGTTCCTTAAAAAATACGAAGAAATATATGACCTGCCCAACGACGACCCGACCCTAAGCGTGCGCTTCGACACTCTGATTGAAAGAATCGCCACCAAGACAGGAAAGAAAGTCGTTGTTCTGATTGACGAATATGAAAAGCCGATAATAGACAATTTCAGGAATCCGGAGATTCAAAACTGGTTCCGTAACGAGCTTCAGGGCTTCTACAGTGTACTGAAATCCAAGGACAAGTACATCCGGTTCGGCTTTCTCACCGGAGTCACACGAATCGGAAAGCTAAGCATTTTCAGCGGTCTCAACAATCCTGATGACATTTCGATGAATGCGCAGTTCGTTGACATCTGCGGAGTATCTGAAACAGACCTGAAGAACTATTTTCCTGAAAGCGTGAAGGAACTCGCATCGGCAAGCGGCCTGTCGGAAGAAGACTGCTACAGAAAGCTCGCGGAAACCTACGACGGCTATCACTTTTGCGAAAACACGGTGGGGATATATAATCCGTTCAGCCTGCTTAAGGCATTCGGAGCCATGAAATTCGGCGAGTATTGGTTTGAGACCGGCACGCCGTCGTTTCTGGTTGATATCATGCGTGAAACCTCATTCGACATCACACAACTCTCCGATCAGGAGGCGGACTCCACGCTTCTGACGGACATAGATGCCGCGTTCGAAAACCCGGTGCCTCTGATGTATCAGAGCGGCTACTTGACGATTAAGGGCTATGATCCCGACTATCATCTATATCATCTCGGGTTTCCGAATATGGAAGTCAGGCACGGTTTCCTCAATTTCCTCGTCCGCTACTACACTCCTGTCCGTGCCGGCACCCCGGGAATGCTCATCTCCCGTATGGCCCGCGACATCAACAACGGAGACCCCGGGAGTTTCATGAAATGTCTCGAGGCCCTCTTTGCAAAGACAAGCTACCAAATTCAGTCAAACAGTGAGAAGGACTTTCAGTATGCGATGTACATAATCCTCGAACTGGTGGGAGAATACGCAACAGTCGAACACACGACATCAGAAGGGCGCATAGACATTCTGATTCAGACCGGACATTACATCTACATCATTGAAATCAAGACAAACGCCTCCGCCGCCGAAGCCCTCGCCCAAATCGAGACAAAAAACTACGCCCGCCAATTCGGCGGCGACCCGCGCAGGCTCATCAAAATCGGAGTGAACTTTTCCACTGCCTCCCGCTGCATCGATGACTGGAAAGTGATTTGACCGAACTGTTTTATATCTGCTTCCAACCCGCACTAATAGGTTTCGTAGTCATAATATATTCCATAAATGTCAATGACTGCGCCGTAAAAGTTGAGATTCTCATCAAACCATGCGACAGAAGCATATCCGTCCTTGAAGTCGTCCGCTCTGGAAAAATTGGGAGGAATGACAGGGTCTCCGGTAATATCGATATATCCATACCTGAAATGTATCCAGAATTCCCTGTCATACTGCATATATGAGGCACGTCCATCGTGAAAGTCCCCTGCCCATTCAAATTTAAGAGGAATGCATTCCCGACCTGTTTCATCTATATAGCCATATCGCCATTTCTCCCCCAAATGTTCACCGGTCTTGCGGTCTCTCCAAGTGCCGTAATATTTGGCAACGGAACATAAGCCTTCACTGAATTTTCCGACATAGTCATATTGGGGTTTTACAACCCAATCGGACTCGCCTTCCCTTTTAAAGCCATATTTCCCATTGTCCCCTTCCACAGCGACAAGATTCTGTGCGTGTGACATGGCGCAAAACGACAAAAGAAACAAAACAAAAAACAATTTTCTCATAAATCAGCATCAATTTGATTAGTGTTGCCTATGACGCTACAGT
>CAVFTG010000094.1:0-7558 GCA_963625415.1 Barnesiella intestinihominis
AAATCGTCGATTTGAACTCACTGGAAATCAGCATCTCCGTTCCTGAAACCGAAATAGCGGCCTGCTCTGTCGGAGCCGTGGCGGAGGTAACGGTGACCGCCCTGTCCGACATCCCTGTCCATGCACGTGTAGTGCGCAAGGGAGTGGACGCTTCGCTCCTGTCCCACAGCTACGAATGTGCTCTCAGACTCGACACCCCGCTTCCAGGACTTATGCCGGGGATGATCTGCAAGACCATCTTCCGCACTGCGGAAGATGGTATCAGCGAAGTTCCGGTTATCCCGGCTTCCGTTATCCGTGCAGACAGGACAGGACGTTATGTCTGGACTGTCGGTAACGGGAACATCGTCAAAAAGAAATATGTCATCGCAGGAGATTTCTCCGGCAAGGGCGTAAAGATTCTTTCCGGACTTTCGGAGGGCGACCTTCTCATCGTCGGAGGCGCGGAGAAAGTCAGCTGCGGAATGAAAGTGGAAACAATTTCGAAGTAATATGGAACAGAACAAAGGATTTGTGTCGAAAATTGTCCGCGGGGCGATAGAACACAAGGACATAGTCATACTTTTCCTCGTACTGCTCATCGGCAGCGGCATATTCGGGCTGCTCAATATGAACAAGGACGAGTTTCCGACATTCGAAATCAAGCAGGGGCTCATAGCCGCCGTCTATCCGGGAGCTGACGTCACCCGGGTCGAGGAAGAAGTCGGAAAACCTCTCGAGAAAATGCTGTTCTCGATGAAGGAAATCGACAGAAAAAACACCAAAGTCGTGAGCAGGGACGGCATCTGCTACATTTACACCGACATCACGAGCACAGCCGACAAGAAGAACGAGACATGGTCAAAGATACGCCTCCAGCTGAACGCGTTCAAACAGACTCTGCCCCCGGGCGTGCTCACTATTGCCGTTATCGATGATTTCAGCGACCTCACTTCGGTTCTCGTGGCCATGGAATCTTCGGACAAGGGATACGTGGAGATGAAGGAATATGCTGACGACCTTTCCGACCGTCTCCGCACCATTCCGGAACTTGCGAGCGTCAAAACCATAGGGACACAGAGCGAGGAGATAGCGGTGAACGTTGATATGGACCGTCTCGCGGCCTACGGCATATCCCCGACATCGCTTATGCTTGAATATCAGAGCACATCTCTGCAGGCTCTCGGAGGCACGTTTTCCACAGACTGGGCAGTCTCCCCGGTGCACGTGGAAAAGACCGTCACCGACGAGCAGGAACTTTCCGACAAGATAATCTGGTCGTCCACGGACGGACAGTCGCTCCGGCTGAAAGATGTCGCCACCATTGAAAGGCGTGTCAAAGAACCCTCGTCCGTTGTCTCCTACAACGGGAACGCCGCCGTCATCCTTTCCATAAGCATGAGTCCGGACAACAACATCGTGGCGTTCGGCAAGGACGTGGACCGTGTGCTCGCGGAGTTCATGGCCGACGCTCCGGAGAGCCTCACCATTTCGCGCATCACCGACCAGCCAAAGGTCGTGGAAGATTCAGTGTGGTCATTTCTCAGGGATTTGGTCATCTCGATGCTAGTGGTCATCTTCGTGATGCTCCTGCTCTTCCCGATGCGTTCCGCGCTGATTGCCTCGTCAGGAGTTCCGGTCTGCACCGCCGTGGCCATCGCGCTGATGTACTTTTTCGGCATCTGCCTCAACACGGTCTCGCTCGCGGCGCTGATTGTCGTGCTGGGAATGATTGTGGACGACTCCATCATCACGATGGACGGCTATATGGATAAGCTCGGCCGTGGAATGCCGCGTCTGGAGGCGGCGACGGCCAGTGCTCAGGAGCTTTTCTCGCCGATGTTCATGGCGACTTTCGCGATAAGCGCGATGTTCTTCCCGATGACAGGTATCATCACAGGCTATCTCGGGGACTTCGTAAAGACTTTCCCTTGGGTGATTGCGTTTTCTCTGATGACTTCGCTCGCCTATGCGGTACTTGTCGTGCCTTCGCTTGAAACCCGCTTCATCACAGCTTCGAAAAGTTCCGGGGACAATTTTCTGACAAGGGCACAGAATAGAATGTTCACCTCGCTCCAGAAGGGCTACGACCACCTTCAGGACAAATGTTTCCGCTACCCGGCTCTAACCATATTCTCTGGCGTGGCGGCAATCGCTCTCGGACTGCTGATGTTCTCGAGGATGAACATTCAGCTTATGCCTATGGCGGCGCGTCCCATGTTCGCCGTCGAAGTCTGCCTTGACCCTTCCGCCGGGATTGACAGGACAACCGAGGTCGCCGACTCCCTTGCCGTGATGCTCCGCGCAGACAGCCGCGTCACTTCCGTCACCGAGTTCATCGGCACGGGAACTCCACGTTTCCACTGCACCTACAACCCGATTTTGCCGGGCAAGAACGTAGCACAACTCATCGTAAACACCAAGTCAAACAAGGACACCGAGGAGTTTCTCAATGAGTACGGGACTTATTTCGAGGATTATTTCCCCGAAGCCATAGTTCGTGTCAAGCAGATGGACTATCAGGGGGTTGTCGCTCCCGTCGAGGTTGAAGTCTATGGAGATGACTACTATGAAATTCAGGCGGTTGCGGATTCAATCAAGGCCTATATGTCCAGTCTGGACATGCTCAAATGGGTACATTCCGACGCTAACTGGTTCACTCCGGGGGTTTCCCTCGAACTTGACCGCGACGAAGCCACCCGGGTGGGCGTGAACCGCACCATGATGAACCTTTCGCTTGCCGGGGCTATGAACGGTATGCAGATTACCTCAATTCGTGAAAGGGACAACGAGATTCCCGTGAACCTCTATTCCGCCAATCTCGACTCCTCCGAGGACTATGGAGACATCTCCAACATCCTCGTACCTACCACAGTTCCGGGGGTGACGGTTCCTGTTCGCCAAATTGCCTCGGTCTCTCCGGAGTGGAATCCGACATCGCTCACCCGCATCGACGGGAAGAATGTCATTATAATAGGGGCGGACATGAAGTTCGGGAGAAGCCAGCCGACGGCAATCCGGGCGATAAAGAAATATCTCGCCACGACAGACATTCCGGAGGGGGTGACAGTGAAATTCGGTGGTCTCAACAGCGTAAACGGCTCGGTGGGCCCTGAAATCGCCCTATCGTTCTTCGCGGCGATAATGATTCTCTTCTTTTTCCTTCTATTTCATTTCAAGAAGATTTCCCTTGCGGTGCTGACTCTCGTTCTTAGCACACTCTGCCTTTTCGGTGCATCTCTTGGTATGTGGATTTTCAGACTTGATTTTTCGATGACAGCCGTTCTCGGTCTGATTTCACTTGTCGGAATCATCGTCCGCAACGGAATCCTGATGTTCGAGTATGCCGAGGAACTGCGTTTCGACCATGGGCTGCCGGTCAGGGAGGCTGCGAAGGAGGCGGGAAAACGCCGTATGCGTCCGATTTTCCTCACTTCCTGTACAACGGCCCTCGGAGTGCTGCCGATGATTATCAACGGAGATTCGCTCTGGATGCCGATGGGAGTCGTAATCTGCTTCGGGACACTACTTTCCGTCATTCTCATAACCCTGATAATGCCGGTTTCGTACTGGCAGATTTTCCACCGGGCGGACATGAAGGTGTCGGTAGTCACATCTGATGACAACGGACAGATGGAATAATAATTTTCTTTTCGAAATTTCAGAGAAATATGAAGTACATATTTATAAAAGAATATACAACCGCTGCGGCCGTCTTCTTCGCTGCATTTCTGATGTCGGCTGGTGTGGCGGCGCAGACGACAGAAGGCTCTGCCACCACGACAATATCGCTGACACTTGAGGAATGCCGGCAGCGGGCATTGGAGAACAATACCTATATGAAGAATGCGGCTCTGGACGTCCGCGCCGCACAACTGCGGAAGCAGGAGGCCATCACGGAATACTTTCCCCACGTTTCCGCCACTGCGATGGGCTACTGGGCGCAGAATCCTCTGCTTGAAATGAACATGAACGATCTGTTCGAAAACGGCGAGATTCCGGAAACACTCAAACCAATCTGCGAAAGTTACGGAATGAAGACAGACTACAGTTTCTTCAAGAAAGGCTGGTCAGCGGGCGTAACTGCGATACAGCCGATTTATGCCGGAGGAAGGATAGTCACAGGAAACCGTCTCGCCGCACTCGGCGTCGAAGTTGCCGGACTCCAGAAAGACATCCTCCGTCGAGAGACCAGCGAGACTGTGGACAGCCTCTGGTGGCAGGTCGTTTCGTTTGAAGGCAAGTTTGAGACCCTCGAACATCTCAGCGCCACGCTTGACACCCTGTACAGCAATGTTCTCTCCGCTGTTTCGTCTGGTCTCGCTGCCGAGACCGACCTGCTCCTCATCGAGCACAGGCGCAATGGGCTTGCCGCCCAGAAGAAAAAAGTGCGGAGCGGCATACGTCTCGCCAGAATGAACCTGTTCAATTCCATAAACTTGGATTACAGTCTCATCCCATCAGCCGCGACAGACGGGCGTCCATGTCTCGACTCAATAGTCCTTGACGACGGGGATTCCATTCCGCTCTCTCCCGAACATTACTGGAAAGACGAAGACGAAATCGTGGACGGAATGCAGGAAACACGCCTGCTCGCCCTTCAGGAAAAGGCCCGGCGGATGGAAAAGCGGATGGCGGTGGGAGAAGCCCTCCCGCAGGTTTCCGTAGGGGCGACGGCCGGCTACTCGAACCTTTACGAGCAGGGACTCTGCAACACCGTGGCCTTTGCCCGCGTCCAGATTCCGCTTTCGGACTGGGGGAAAACCTCCCGCAAGGCACAGCGTCTTGACACTCAGATTGAAAAGGCGGCCAATGAGCGGGAGTTCCTCGAAAAGCAGCTCCATCTTCAGGTCAGCAAACTATGGCTGGATCTCACCTCTGCCTATGACGACTGGCAGCTTGCAGAAGAAGCTCTCGCACAGTCAAGCCGTCTCTACGAATCCGCGCTTTCCAACTACAAAGCCGGACTCACGCCCCTTCAGGACCTCCTGCAGGCCGAGACAGACTGTCGCGCCGACGCTTCTGCCCGCATAGACGCGCTTATAGCCTACCGCACCGCCATCCTCGCCTACACCGGGAGGTACGAATAAATCAGCGATAGATAGAAAGAAAACAACTTCTTAGTAATCGTTAAAAAATAACTTGAACTTTTTCAGACATATATTCAGTCACTCTACCGCCTTGAAAACAGGTAGAAAACCGGTTCTGAAAAACAGTCCAAATTTTGTAGTTAATCATTTGATTATTAATTAAATATATTTGCAAAACTGGAGAAAAATTCGTAACTTGAAAGTAATCCCAAAACTTTCCTAAATGCTTACGAACGCTCCTCCAGAAGTGCTCACAACCCAAAAGAAGTTGTTTATGTCTACGCTCAACGAATACCAGAAGAGACGCTATCTCGGAACTGAGGCCCTTTCCTTCGGCAAACGCGGCGTGGACAAAGTTAGCCAATATTTTAGTGTCAGCAAAAACACGGTATATAGTTCTATTGAAGAGATTGAATCCGGATACGCTCCTGAACGCGGCCGCATCCGCCGTCCCGGAGGAGGACGGAAGTCTGAGCTGGACAGACATCCCGAATGGTTTGACACTCTCAAATTGGTCATCGGTCCACGCACGGAGGGCCTGCCCCAAGACGAAGATGTCATCTGTGTGTCGATGAGTGCACCACAGATTGCCCGTGAGATGGCCAAAGAGGGATGTGATGTGTCCGAATACTTTGTTAGACAGATGCTTGAGAGAATGGGGTTCCGACACAGGTCTTTCACTAAGGATCTCCCAATGAAGGATGTCAAGGACAGAGACGCACAGTTTCTGAATATCGCGGAAATCAGAGAAAAGGCCACATCTGAAAAGGACTATCCCGCCTCCAGACAAAATATGGCGTAGAGCGGAACGGCTTGCAGATCGTCAATCCGGCCAAAGTTCTTCTTTGAGAACCTTATGGCTTGTGCGGATGAGTACAGTTGCCGGAACTTGTTGAAGCTCACAGATTTCGTTCGGACGGCTTTTTTGACTTCAACGGGAATGACCCCAGTATCGCCTTGAATCACGAAATCCACCTCGCCGACATTCTCATTTTTCCAGTAATAGAGTTTGTGACCGGCGGCGGTCAGGGCCTGGGCGACATAGTTTTCGGTCATTCCGCCCATAAAAGTGTTGTCCACCTCAATCTCGGAAAGCAGAAGCTGAGCCGGCATCCCGGAATGTTGGGTGAGCAGTCCTACGTCGTTCATATAGATTTTGAAGTCTGACGGATCGACATATGCCTTCAGCGGCAGGAATGCTGAATCGACCAGATCGCACTGATATATGAGACCTGCATATTTGAGCCAGTCAAGGGATGTGCCGAAAATGGTGGCTGTACCCCCTTTTCTTACTACTTTATATTGAAATTTGAGGTTCTCCTTTGCAAGCTGCGTGGGGATGGAATTGTAGCAGGCACGGATCTTTACGGATTCGCTTTTGCTCGCGTATTGGGTGGTATCCGCCATATAGTCTTTAAGGATGTCCATTTGAGCCTCGGCCGCATCGACAATGCTTCCGGAAGTGGAATATCTCAGGACAGCCTCAGGCATTCCACCGACAACGAGATATTGCCGATAGGCTTCCAGGGCCGCTTTATGGCTGGCTTCCGGCATCGGGGACATATCACGGAAATGCCCCCGTATCTGATCGGCGAGCTCTTCCCGTCCTGTTGCCCAAAGGAATTCCTCCATATCCATCGGGTATAGATCCAGATTCTTGACTTTTCCTACGGGATATATGGACTCGACTTGCTTGATTTTCACTCCCAGAAGGCTTCCGGCTGCGGCGACATAGTACTGCGGTGCCTCTTCACAGAACATCTTCAGAGACATAAGCGCACGTCCGGATTTTTGGACTTCGTCCAAAATTATCAGAGTCTCGTCCGGTTTTATGTTGATTCCGTAGGAGGCTTCTATGGCTTCGATGATTCTTTGCGGCTTCAGATCGCCTTCAAAGGTCTGAACCATCGAGGCGTTCTGCGCCAGATTGACACGGACACAACTCTTGAAATAATTTCGGCCGAACCACTTCTCCAGAATATATGTCTTTCCAACCTGTCGCGCTCCGTTAAGAAGAAGCGGTTTCCTGTCGGGGGAAGATTTCCAGTCTATCAGCTGCTGTTCTATTTTGCGTCTCATAAGAACTAAGGAGTTGTTTTCAAGTGCAAACTTATCAAAACTCTATGAAAAAATCAAAATTTTATGATTATTTCATAGTGTTTCGGTAATGAGTTCACCATGTCCACGGTCTGAACGGACACGTTGATGACCGAAAGGATGAGGTCAACGACATAGCGGGGCCTGCCGTGTTCCTTAGCGGCTCACCAGAAAAACCACCGTGTTTAGAACACGGGATAGTCCACTTCAGCACGAAGGATTTTTATCTTAGTAAGCGTTAAAAAAATAAGTTGTTAAAGATTTGCGAAGAATTTTTGAGTATAGATTGATTTTTGAAGATGGAGTGTACTGGATGTACACGACTGATGAAAAAAGTAATATAGACCAAAAAGACAATCAAAGATTACCAAGTTATTTTTTAACGATTACTT
>CAVFTG010000095.1:0-7386 GCA_963625415.1 Barnesiella intestinihominis
TATTCCTCCATCGCGAGATAGAACACGAGACGGCGGTCAGAGCCGCCCTCCGGAATCGTCAGCTGAGTCATCTGCACAACAATTCAGCTCAGATACTTCTCCGCCCATTACAGTCCGAACTGTTCCCTCCGTTCATTACAGACTGAACTGTTCCTTCAGCCGGGCAATCTTCGCGTCGGCGTCGGAACCGTGTGCTCCGAAATAGAACTTGATTTTCGGCTCTGTTCCGGACGGACGCACGGAAACCACATCGCCCTCCTCGGAATAGAACTGAAGCACATTGGATGACGGAAGTCCCGTTTCATCTGCCTTAAGATAGTCGATGACCTTCACGACAGGAGAGCCGGCGAGCGTCTTCGGAGGATTGTTGCGCATATCGACCATAATCGCGGCAATCTCTTCAGCGCCGGCCTTGCCCTCGCGGACAAGGGAGACAAGAGCCTCGCGGTAGTAGCCGAACTCGCTGTAGATGTCCTGAAGCAGTCCATAGAGCGTCTTTCCCCGATCGGCAGCCCAGGCTGCGCACTCGGTGACCATCGCGCAGGAAATCGGAGCGTCCTTGTCGCGTACGAACTCGCCCACATTGAAGCCGTAGCTCTCCTCGCCCCCGCAGACAAACTCGCCCTTGCCCTCGTTGCGGCGGACGACGTCGGCGATGTACTTGAATCCGGTGAGGACATTGTAAATCTTCACTCCGAACTTGTCGCAGATGGCGCGTATGAGTTCAGTGGTGACAATCGTCTTGACGCAGTAGTTCCTTTCGCTGAGCGTTCCGAGTTCAGAGCGGCGGCGCAGGATGTAATAGGTGAGGATGGAGCCGGTCTGGTTGCCGTTGAGCAGCACCATCTTCCCCTTGTCGTCACGCACGGCGATGCCCACGCGGTCGGCATCAGGGTCTGTGGCGAGAACGAGATCGGCGTTCTCCCTGTCAGCCACTGCGATAGCCATCGTGAGAGCCTCGCCATTCTCCGGATTCGGAGACTGCACCGTCGGGAAATTGCCGTCGCTGACATCCTGCTCGGGCACGTGGAAGATGTTCTTGAAGCCCACCCTGCCAAGAAGAGCCGGCACGATGCGCACGCCCGAGCCGTGAAGCGGAGTGTAGACTATCTTCATATCTGAATGGCGCGCCACTGACTCCGGAGAGAGCATCAGAGTGGTCACCGCGTCCATATAGGCCTTGTCCATCTCATCGCCCATCAGAGTGATTTCGGCGCACTCGTCGCCCGGCTCGAACTTCACCATCGACGGGTCGGTGATTCTGTTCACTTCTGCGACAATGTCCTTGTCCACAGGGGATATGATCTGCGCCCCGTCGCTCCAGAACACCTTGTAGCCGTTGTATTCCTTCGGGTTGTGCGAAGCCGTAATCATCACGCCGGCGGTGGCCTTCTTGGCCCTCACCGCAAAGCTCAGCAGAGGAATAGGGCGCAGACGGTCATAGAGCCAGACGGTGATTCCGTTGTTGGCGAGCACATTGGCCGTAATCTTGGCGAACTCCGTACTGTTGTTCCTGCTGTCGAAAGAGATGCAGACCGAATGCTCCGTTCCCGGCACATTCTTGAGAATGTAGTTCGCAAGCCCCTGGGTGGCCATCCCGACCGTATATTTGTTCATCCTGTTGGTCCCCACGCCCATCTTTCCGCGAAGGCCGCCGGTCCCGAACTCCAGCCTGCGGTAGAAAGCGTCTTCGAGAGCCGCCTTGTCTCCGGAATCAATCAGCTGATGTACAGCCGCTTTCGTTTCGTCGTCATAATCCCCGAGAATCCAGGATTTCGCATTTTCCATGTAGTCCATATCAAAAACAAGTTTAAATTTCATATCAATCCGCCTCCGCCGGCAGTCCGGCATTTTCCAAAAATTCCGCCGGCATCGCCGCCATCCGTCCTGTTCCGGCGCACGACGCGCAAAAATACAACAAATATCTTTCTGACAAAAGGGAAATTTGCCGTAATTTTGCCAATCGGGAATGCGCCTCTACAATGCCGTCTGAATATTATGACATCTGAAAGAAAAGATTTCAAAACCGCCGCCGGAAATATGGACTCTCTCGCGGCGTTCATCACTGAGCACTGCGGGGACGACCCGGACAGGCTGGCTCTGCAGAAGGGGAAATGGCCGGAGATTGACGTGGCGGCGGCGGTGAGCACGCTTGTGAGCAGGCGGAAACTTGCGGGGAAAGCGCCATTGTGGGCTGCGGCCGAGGGGCTGGTGCTGCCGAGGACATTGTCTGCGGAGCAATGCAGCGGAGAGGCGGCTGCCCGGCACAAGGCGGCCGTCGCCCTTCGGATTGTGAAGGACGGAAGAAGGACGCTCCCGAGAATCGCCGACCTCACCGGCGGACTCGGCGTGGATTCCCTTGAATTTTCGAGAGTTGCGGAGGCGGTGCTCTACAACGAGATGCTGCCGGAACTTGCGGCTGCGGCGGAGCACAATTTCAAGGTTCTGGGGGCGGGAAACATTGAGGTATGCGGCATTGAGGCAAGTCCGGAGACGCTCAGCGGCGGAAGTCCGGGGATGATGCCGTCCGGGTTCCATGTCCGCCGGGGCAGTCTGCGCCGCCGTCTCGAAGAGTTCCGTCCGGATTTGATTTTTCTCGACCCCGCAAGACGGGACGGCTGCGGAAAGAAAGTCTTCCTGCTTGAGGACTGTTCACCGGACATACTGAAAATCAAGGATATGCTGTTGGAAATCGCTCCGGCTCTGATGCTGAAGCTCTCTCCTATGGCCGACATCTCGATGGTGCTCGACAGGCTCGGCGGCGAATGCCGCGAACTGCATATTGTCGAATCGGACGGGGAATGCAAGGAGCTGCTGGTCATCATGCGGCGTGATGTCAAAGCGGATGACTGCCTGATACGGGTTTATAAGCTCGGCAAGTGCTCCCCCGTTTTCGAGTTCCTCAGGGGCGAGGAACGGGCGGCGGACAGAAATGCGGCCGGCGGACAAGCGCCGGGGCGGCCGGACTTCGCGGAATCAGAAAAAATTGTCCCCGGGGCGCTGCTGTTCGAACCGGGGAAGGCGCTTATGAAAGCCGGATGCTTCCGTCTCATCGGGAAGAGGCTCGGTGCGCCTGCACTCGGGCGCGACACGCACTACTATATATTGAGCGGAGACACCCCCGACGCGGAAACAGAAATATCTTCAGCAACGGATCGTGAACATTTCAGCAGATACCGCCATCTGAAAGATGCCGGCAAACTGTTCCGCATCATCGATGTCACGGAACTGTCCGGGAGAGGCATCAGAGACTTTGCAAAACGGCATACGGAAGCCGAAGTGACCGCCCGCAACGTACGGATGACCAGCGAAGAACTCCGCAAGCGCCTCGGCTGCAAACCCTCCGACCGCCGCCACATCTTCGCCCTGCACGCCGACCTTCCCGGCAAAAACCTGCTGCTCTTCACCGAGCGGATATGACCGGTCAGCAACGCCACATCCTCCCCGGTGACAGGATTTGAACGTCCGCAAGACGTATTCGCTCCATGAGTCTGAACTTGGAGTTCGCAATTTCAAATAAAAAGACGATATTTGCAGCCCGAATCACGGCGCGATGCCGTGACACACATCTGAATGGAAAGAAAACTGCTTGAAATACTGTACATTGCCTTTGCGGCAGCACTTTTTTCGTCATGCGCATCGATGCGTCATGCTCAGGCGGAATATGCCCCCGTGAAGACGGAATATGCCTGCAAGGGGACATTGGAGACAGTTATCTGCAAGAGTTCGCAACCCGGCCTGAGCGAAAGGAGGATGCTGGTCTATCTTCCCGAGAATTACAGCGGTTCCGGCGAGTCATACCCTGTCCTGTACCTGCTTCACGGGGCGAGAGGTTCCGAAACGGCATGGGTTGAACGGGGCGACCTGCTCCGCCGCATCGACAGCCTCACGGTGCAGGGAAAGGTGAAACCGATGATTGTGGTGACACCGAACACCAACCAGTACAATGACGACCGGGACTACCGTAAATCGCGCAAGAAACCGCTCGGGGAGTCGTTCTTCGAGATTGACGGAGTGGTGGAGTCGCTGTTCGTCAAGGATGTGGTCGGAACGGTGGACAGTCTCTACCGCACCGTCCGCCGGAAAGATGGCCGCGCCATTGCAGGGCTGTCTGTGGGGGCTCTTCAGGCAATCTTCCTCTCGGCCAACTACCCTGAAATGTTCGATTACGTGGGTCTGTTCTCCCCCATGATAAAACCTGTCATAAGATACAGGAACGGCACATGGTTCTACGACAATCTGAAAGCCAGGCAGGAAGTGCAGTTCGCCGACCCGCCGAAGCTCTACTGGATCATGGCCGGCTTCTGGGACATCTTCTACGCGTCCACGCAGCAGTTCGACTTCTACCTGAAAACCCATGGCTATCCCCACGAGTACCATCTCTCCGGCGGCGGTCACACATGGCACAACTGGAAGAAGTACTGTGACATGTTTCTTGAACGCCTCTGGAAATAGCCGGCACTACACGTAGAACTCACGGCGGTACTTATACTCGGAGCGAAGCCGTTCGAAAGAGTCCGGAGCGAGCCGGAACATGAAATCGTCGGTGAAAATCGGGTAGTTGTACTGGAAGATGGCGGCGATTTCTCCCTGACTCATGCCGTCGACATCGAGTTTCAGCGGCTGCTCCTCCTTATGGTCGGAACGCGGGCTGAAATTGTAGAGCTGGACAATCCCGAAATGCCGTGCGACGGCGCGGACAGCCATCGCGGTGCCGTTCTGCTTGCCCTGGTAGGAATATCCGGCGATATGCGGAGTCGCGACGTCAACCATGTCAATGAGTTCCTCATCCACATCCGGTTCATGATTCCAGGTGTCTATGATTACGGCACCGAGTTTCGGGACACATTCCTTGAGAGCACTCTCATCCACCACTTCTCCGCGTGAGGCGTTGATGAACACCGTCCCCTGGCGCATTTTCGCGAAAAACTTTTCGTTCGCCATGAATTTCGTCGTATCGTCGAGCGGGGTGTGCATCGTGACTATCTGCGAATTCGCGAGAAGGGTGTCAAGGTCGCAGAAACCTTCCGGCCCCTCGGCGGCCGCACGGGGAGGATCGCAGAGCAGGACATTGAAGCCGAGCCTCCGCGCCATCGTCTCCACGAGCGAGCCGACATGTCCGACTCCGATTATTCCGAACACCGCCCCGTTCAGCGCTATCGCCTTGCGCGAGGCCACACCGTAGAGGGCCGAGAACACATACTGGGCGACCCCGCCGGCATTGCAGCCCTGGGCGTTGTGCACCTCGATTCCGTTGGCGTTGCAATAGTCGAAGTCGATGTGGTCGGTGCCTATCGTCGCCGTCGCAATCATCTTCACCCTCGTTCCGTCGAGAAGAGACGCCCCGCAGCGTGTCCTTGTCCTTATTATGATGGCATCGGCATCGACAAGATCCTCGCGGACTATCTCCTTGCCCTCGACCTAGGCGACTTCGCAATAGGGTTCGAACACGCCCTCCAAAAACGGTATATTCCTGTCCGCCACGATCTTCATACAATCCCTCTCTTTTTAATCACTTTCAAACAATCACTCCGGTCACTTTCTCCGAATCATTTCAGAACAAGAGCCTTCACCGGGTCTGAGCCGTCGGCGGGAAGGCCGAAGAACATCTCGTCGGTGCGCAGTGCACGGTTCAGTTCCGTCAACAGGATGTCCTTCTGGAAATAAATCTGGTTGCGGACCATCGACGAGGAAAGGGCGCAGTAGAGGACTCCCCTGACGAAATCCGCCCGGAGAGTGTAGGCGGAAAGACCGGACACCCGATTCCACGCCATGCAGACCCTGTTGCAGTTCCATCCGGTCATAAGACCCGCGTCGCGGAGGTAGAACCTGAGCATCGAACCCAGATTCACCGCCTCCCGACGGCGCAGCGGATCACCCTCCGTGGCCTCGCGGCGACGGATCATTTCCTTCGTAAACTCATCCGAATATGCTTTTCCAGCCATAATCCCTGATTCATTCCGTCCGCGTGAACACTCCCCCGACCGTTTCGAAGAAAGCCCTGTCCTCCGAAAGTCCGTCAACCAGCGAGGCAAGCCGCTCCCTGTTGCAGTCCGTGATGAAAATCTGCCCGAAATCCTCGCTGGAAACCATTTCAAGCAGATTCCGCGTCCGGTTCATGTCAAGTTTGTCGAACACGTCGTCCAGAAGCAGGAGCGGCGCGAATCCGAAAGCCTTCCGCATGATGTCGAACTGCGCGAGCTTCAGCGCGAGAAGAAATGACTTCTGCTGCCCCTGCGAACCGCAGCGCCGGATCGGGTAGCCGTCCATCTCGAAGAGAAAATCGTCCCTCTGGATGCCCATGGTCGTATATTTCATAATTCTGTCCCTCTCCGTCGACTCTTTCAACAGGCTTTCGAGCGGAGCCTTGTCGATGTCGGAGCGGTAGCGCAGCGAGACCTGCTCGCCACCTCCGCTGAGCCGCCTGTAGTACCCGTTCACGGACTCCGTCAGCGGTCTGCACAGTTCCGCCCGCTTCCTGTGGATGAAATCAGCGTGGGAGGACATCCTGATGCCGATGACATCCAGCAGGGCAGCGTCTTCAATCCCGTCCCTGAGCATCCTGTTCCTCTGAGCGAGGAGACGGTTATATTGCTGAAGCGCAGCGAGATATTCTCTGTCAATCTGGGAAATCAGCGCATTCGCGAACCGCCGTCTCTCCTCCCCCGAATCACTGACGAGGGATATGTCCGACGGGGATATCATGACTGTCGGGAGTTTCCCGATATGTTCAGAAATCCTGCCGTAGGGTTTGTCATCGCAACGCAGTTTCTTCTCCTCCCCTTTCTTCACGGTGACGGAGAAACGGTTTTTCAGAGACGACGGCATGAGGCAGGTCCCCGCGATGGAGAATCCGTCCCGCCCGTGCCGGCAGTTGAAACCGTCGCTGACGCCGAGCGCACTCTTCGTCATCGACAGGTAGTAGATTGCATCGAGAAGATTGGTCTTGCCCCCGCCGTTGTTCCCCCAGATGCAGTTGATCTTCGGGGAGAACTCAAGTTCCTGAAACTCAATGTTCCTGAAATCCGCTATGACTATTTTCTGAAGTATCGGCATAATCTGCGTCCGCTGAATTGAATTCCGTCTGAAAAAACGTCGTGAAAGGTTTGCAAAGATATTAAGAATATGTGTAAATTTTTCCCGTTTTCATTTTTATATGTTTGATGTCCGTTCTTTTCGTGTCTTTTTCATGAGATTGTGACTTCCATCTTTTGAATATCGGACAATTTTTCATATTTTTGCGGGCTAAATCGGGCGAACCGCCCGTAAGCGGTTGCGGACGGCATGAACCGGACTGTCCTGTCCCGGGTCGGATGCACAATAAGGAAAATATTAAAAAACACATAACAATGTCACAGGTAAACAAAAAATCGGAAAATGCAGAGG
>CAVFTG010000096.1:0-7304 GCA_963625415.1 Barnesiella intestinihominis
GAGCATAACGAAGCAATTCGCCTTTTAAGACAGTCTCCCCCCAGGGAAAATGTTGAACTGAATTCGGATTTTTGAAGCGGACACTTCATATCGTCAAGATAGTCCTCGTGACGGTCGCCGTCCTCATCGGGGCGGCGTTCATCATGATTCAGTCCCCGAGAGTCCAGACTGCGGCGGCAAGGCTCGTCTCGGCGAAACTACGCGAATCGGTTGATGCGGACATCAGAATCGGGAAGATACACCTGCGTCCGTTCAACACACTGGTGATTGAAGACCTGCTCATACTTGACAAAAACCCGGCTCTTCCGCCCGAACATATGGCGGGAGTGACTCCGGTCGACACTTTCTTCCGGGCGGGAAGCATAATCGCAGGCTTTTCTCCGGAAGGGCTGCTCACCGGGGGCGGGCTGAAGGTGTCAACGGCGAAGGTCCGGGACGCGCAGATGAATCTTGTACTCGAGGGTGAGGAGACCGTCAACCTGTCACGGATTTTCGGACTGAAGCCTTCGGAGGGCGATGCAGCCCGGGCATACGGAGGCGAACTGTTCTCGGTCAAGGATGTCAGAGTCGAGAACATGGGATTCCGGATGCTGAATTACAGCCCTGACGCGGAAATTCCGGAGGGTACGTATCTGTCCGCCGGCACACCGGACGGGAGACGGGAGCAGGCCGGCATCGACTGGACGGACATGGAAGTCACGGACATCTTCTGCAAAGGAAAGAATCTCAGAATGAAAGGCGGAGTCATGACGGGGAAAGTGGCCGAAATGTCTTTCAGGGAGAGAAGCGGATTCAGATGCCGCAGTCTCAGCGCGGAGGCAAGGGTCGGAGACGGAAAGGCCATAGTGAGGGACATCAGCCTCAAAGACGATTTCTCCGACCTCCATGTCCCGCTCTACATGATGAGCTTCGACAGCGTCAAGGATTTTTCCGACTACATCAACCGCGTGAAGATGGACGGAGTCGTCGAGGACAGTTACCTCGACTTCCGCACGCTCACTTTCTTCGCCCCCTCACTCCGGGACACGGGACTGAAGGCCAGGGTGTCGGGAAGCATGAGCGGGCCGGTGAGAGACATGAGTTTCAAGAACATAAGGGTCAGTCTCGCCGACGGGAGCTTCGCCGGGACTCTCAACGGACGGCTGAGCGGCGTCCCGGATGTGGAAAAGATGACGATGGACGCAGCCCTGACCCATTGCATGTTCAGCTTGTCGGGGGTGGATGCGCTCGTGAACGCATGGACGGACGAACGCATTGATTTCAGGAAGTTCGCAAGGGGGCAGAGATTCATGATGAACTGCCGCGTGGACGGAAAACTAAACGAAATGAGGGTGCGGCCGGAAATCAGTTCACTCATCGGAAGTCTCGGCGCGGACATAAAGTTCAGCGATCTCGTGACGGAGAGCAGACCGATTCTCATGGACGCCGTTCTCAGGACCAGAGACCTTGACGCGGGAAAAATCGCCGGAATCGACGCGCTGCGCCAATGCAGTCTTGAAACCGGAGTGAAAATGAGGCTTCCGGACGGGAAAGGGACTGAGTTCCAGATGGAAATCGATTCGCTCAAAATCTCGAGAATGAACTTCCTGGGCTATGACTACGGCAGGATTGCGGCTGCCGGGGAGCTTACGGAAAATGCCTTCGACGGAAAAATCGTGTGCAACGACCCGAACCTCAACTTCCTGTTCCATGGGACTTTCGCCCTGTCGGGCAACACGAACAACAGCATCTACAAATTCTACGCGAACGTCGGCCATGCCGACCTGCACGCGATGAAACTGGACAGGAGACGGATTTCAAGGCTGAGGTTCAGGACAGGGGCCAATTTCGTCAGAACCGGCGGACAGGATCTCATAGGAAAGATAGAAATCGGCGGTCTCGCGCTGGAGAACGCCTCCGGTGTCCACGAAATCGGAGACGCGGAGCTGACCTCGATCACCAAGGACGAGATTTACAGGATAAAATTCAGTTCCGGATTTCTCGACGCGCTCTATAGCGGCACCGGGTCGCCGGGGGAATTCCTCTCCGACCTGCAGGACATCACGACAAGGCGCGACCTGCCGCTGCTTTCCGGAGGGGTCTCCGGAGAATGGAAAGGACGAAGTTATGAAATCGGAATGAATTTCCACGATTCCCGCGACCTGCTCTCCTTTCTTGTCCCGGGTCTCTACATCGCCGACAGCACAAGCGTCAGAATGGACATCTCCGCGGACGGACGGATGAGCGCAGGGATAATTTCGCCTCGGATAGCGTTCAACGACAGTTACCTCAGGAATTTTCACTCCGAGTTCAACAACGGCGATGACAACCTGACCGGAAGTGCGGGTTCCGACCTGATAAAGATCGGGGAACTTGCCACGCTTGAGAACAGCATGCTGAAGATGTACGCCGACAATGACAAGTTCGGAGTCGGATTCCGCTACGACAACGGCGAGGACTCAGGCAACAGCGGGGAACTTTACGCCCTCGGGGAACTTGAGGAGGCCGCCGGCGGGACCGGTCTTTCGCTGAGACTGCTCCCTTCGGCTGTCAATCTCAATTCAAGGCGATGGAGCATACGTGAAGCAATCTTCGGCATAAACGGTGACGGGGCGAAGGTCAGATCGTTCGAACTCACCAGCGATGAACAGCGGCTTGCGGTCAGCGGCGGAGTCTCGAAAACCGCCGCTGACACGCTCACCGTGGAGCTGGACCGCTTCGACATCGGCATCATCAATCCGCTCGTGACCCCCAATCCCGGACTTTCCGGAAAGATGACGGGAACGGCCATGCTCACATCCCCTCTCAACGACAAGAGCATATTGTTCAACGCGGTCTGCGACTCGACTTTCATCGCCGGCGAAGAGGTCGGCATGCTGACGGCACGCTGCGGATGGGACAAGACGTTCAACCGCTTCGACATAGACCTGAAAAACGACATGGGAGGCAGGAACACCGTCACGGCGGATGTCAGATACACTCCGTCAAGCCGCGGAATCGAAGCGGGAATCACACTTGACGGGCTGAACATCGGCTATGCCCGGCCTTATGTGGCGGAAATCTTCAACCGGTTCGAGGGGGAGCTTCATGGGCGGATTTCGGTTGACGGGCCGATAACCTCGCCGGAGATAAGTTCGGAAGACATGAGGATTGAAGATGGAGTGCTCAGCCTCGCATTCACCAACGTGCCCTATCAGGTCAGCGGTCCGGTACACCTCGACAGCGAAGGCGCGCATTTCGACGGCGTAAGCGTCACTGACCGGTTCGGTTCAGGAGGCAGCATCAACGGGGCGATTCTTTTCGGAGGGTTTGAGAATCCTGCGATAGAGCTCAGCGCGGCCATCGGGGGAATGGAATGTCTCGACACAACCCCGTCCATCAATCCGGATTTCTACGGTCATCTTTTCGCGAGCGGGAACCTGAAGATAAGCGGGCCGTTCAGCGCGATGACGCTCGACATCGACGCCGTGACGGAAAAGACCGGCAGCCTGCACATCCCTATTCCCAACACAAGCGTTGCCGGAGGCACCGACCTGCTCAGATTCAAGGAGGACGGGAAAGTCGTGTGGATTGACCCTTACGAAGAGATGATCGGCAGGCTGAAGGAGCAGGCCGGAGAAGCCGGGGATTTCAGTCTCAACCTCCGCGTGGGCGCGACCCCGGGAGTGACCGCGTTCGTCGAGATTGACAGGGAAAGCGGCAACATGCTCTCGGCAAACGGAAGCGGACAGATTGAACTGGGCATGAAAGGGGAGAATTTCAACATAAACGGGAACTACAGCATCAGCAGCGGAAACTACAAATTCGTTGCGCTCGGACTTGCCGCGCGCGATTTTCAAATCAAGGAGGGAAGTTCCATCCGCTTCAACGGGAACATCATGGAAAGCACCCTCGACATAGACGCATTCTACAAGACCAAGGCGTCGCTCTCCACGCTCATCGCGGACACTTCTTCCGTAAGCACGAGAAGGACGGTGGAATGCGGGATACGGATTTCGGACAAGCTGAAGAATCCGCGTCTGGGATTTTCAATCAATGTTCCGGACATCGACCCGACGGTGAAATCGAAGGTGGAGAGCGCCCTCAGCACGGACGACAAGATTCAGAAGCAGTTCCTCTCGCTCATCATCTCCAACAGCTTCATCCCGGACGAACAGTCTGGAATCGTGAACAATTCGACGCTGCTCTATTCGAACGTTTCCGAAGTGATGGCGAACCAGCTGAACAACATCCTGCAGAAACTTGACATCCCGGTGGACCTCGGGCTGAATTACCAGCCGAACTCGAAGGGGAACGACGTTTTTGACGTGGCGGTCTCCACACAGCTGTTCAACAACAGGGTGGTGGTGAACGGGAACATAGGCAACCGGCAGTACAGGAGCGGAAGTTCCAACACCGACGTCGTGGGTGACATCGACATAGAAATCAAGCTGAACCGGTCCGGAACACTGCGGCTGAACCTGTTCTCGCATTCTGCGGATCAGTACACGAACTATCTCGACAACTCGCAGCGCAACGGTCTCGGACTCGGCTATCAGATGGAGTTCAACGGCATCCGGGACGAGGACCGCACGGAGCTGACCACGCTGAAGGTCGAGGCGCGGGACACGCTGAAAGCGGAGGTCAGGGACACTCAGAAGACCGGGAAGCCCCGGAAGCAGAAACTGACACGGGATCAGAAGAAAGATTTCAGAGAAAATGGAAAATACAGTGAATAAACTTTACTTGGTGCCGTCGCCGCTCGGGGATTATGAGCCGGGGAGGGTGATTCCCGCTCCGGTGCTGGAGCTGCTCGGGAGCGTGAGGATATATGTGGTGGAGGAGCTGCGGACGGTGCGGCGCTACCTGTCGAAGGCGGGGCTGCGGGGGCGGATTGACACTCTGGAGTTCCACGAACTTAACGAGCATACGGACGCGGCCACGGTGGAGTCCTATCTGGAGCTGTTCCGGCGCGGCGATGTGGCGCTCATCTCGGAGGCCGGGCTTCCTGCGGTCGCCGATCCTGGCGCACAGCTGGTCGCTCTCTGTCACAGGCACGGAATCCCTGTCGTGCCTTTCGTCGGCCCGTCTTCGCTGATGCTGGCGCTGATGGCCTCCGGGCTGAACGGACAGGCGTTCGAGTTCTGCGGCTACCTCCCGGCAAAGCCGGCGGAGCGTCGCGGACGGCTGAAGTCCATCGGGAAAGAGGTCACCGCAAGCGGACGGAGCCACATCTTCATCGAGACTCCGTACAGGAACGATGCGATGCTTTCCGACATCTGCGCGGTGTGCGGGGACGGCACGCTGGTCTGCGTGGCGGCTGACATCACGACCGCTGACGAGTTCATCCGGACGCTGCCCGTCCGGGAATGGAGGAAGAGAATAGGAGGTGGATTCAGCATCGGCAAGCGCCCCTGCGTGTTCATAATCGGTGTCGCCCCGGGATGCGGCGCGGCGGAGAAAACAATAAACCCAAAGATATGACAAGCTTACTTGAACTTGAGGGAATGGAGTTCCATTCCAATCACGGATGTTACGAAGACGAAAAGAAACACGGCAACCGCTTTGTGGTGGATTTCATGACGGAAATCGATGTTGACAAGGCTGCCAAGAGCGACAGTCTCGCCGACACCGTCGATTTGGCGGAGATATATGTGCTTGCCGCAAAGGAGATGGCGGTGTCTTCGAATCTCATCGAGAATGTCGCCGCACGCATCGTGAAGGCCGTGGAGAAAAGATACCCGAGGCTCGGGCATTTCTCAATCCGCGTGTCGAAGCACAATCCTCCGGTGAAGGGCGGGGCGGCGCAGTGGAGCCGGATAACTATGGACGGCGGCAGTGAAAAAAGTTTATAAAAGCGGATTACTGCGTTGCACTTAGATGCCTTGTACTCCATCTTTTATAAATCTTTTTTCGTCTCAGAAACAATAATATGGGAAACAATAGGATATCGTTCATCACACTCGGCTGCAAACTGAATTATGCGGAGACTTCGACTTATGAACGGCGGCTGCTGGAGAGCGGTGCGCCGCTGGAGGTTGCTCCGTGGTCGGAAGGTGCGGACATATTTCTCGTGAACACCTGTTCGGTGACTGAGCATTCGGACAAGAAGTGCCGGAACATAATCCGGAAGCTGCACAGGGTGTCGCCGGGGGCGGCGATTTTCGTGACGGGGTGCTATGCCGAACTGAAACGCGGTGAAATCGAGGCTCTGGAGGGCGTGCAGGCGGTTTTCGGCGCGAAGGAGAAAAATGCCGTCGTTCCGGGAATATTGAGATATGTCGCCGGGGGTGGCGGGATGAATCCGCAGAAAGGGCTGCCGGGCGGGAATGCCACGACTGCCGGGAACGGAGACAGAGGTTCCGGGCATATGCCGGAGGGAAAGGACGATTGCAATTATCTTGGAGCATATTCAACCGGCGAGCGCACGCGCTCTTTCCTCAAGGTGCAGGACGGATGCGACTACAAATGCAACTACTGCACGGTGCCATACGCCCGGGGCGAGAGCCGCAACGAGCCGATTGCGGACATCGTGCGCAAGGCGGAAGAAATTGCCGCCTCCGACTGCCGGGAAATCGTGATCACGGGGGTGAACACCGGAGATTTCGGGAAGAGCACAGGTGAGAATTTCTTTGATCTCATCAGGGCTCTGAACAAAGTGGACGGCATCGAACGCTACCGGATATCCTCGATTGAACCGAATCTGCTGACGGAGCCGATGATTGACTGGATTGTGTCGGGCACGAAGTTCCTCCCTCATTTTCACATTCCGCTTCAGAGCGGAAGCGACACGGTTCTACGGGAGATGGGACGGCGCTACGGCACGGAAGCCTTCGCACGCAAAATCGAATATATCCGCAAGGCGTTCGGAGACAGGAAGGTATTCTTCGGAATCGATGTCATCGCGGGGTTTCCGGGCGAGACGGACGAGCTTTTCTCGGAGACATACAATTTCCTGAAGGAGAGGATTCGGCCGGCGTTCATACACATATTCCCGTATTCGAGAAGGGCGGGGACTCCGGCGGCGGTGCGGAGGGATCAGGTTCGGGACAGCGTGAAGACGGAGAGGGTCGCACGGCTTGAGGAGCTTTGCGCGGATCTGCACAGGGAGTTCGTCGGCGGATGTCTCGGAGATTCGGCCCGGGTGCTTTTCGAGAGCGCGGACAAGAGGGGGAAGATGTGCGGTTACACCGAGAACTACGTCAAAGTGTGGGAGGATTATGATCCTTCGCTCATCGGACGCACGTCGACGGTGGTTCTGACGGCGGAGAACACGAGGCTTGAGGCGCTTGCAGGCGATGAGTGAATAATTTCAGAGCATACGGCTTCACGCGGGAGGTGAGAAC
>CAVFTG010000097.1:0-7268 GCA_963625415.1 Barnesiella intestinihominis
CATAATGCACATAAGGTTAATGGATTAGTAATAAGTGTTTCAGTAATGAATATCTATTGGGTGAATGTCCGGAATAACGATATTCTGAGCAATCCTGTTAAACGGATTGACAGGCCATGAGCCAATCCTCGGCGGAACGGGGGAGCGGCTCATGGCCTGACGGACACACGCGATGATATTTCCGGAAGTGAAACCCGCAAAAAACGGTTCAGCGGGAAAGAAAAAAGTTTCAGCAGAAGAAGCGGAGACTGAGCATTGAAACCGATATACCCCCCCCCACTATATAAAACAGTGAGAATCATGTTGATAAATTTCAGGTTCCCAGTGGTCATCAGTTTCTGCATAAGTTCAAAAGACCGTCCGCAGACGGCAAGTGGCGGCAAGGTAGGAATTATTTTCCTTACTGCAATGGAAATCCCCGCAAAAATGCAGGAAGAATCTGAAAAAGACTCTGATCTTTATGCAAAGTGCTCGATTCTGGCAACAAGCGTCGCCGGACCGGTGAGCCGGACATCCGTGAAGAGCGGCGCACCGGAAAAGTCCCCGGGACGGCATCGGGGGATGAAATCCACTGAGAGGCGGTCGTTCAGGGCGGCAACGTCATAATGGACTGAACCTGAGCTGTCATCGCGTGAGACGGGCGCGACGCCCTCAAGCCAGGCGGCCGCCGCAGAGGCGGTTATCCCCGTCCCGCAGGCGCAGGTCTCGGCCTCGACCCCTTTCTCGAAAGTCCTGACCCGCAGAGGATTGCCCGAAAGAACGAAATTAATGTTGGCTCCCTGCGGCGCGAATTCCGGAGACCATCGCAGGAGTTTTCCCTGCGCGGCGACGAATTCCCCATCAACGCAGGAGTCGACAAAACGCACTAAATGCCTCGTTCCCGTGTCGATGAACCAGCCGGAGGAGGCGGAGTCCGCCGTCAATGATTCGTGGCGCACCGCGACGGATATGTCTGACATTTTCAGTCTGACGGTCATTCCGGCACCTTTCCTTTCGAGGATGGCAGCCACATGCCTCCCGTCGGCTGCGGAGAAAGACAGCAGTCCGTCCGGAGAAGACGGCCTGATTCCGAGAAAATCGGCGAATGCCGCGATGCAGCGCCCTCCATTCCCGCACATCATACCGCCGGAGCCGTCGGAATTGTAATAGTCCATAGTAAAGTCAGTTCCGCCGTGCCCCGCACCGAGCAGCATGACCCCGTCGGCGCCCACGCCGTAGTGACGGTCGCATATTTCCGAAATATATTTTCCGCTCAGGTGAATATCCCCCTCACGGTTGTCGGCGACAAGGAAATCGTTTCCCGCACCGTTGTATTTATAAAAGGTCATTTCCCGACAAAGTTTTATCCTTCCCGCCGTTCCAAACCGCGCAGCAGGACGGGTTGCGTACACATATCATTGAAAAACAGGCGCTTATATCACCTGAAAGCGAAAACTCACCTCAGCAGATCTTCCAGCTGCACTGAGCCTGAGGTTTTCTCGTCACGGTATTTCACGATTACGGGACAATAGAGATGAATCCCGTCGGCAGCACCCGGACCGTGGGTTATAGGACGCGACCCGGCGACCACCACCGCGCCTTCGGGTATCACAATCTGCCCGGCGGCGTTCCGCCGTATCCACTCACCCGCCGTCGCATCATAGACAGCCGTCGAAGAGTTGATTATCACTCCGGTGCCTATCACGGCGCGGGACTTCACGACAGTACCCTCGTAGATGCCGCAGTTCCCGCCGATGAACACGTCGTCCTCAATTATTACGGGCATCGCCACGACAGGTTCAAGCACGCCGCCGAGCTGCGAGGCCGCCGAGAGATGAACCCGCTTCCCGATCTGGGCGCAGGAACCGACGAGCGCATGGGAGTCAATCATCGTCCCCTCATCAACATACGCCCCGATGTTCACATACGCCGGAGGCATAACGACGACGCTCCGAGCCAGAAAAGCCCCCCGGCGCACGCTGCTTCCGCCCGGCACCATCCGCACCCCGTCCAACGGGGTGAATCCCCGCACCGGCACGGTGTCCTTGTCGACGAACTCCCCCATCTGCACGAGCGTCCCGACTCTGAATCCGTCAAGAATCCGCTCCTTCACCTCAACGTTCACGACCCACTCGCCCGCGATTTTCTCCGCCACGCGGATTTTTCCGCTCTCAAGGCCGTCACAAAAATCTGAAAATTCCTGTTTCGTCATAATTGTGTTTTATAGCACTGTTTTGAAATGATCCCCAGTCATTCTTTACTGACCGTCGATGCTCCGAACTCGCGAACAAGTTCTCTCATGAGATTGATGGTCGAAGGCTGCGCAGGAACAAGAGGAAGCCTCAACTCGTTGGCAATCAGACCCATTTCAGCGAGGGCGGCCTTGATTGGAATCGGGTTGCTCTCCGTGAAGCAGGCCGAAAAGAACGGACGGAGACGGAAATAGAGACGCTCGGCGGCAATCAGGTCAAGCGCCCCGGCTCCGAGTTCGTCGCCGCAGACTGACGGAGCGCCGAGAGCCTCGACAAAATTCACCATCAGTTCCGGAAATGCGTTGGAAGCCACGCTTATCACGCCCCTCGCCCCGGCGGTCATGAACGCCAGTGTCAGGTCGTCGTCCCCGCTGAGCACGGAGAAGCCCTCCGGAGCGCCGGCAAGTATGTCCGCCACCTGGGAATACTTCCCGGAAGCCTCCTTCACGGCCACGATGTTCGGAATCTCGTGCGCAAGCCTCAGGCAGGTATCCGCCTCCATGTTCGCCCCAGTACGGCCGGGAACATTGTAAATCACTATCGGCTTGTCCGTCGATTCGGCGACCGCCTTGAAATACTCGTACTGCCCCCGCTGCGTAGGCTTGTTGTAGAATGGCACTACGATGAGGAAGGCGTCAGCCCCGTGAGGCGCGAAGAATTCGATGTTTCTCACGGTCTGGCGCAGCGAGTTGGTGCCGGCCCCGACAAGAAGAGGGACTCTTTTCCCTCCAGCAAGTTCATGAGCCTCAACAATTTCGCAGCAGCGCACAAGCAGCTGCAGCTTCTCATCGTTTTCAAGGCACGGAGCCTCGCCTGTCGTGCCGAGCGGCACAAGAAAATGTATTCCCGCCTTGAGCTGCCTGTTCACAAGCTTCTCGAATGCGCAGAAATCGACCTCTCCGTCCCTGAACGGAGTGACCAGAGCGGTTCCGCAACCGGTAAAGAGCATCTCTTTTTTCATAATTCCTGTAAGATGATTGAAAACCATACGTTATGTCCACAGCCATGGGGCTTCGGCATCATAGCCCCTCCATCAAATCCTGAAACCGGTGCACGCCGGACAGGTTTTCAGTGAGCGCCGCCGCATAAACCGCCCCCTGCGCGAATCCCGCACGGGAAAAGGCCTCGTGGCTTATGGTTATGCGGTCGTTCGACCCCTCGAATCCCACGGTGTGTATGCCCGGAATCTCACCGCAGCGCACGGACTGGATTGAGACGTCGCCTCCCATCCCGGCGTTCACGATTTCCGCAAGAGATTTCGCCGTGCCGCTCGGAGCATCGAGTTTATGGACATGATGTTTTTCGATGATATACGGCATATATCCTCCCGCAGCGCCGAGTTTTTTCGAAAGAAGTTCGACCGCGGCATAGAGCACATTCACTCCTATCGAGAAATTCGATGCGTAAATCATTGTCGTACCGCAGTTCCTGAAATACTCCACAACCTCCCGCTCAATGTCGTTCCATCCGGTCGTGCCCACGACCGCCGCCTTGAAATTCTCCGCGATAAAGCGGTAGTTTTCCCGAAATGCCTCCGGAGTGGTGAAATCTATGCACACGCACCCGGAAGCCGTCGCCTTCGGCACGGAGCAGATGTCATCGGTCGCGAGAACAAGTTCCATCCCCCTGGATTTCAGTTCGTTCTCGACGATGTGCCCCATCTTTCCGTAACCGCTGATTATTGCCTTGACCATATCACTCAAATAAATGTTCATGAACTTCGCGCACGAGACCGTCAAGACGGTCAGCCGCCACCACATAACTTATATCGCTGTCATTCAGCACCTCCACGAAGTTGTCCTTCAGCCGCGGCACAGCCTCCTCAAGAGCCGGAACGATGTCGGGGAGTCCGTGCCCCACGACGGTAAGCTGGCTGTAGCCGGTTTTCAACACGATGTCGGTTTTCCCGGCGGCAAGGCGGATGAGATTCCCTATGTTGCAGGAAAAATCCAGAGTCGCGGTCATCCGCTCCCCCGTCCGCACAGTCATGTCCGGAACGACGCGCACGGACTCGAAACAGTTCCGCATATCAGCCTCCGCGTCAATCCCGAAGCTCAGGAGATAAACATTGCGCTTGAAAGCTATCCCGCAGACCCCTTCCGCCGGATTCCCAGGAACGACAGCGGTGCCCTCCCCATCAGGATTTGAAGAATCAAGCACCAGGACAGGGATATTGCAGGACACTGCGGGGGCGATGGTCTTCGGATGAAGCACTTTCGCGCCGAAACGCGCCATATTCGCAGCATCCTCATAGGAAATGCGCGGAATACGCTTTGTCCCGCCGCATACGCGGGGATCCGTCGTGCGTATCCCGTCCACATCAGTCCATATCTCCACCCGGGAAGCCCCCGATGCCGAGGCTATTATCGAAGCCGACCAGTCGGAACCCCCGCGTCCCAAAACCGTTCCGGCTCCGAATCTGTTCGATGCTATGAACCCCTGGGTAATCACGCAGGCATTTTCCCGCCCGTCCGCAGCCTTTCCGTCCGACGGAAATGCCGTTCCACGCGCAAACGCCTCGCCGACGATTTCTGGAACTTTTTTATTGATCACATCGAACTGAGGTTCGCCGCACATATATTCAGAATCGGTCACAATCATCGACCGGGCGTCGATGAAGCCGGTGCGTATCCCCTTGGAATTGAGGGCGCAGCAGATGATTGTGGACGAGAGTATCTCACCGTGGGAGATGATTACCGCCTTCACCCTGTCCGGCACGTCCCCGAGAGCGGAGACGCTGCTGACCACTGCGGAAAGGGTGTCGCAGATTTCGTCCGTTTTGGCCAGGGCCACGGCGCAGCCCTCCGGGTCGGCGGAGAGAAGGGAGCAGACGAGTTTCCTGTGGCGTGCGCGCAGTTCATACATCAGCGACTCCGAACCCGCAGTGTCACCGCAGGCCGCCGCGTCAGCAATCGCATAGAGGGAGTCAGTCACCCCGGACAGCGCGGAGACGCAGACAACCGGGCGCTCGGGCAGCCTCGACGCGATGATCTCCATCGTGCGCGAAACCGCCTCGAAAGTGCCTACGGACGTGCCTCCGAATTTCAAGACTACAGCCATAACCGAAGTTCAAAATTTTCCTCAGACCTCCCGTGCGGGGACTCCGGAACTCTGATTTCCATTCAATCCCTGCACCCGCTCATACATCCTGACATACAGCCCTGACGCCTTTTCAAGTTCGCCAAGGCTGACATGTTCGTCCATCGTGTGGGCGAGCAGTATCGAACCGGGGCCGCAGAGACAGCGGTGCGCGAAACCGTCCAGCTGGGGAGCGTCGCTTCCGAAGGCCGCCGTCGTGGTCTCGAAACCGTCGAACACGGTGTAGTTCATCGGCGTGTCGCCGCCGAAAGCCTTGACGTTCACGCCCTCCCTTTCTCCGAAGGCGGACATGACACGGCAGACTTCTGCATCGGAGGCGAAAGTCGTGCGGAAGTAGATTCTGAAACCAAGGCTCGGACTCAGTATGTTCTGCGGGTTCGCGCTCGAGAGTTTCCCGATGTTCCATGTGGTCTCTCCAAGCACCTCATCTTCAGGGAATTCAGTCACGCGGAGTTCATTCACCATGTCCACGAACATGTCCACCGCAGACACCCCGTGCCGCGGATAGCCGGAATGGCAGCCCTCTCCGGTCAGCGTGACCTCAAAGGATTTGGTCCCCTTGCATGCGGAGACCATTCTGTTGTCCGTAGGTTCGCCCACAATCACATATTCAGCCTTCATCCCCATCCCCCGGAACGACTTCGCCCCGAGAGAACCGGCCTCCTCGCCGGAAAGAAGCAGAAGCGCGAAATCGGAGCAGCCCCGGCGCTCGAGCTCAAGACAGGCGTTGTACATGGAGATGATCTGCCCCTTGGCGTCACATGCCCCCCGGCTCCGGACCATGACATCGCCCCCGTCCACGGAAGCGGGGCTCACATCCACCGACGGCGGGAAATAGGGCGGAACCGTGTCCATGTGGGTGCAGAACACGATTCGAGGCTTCCCCCATGAGAACAGCAGGTTCTCCGTCCCGTCACCTGCGGGATTCTCTTCCGTCACGCCCACGGGGAAGCGGTCGAGCCGGTTTTCCCCTGTCAGAAAACGGGTCGAGAGAAAGTCGGACAGCCCCCTCTCTCTCGAAGAAGACGAGTCAATCGACAATATTTCCAGAAACAAATCGAGATTTTCCATATTCCACGATATAGGCATACGCGCATGCGCATACATGGCTGCGAAGTTAGTAAAAATCGTGGAAAGAGGGAGGGAAAAGGGATATGCCGTTGCGTAAATTCTTTATTTTGCATAAATTCGCAGTTTCGTAAAAACAGAAAAACATTTCGTAAAAACAGAAGAATATATATGGCAAAGGTTATTTTGACGGGCGACCGTCCTACCGGAAAACTTCACATCGGGCACTATGTCGGCTCTCTGCGAAGAAGAGTGGAACTCCAGAACAAGGGGGGATATGACGACATGTTCGTGTTCATCGCGGACGCGCAGGCTCTTACGGACAATGCTGACAATCCCGAGAAGGTGCGTCAGAACATCATAGAAGTGGCTCTGGACTATCTTTCAGTTGGTCTCGACCCGTCAAAGGTGACCATTTTCATCCAGTCGCTCATCCCGGAACTCTGCGAGCTGACGTTCTACTACATGAACCTCGTCACCATCGCCCGTCTCCAGCGCAACCCGACGGTGAAAAGCGAAATCGAGATGCGCAAGTTCGAAGGCGAAAGCATCCCGGCCGGATTCTTCACCTATCCGGTGAGCCAGACCGCCGACATCACGGCGTTCAAGGCCAATGTCATCCCTGCCGGAGAAGACCAGGAGCCGATGATTGAGCAGGCGCGCGAAATTGTCCGCAAGTTCAACGGCACCTACGGCTGCGATGTGCTCGTCGAGCCTGAAATCATGCTTCCCGACAACGCCGCCTGCCTGCGTCTGCCAGGCACCGACGGGAAGGCCAAGATGAGCAAGTCTCTGGGCAACTGCATCTATCTTTCCGATTCAGCCGACGAAGTCTGGAGGAAAGTCAAGGGCATGTTCACCGACCCGGAC
>CAVFTG010000098.1:0-4029 GCA_963625415.1 Barnesiella intestinihominis
TCTTCGACGAGGTGGCGGCATCCGAGATAGAGGCTCCTGTGGAGGAGGAGATTGCAAGCGAGTTCATAGACCCGGCTTCCCTCAAGGGTTCGAAAGTGAAGAAGACCTCGACCGGCATCTACGGCTCCACGGTCTGGACGCTCAAGAACGGAGTGAAAGTCGTGGTGCTCCCGACCGAGTACAAGAAAGACCAGATTCTGTTCACTTGGTTCAAGAACGGAGGTGAGACGCTCATCGACGACGCCGATCTCCCTTCATTCGAGGACAACATATACGCGATCTTCCAGCGCAACAGCGGAATCTCCAAGTTCAGTTCCGACGAGGCTTCCAAGATGCTGGCAGGCAAGAACATCAGCGTGTCTTCATACATCTCCGGCATCCGTCACGGAATCAGCGGCAGCACCACTCCGAAAGACCTTGAGACGGCTCTCCAGATTGCCTATCTGACCTACTGCGACCCTCGTTTCGACGAACAGGAGTACAAAGTGGGGATGGAGCAGATCAGGGCGGTGCTTCCGAACATCGTCAACCAGCCGGACTTCAAGCTTCAGACTGAAATCGGCAAGACCGTCTACGGGCCGGACTGCACCCGCAGGGTCGACCTGAACGGGGAGACTCTCGAAAAGGCAAACCTCGCAACGATTGAGAGGGTCTACCGCAGCCTGTTCAAGGACGCAGCAGGACTCACCGCAGTTTTCGTGGGGAACATCGACCTTGAGGCTTTCAAGCCGCTCTGCGAGAAGTATCTCGGCTCCATTCCAAAGGGGAAGAAGGCCACGACATGGAGGGACAACAGCCCGAAAGTCGTGAAGGGCGAGGTCGTCAACCGCTTCAGCACGGCCATGGAGACCCCGAAGAACACCGCCATCCTGTTCTACACGGCTTCGGTTCCTTACTCCGTGAAGACTTCGACGATGCTCAAGGCCGCAAGTTACATCCTCGACATGATTTACATCGACACTCTCCGCGAGGAGGAGGGCGGCACCTACGGGGCTCAGACATCAATGAGCCTGACGGCGCAGCCTGAGGAGCAGGCACGCGTCCAGATTGTGTTCGAGACCAATCCGGAGCAGTGCGAGAAGCTCGTCACCCTTGCGAAGAAGGGTCTGGAGAAGCTGGCATACGAGGGACCGACCGAGGAGCAGCTGACGCGCACGATTGAGAATTTCCGCAAGGGGATTCCGGAAAAGAGGCTCAACAACAGCTACTGGCTCGGCAACATCCTTTCCTTCGAGTACCGGGGGACGGACTATGATGCCGAGTATGAGGCGGCTGTCGGCGAGATTTCGGCCGAGAACATCAAGGCTGTGCTGCAGAGCGTGCTGGAGCAGGGCAACTGTATCGAGATCATCATGTCTCCAGAACGGCGGGGCGAATAAAAGGCGATCTGCTTCGTTGGATGGCTTTATGAAAAAGCCGCCACCGTTTCCGGATGGCGGCTTTTTTTTCATTTCAGATAGGATTTGAAGAAATCCCAGACGAGGTCGCAGGTGGGGATGTAGCGGTCGGACCAGCTGTGGTCGCCGCCTATGACTTCGTAGAGGAGGACATCGGCTGACGGGCCGCCTTTCCATGCGGGAAGCCCTCCGGTGAAACGGTGGAGAATGACCCGCTTGCGCTCGGCGGGAATCTCAGTGACGGTCTCGCCCACGCAGCGGTTGGCCGAGATGATGTGCGAAACCGCAGCCGGAACGGAAAGATATGCGCCCCATCCTCCCCTGTTCTCCGGGTCGCCGCACCATTCGGAAATCCTGTCCTCCGTCCCGTGGACTTCCATGAACGGGACTGGACGGCGGTAGCCGGTGCTCATCGCGGTGAGCGTCAGGCCGGCTATGGACGCGATGGCGGAGAAAGTCTCAGGATGCTCCGCCGCCATCTTGTAGCACATCTCCCCGCCGTTTGACATGCCGGTGAGAAAGACATTCCGGCGGCTCACTCCATAGTCTTTCTGCAGACGCTTCACGAGGCGGCGGAGATAGGCCGTATCGTCGATGCGGTAGCCCGCCTGAAAGGGATAGCCCACGTTCCAGCAGCCGTGCCCCGTCCCGTCCTCAGCGCCCTGAGGCCAGCAGACCGCGAAACCGTACTCGTCGGCAAGCTCCATGAAACGCAGCCCGCCGTTGAGCGCGTGTCCGCCGTAGCCGTGCAGGACGACGACAAGCGGAAGCCCGTCAGAAGAGACGCACCCGGAGACAGCCTCCCCGACAGCATCCTTTCCTGATACACCGGACACCGCTCCGGAACGCGGTGTGTCAGGCCTATAAAAAAAGGCGTCGCGAACGACGCCCTGATCTTTGAATGAAACCTTTTCGCAGCGTTCCTGCGGTGAAATGGCCGCCGAACATTCCCGGCATCCCGTTCCGGACGGGCCGCAGCTGACGGCCGCCCTGCCGTCGGAGTCGAGCACGATGGAGTTCAGCAGGTCGATCTTACCCTGATGGACGAGCTTGAGAATCAGCTCGCCGAACAGCGTGTTCTGCCATGCGAACCATGCGCGGGTGAAGTTTGACGGGTCGTCCTTGTGGAAGGACTCGTGCATGAAACCGGTTCCCGCGTCGGTGTTGAGCAGGCTCACGATGCAGTCGCGGATTTCGTTGTCGTCCTCCGAGGTAAAGGCCTTCATCATTATGCTCATCGGCCAGATCATGTCATAGCCGATGTGCGGCCCTCCGATTCCCTCTCCGGCGGTCCCCCTGAAGAAATACGGGTTGCTGTCGCTCCACACGAAGCGGCGGGTGTTGCGGTAGATTGGGTCGTCGGAAGGAACGTCACCGAGGTAGGCGAGAGCGAGAAGGCTCGGAACGTTCGCGTCGTCCATCATGTACTGGTTGCCGAATCCGTCCACCTCAAAGGCGTAGATGTCCCCGAATTCCCTGTGGTGCGCGACCGCATGCTCTTTGAGCGCGGCCTCAACCTCGTCGGCGAGAGCCCTGCACTCCAGCGCCATCTCCGCGTTGCGGTTCACCGTTTCGAGGATTTCCGCGGCCTTGCGGAGCGAGGTCACCGCGAAGAAGTTCGACGGGATGAGGAATTCGAAAGTCGTCGCATCGTCGGAAGGACGGAAAGACGAGGCTATGAGTCCGCACGGCTTCACGGGGTTTCCACGGCCTTCGCAGCACTTGGTGTCAAGCTGGGCGCTGCCCACGCGGGTGAAGAGGTAGGGGCCGTGGCCGTTCTTGCGCTGCTGCTCACGGAGAGTCTTGAGAATCGCGGTCATCCCGCTGATCCACTTGTCTCCGAAAACGGACGTGTCGCCGGTGACCTTCCAGTACTCGTGGGCGAGGCGTATCGGGTAGCAGTGCGAATCAATCTCCCATTTCCGCTCGTGGTCGTTGGGGTTCATGTCCGTGTTGTCGTTCTGCCAGCCAGTGCCCGTCGGGCCGTCGTTGAAGGCGTTGGCGTAAGGGTCGATGGTGAGTGAAAGGAACTGACGGTTTATGACGCCGGCAATCATCTCCCTGAGGTGTTCATCCTCCCCGGCGAACTGGACATAAGGCCAGACCTGCGCACCGGAGTCGCGCATCCACATCGCGTGGATGTCGCCCGTGTAGACGAAAGTGTCGGGATTGCCGTCCTTGTCGGTGCGGAAATGCACTGTCGTGTCGAGCGTGTTCGGGAAGCAGTTGCGGAACATCCATGAGAGTTTCGGGTTGCTCAGCTGCGCGCACACCTCGTCGATTACCTGTTCGATTTTCTCAGAAGTGAAGAGACGGTCCTTTTCAGCAGGACGCTTCGATTCGAACGTCTGCGCCCCGGCTGTCAGAGCACCTGCCGTCAGCGCGAGGGCCGAAGCGGCGATTGTCGTGGTCAATAATCTCAGTTTCATTGTCATCATATTATGGATTTTGGTTTCGTATTTTTCTGACAATCAGACATATCCCTGACACTCAGACATCGCGCTCCGCATTCATTCCCCGTTCGAGAATGAATACGGGCGGTCGGAAGCCGCCGTCGAACGTAGTCTGTCGGGCTCCAGAGACATCGTGAACTCAATCTCCGCTCCGCCGGTGAGAGTCTCGTGGGTGAAAT
>CAVFTG010000098.1:4039-7211 GCA_963625415.1 Barnesiella intestinihominis
GTTTTCGTATATGGTTTACCGTTGACTTTCAGCGACTTGACATAGACATTGTCTTTCCCGTTGTCTTTCGCGTCAATCACGATTCTTTTTCCCGAAGGCAGGTTCACTGTCACTTTGCCGAACAGCGGGGAGCCAATCGCGTACTGGTCAGTCGCCGGGCACACCGGGTAGAACCCGAGGGCGGAGAAGACATACCATGCGGAAGTCTGGCCGTTGTCCTCGTCGCCGCAGTAGCCGTCGGGGGCGGCGGTGTAGAGCCTGTCCAGCACTTCGCGGACATACCGCTGAGTCTTCCACGGCTGTCCGCTCCAGTCGTAGAGGTAGAGCATGTGCTGGATGGGCTGGTTGCCGTGGGCGTAGTTGCCCATGTTCATCACCTGCATCTCGCGGATTTCGTGGATGACATATCCGTAGTAGCTGTCGTCGTAAACCGGCGGGACGTTGAACACATTGTCCATGTTGGCGTTGAACGCGTCATCCCCTCCCATGAGAGCGATGAGCCCCGCAGGGTCGTGGAACACCGACCATGTGTACTGCAGGGAGTTGCCCTCGGTGAAGTCGCCTCCCCATTTGTACGGGTTCAGAGGCAGGTTGAACGAGCCGTCGGCCTTGCGTCCGCACATCAGGGAAGCGCCGGCGAGGTAGAGATTGCGGTAGTTCATAGCCCTTTCCTTATATATCCCGATTTCCGCGTCCGATTTTCCGAGAGCGCGGCCGAGAGTCCAGATGCACCAGTCGTCGTAGGCATATTCGAGCGTCCTCGCGGCGCTTTCGTTGATTCCGGTGTCGCAAGGGACATAGCCCAGACGGTTATACTCCTCCCAGCCCCTGCGGCCGGAAGTCATAGTTCCTTCGTGAACCGCGTTCGCCCCGTGTACGAGAGCCTTCCAGAGAGCCTCGATGTCATAGCCCCGGAGTCCCTTCACCCACGCGTCAGCCACGACGGAGGCGGAGTTGTTGCCGATCATGCAGGCCCGGTGCCCCGGACTCGACCACTCCGGAAGGAATCCGCTTTCAAGCCAGGCGTTCACGAGCCCCTCCTGCATTTTCACGCTCTCGTCCGGATAGACGAGGTTCAGGAGAGGGAAAAGGCAGCGGAAAGTGTCCCAGAAGCCGGTGTCGGTGAACATATGGCCGTCGCAGACCTTGCCGTTGTAGGGGCTGTAATGGACTGTCCTGCCTTCGGCGTCGATTTCCGTAAAGTCACGCGGGAAAAGCAGCGAGCGGTAGAGGCAGGAGTAGAAGGTGCGGAGATTGTCGACATTGCCGTCCTCCACCTCGATGCGGTCGAGAACCTCGTTCCACCGCGCCCTGCCCTCGGAAACAATCCTGTCGAAGTCGCCGTCTCCGAGTTCCTGCAGGTTGCGCTCGGCCTGTTCGAGACTTATGAAAGAGGAGGCCACCCTGAGATTGACCTTCTGGCCGCGCACCGTCCTGAATCCGACAATCGCGCCGGAATGCGACGATTCGCTCTCGAATGATTCCGAAATTTTCTCCCCGTCCTCAACCGTGCGGACGAATTCGAAAGGAGTGTCCGAAACGATTACGAACCAGTTGCGGAAGTTGTCCGGAACGCCGCCGGTGTTCCTTGTCGTGTAACCGACGATTTTGTTCTGCTCGGGAACGACCTTGACATAGGAGCCCTTGTCGAAAGCGTCCGCGACGATGCAGGAGAGTTCGCTCTCCGGGTAGGTCAGGCGGAAAGCAGCGGCGCGTTCGGTCGCGGTGAGTTCCGTGAAGACATCGTGGTCGGCGAGATAGACGCTGTAGTAGTACGGCTTCGCGGTCTCGGCCTTGTGGGAGAACCAGCTCGCACGCTCTTCCGCGCCGAAGACAGGAGCGGAGGTGACGGGCATGATCACGAACTGGCCGTAGTCGTTCATCCAAGGGCTCGGCTGATGGGTCTGCTTGAAGCCGTTGATTTTGTCGGCGGTGTAGGAGTAGGTCCAGCCGTCCCCCATCACGCCGGTCATCGGTGTCCAGAAGTTCATTCCCCACGGACGCGCCACGGCCGGGTAGGTGTTTCCGGTGGAAAAGCTGTGCTTGGACTGCGTACCCACCAGCGTGCTCACATAGTCCACGGGTGAATCAGCGTTTTCCTTTGTTTCGGCGCAAGCCGTCCCCAGAAGGGACAGCACCGCGAAAGCCAAGTATATCTTGAGAATATTCAGTTTCATCGAGAAGTTATTGCAGTGTTATGATATATCATGGACGAATCATGTCCATATAATATGGACGAACAACGCCCACGTTTTTACAAAAGTAATGAAATTTACAGAATGCAAGACGCGTAACGAAGCAATCCGCCTTTTCTGGCATCAAGGAATGTCCACCTCTATAGCATCGGAATAGTTCCACCGCCTCGTGCCGCTCCCCCTCGGGGTGTCATAATTGATCCTCGCGGCCGCACGGATGAAGACCTTCTGCCCCGAAGGGATGGTTCCGTTGGAGCGGATCTGCACGGGCTTGCCGAGATTCTCCTCGAAAGCAGAGCCGGTGTAGGACAGCTCGGATGACCAGCGGCTGTCGCGGGCGCGGTAGCCCACGGATGAGGAACGGCTCACGAAGAGCTGGATGTCGGTCACGTTCGCATAGGAGTCTTTCCATGTCCCGGTCTTCTCAAGCGCGGAGGCGAGTTCCTCGCGGGTGGTCGCCCTCGTGACCTTCACCTGTGCCGTGACTTTCCCGGCGCTGATGGTCGGAGAACCGACGAACTCCACCTTGAGGAAAGGCTGCACCTCGAAATTGACTTCGGCGCTGCCCTTGATGTGGGTGTCAACGCTCTTGTTTCCGACGATGTTCCCGTCGGCATCCTCAAGCACTATGGGAACGAACGGGCCGTCGACGCGGATGTTGTAGTCCGCCTCGAAGAGCTTCGTGTTGCGGAAAGTCCCGTCCGGACGGCAGTAGAAGTCCTGCGGGGTCACGTTCCCCTCCCAGCTCGTCTCGATGAGCCTCACGCGGATGCCCTCCGAACCCTGATCCGTCAGCACCGGGTCGCCGGTCTTGACATCAGTGACTGCTCCGTACAGCGTCTCGGCCGGAGCGTCGTAGTTGTCCAGCTTGAAAAGCGAGCAGGAACTCAGCAGCAATCCCCCGAGCGCCGCGAAAGCCAACTTTTTCATATCAAACAAATCAAACATATCGTTTTCATTTATATTATTTCAACAAT
>CAVFTG010000099.1:0-7081 GCA_963625415.1 Barnesiella intestinihominis
TTCTTCTGCATCGTGATGTAGGCTCCTCCGGTTTCGTTCTGGTAGAGCGGCGTGTCGCTGTTGAGACTCACGATTCTGTTGCGGTTGTAGGTGGCGGAAACCGATGTCTCCCATCTGAAGCCGTCTCCCGGTGAGTCAAAATTCACGGAGTTGAGGGTCAGCTCGAAGCCGGAATTGCGCACCTTGCCCGCGTTCGTGTAGGTCGTGGTGGTGTCCTCGAATCCGGAGGTAATCGGTATGGCCGCTTTCACGAGCATGCCGTCGGTGTTCTTGAGATATGCGTCGATGTTGAGATTGAGCCTTGACTCCCACATGGACAGGTCGAGTCCTATATTCGCCTGACTCACCTCCTCCCAGTGAATCCCCGGGTTTGCCATGGTCTTCGCCACAAGGGTAGTCGCCACTTCGTCGCCGAAGATGTATGCGCCGGTGTTGTAGGTCTGTATGTAGGCGTAGGAGCCGATTTTGTCATTTCCCGTGACTCCGTATCCGGCGCGCAGCTTCAGGTCATTGATTACGAAGTTCTTCGGAAACCAGTCCTCACGCGAAATCCTCCATGCCGCGGAAGCTGACGGGAAATTTCCCCATCGGTGTGAAGGCCCGAAACGTGACGAACCGTCGCGGCGGTAGGTGGCCGTCAGGAGATAACGGTCGGCGTAGCTGTAGTTCACCCTCGCCATGAAAGAGAACATTGACCAGTCGCTCGAAGCTCCTCCGATTGACTTCTTGACCGTTCCGTTGTCGAATTCATTGACGTTGGAGAAGAGGAACCCGGATTTCGTGGCGTTGATGCCGTCAGATTCGTTCCACTGCGCCGAAGTACCCGCCATGACGTTGAGACTGTGGCGACCGGCGAAAGTGTGGTCGAAAGTGAAATAATTGTCCCAGAGATATGTGAACGCCCTGTTGGAGTCTTTGTAGCGGCTGGTCTCCTCGACCGCCTGCGGCTTGTAGTCATAGGCGTAGCTGGTGTTGTCGTTGAACCACATCTTCGCATCGTAGCCGAAGGTGCTCTTGAACTTGAGGAATGGCGCGAATGTGATTTCGGCTGAGATGTTGGCGAGGAAGTTATACCCGTTTGTGCGGTTGTCGTTGGTGTAGAGCGGACCGACAGGGTTGCGTACGTCCCCGTACCAGTATGCATTGCCCTCGGGACCGCTCCAGTTCCCCTCCGAGTCTTTGACAGGCTGGGTCGGAAGCGCGTTCATCGCGTCGGAGATGGAGTAGGATCCCTGAGACTTGAGGTCGGTTGAGAAAGTGACGTTGTTGGAGAACTTCAGCCACTTGAGAACCTGCGCGTCATTGTTGTTCTGGAAGGTGAAACGGCGGTATCCGACCGTCTTGACGATTCCCTTCTGGTCGAGGAAACCTCCGGACACATAATAATGCGCCTTGTCGTTGCCTCCGGAATAGCTCACGGTGTAGTTCTGCATCGTTCCGAGCCGCAGAATCTCCTGAAGCCAGTCCGTGCCCTTGCCGAGGGCGGAAGGCACGCTCCATTCCGGGTTGGCGGCAAGCCCGGCCGCCGTGAGCATGTCGTTTGAATATTCGGCGTATCCCGCCGCGTCAAGCATCTTCGGGGCGTAGCTTATCTGCTGAAGAGCGAAGTTCGCGTTTACTGAAACCTTGCCTTTCCCGGCGGTTCCTTTCTTTGTCGTGACCATCACGACACCGTTCGCTCCCCTTGAACCGTAGATTGCCGTCGCGGACGCGTCCTTGAGAATGTCAACCCTCTCTATGTCGGCCATGTTGAGGGAAGTGAGCCCGAGATCGGTAGGCACTCCGTCGATGACGACCAGCGGGTCGCTGTCATTGATGGTGCCCAATCCGCGGATCTTGATGGTGACATTGTTGCCGGGTTTCCCGGAATCCATCACATAGACTCCGGAAACCTTGCCCTGAAGCGCCTGTCCGACGCTCGCCACCGGAGTGTCCTTGATTTCGCGGTTGGAGACTGACGAAACCGAGCCGGTCAAATCCTTTTTTCGCACGGTGCCGTAGCCGACCACCACCGATTCGCTGAGATACTCGCTGTCTTCAGTCAGGATGACAGTGAGGAAGTCCCGTCCGTTCACGGCTACATTCTGCGTGGCGAATCCGAGCGATGACACCTCAAGGACGGCATCCCCGGCCACTTTCAGACTGAAAGCCCCGTCCACGTCGGTCGTGACTCCGTTGGAACGGTTTCCGCTGTCCACCACGGCAGCTCCGATCACGGCTTCGCCTGCGGAGTCGGTGACTTTGCCGCCGACCGTCCGGGGCTGGGCCATTGCCGTCACGCCCGGAAACAGGGCGGCGGCAAGACACAGAAGTTTGTAGAATCTGGTCATAAGGTTACTGTTATGAATTATTGAATAAAGTGGTCAAATCAAGCCTTCCGCGACCTTTGTCCCGGAGTGTCACCTCATCGGGCGGGGATGCGCAAAGCCTTCATACGCAAATTACGGAATTGTCGGTCGTGAAAAAAAGAGCCGGTACTTCAATAGTAGCGGCTCTTAAATACAATATATTGAAAATCAATATATTGAAAATGAATGCGAATTGAAAATAAGTAGTGCGTCAGGATAGTCTGCCGATATGCATTATCTGTTTCTCGATGTCTTCTCTGGATGATTTGGCGGCATTGCGCATCTTTACGCGATAGTTGTATATCGTCGAGGTCGAGCGGCGGAGAAAGTGCGCAATCTGGACGGAATCCGTGATTCCGAGACGAATCAGCGCGGCCACCCTCAACTCCGTCGAAAGGATGCCTTCCCTGCCCTTGACCTCAAGTTTTCTGCCGTCACAAAGCAGTGCGTTGACCTCTTCGATGAAATCGGGGAAAAGGTCGAGGAACGAAGCGTCGAAACGGGCGTAGAACTCATCAAGCTCCCTGTCTATGAATTCGGTGGATTTAAGTGCCTGAGTCACTTCCGGCAGCCCTCCTTTCACCGCTTTTTTCAGTGATGAACGGTAGCGTTCAAGTCCTTCTATGTAGTCGGAGCACATGTCCATGTAGCGTCCGAGGTAGGATTCCTTGATGTTGTTCGCCTCCTGAAGCAGCCCGACATACTCTTTCAGGTTGGAGTTGGCGAGGGCGAGTTCCCTGCGGCTCCGTATGCTTTTCCGCACCTCCGCAATCAGCAGGACAGTCACGAGACTCAGCAGCGTGAGAATGGCGTAGAGCTGTGCCTGACGCCGTTGCATGAGGCTGTCGTAAGATTGCGTTATGAGTGGGAGCATGCAGTTTATCGCGGATACGTTCAGCCTTGCGTTTGCGGCCACCGCATCGGAAATAGAAAGATTTATATATCTGTAGGCACGTGTGAAATCCCTTTTCTGATACAGCAGCGCGGCAAGTCTGTAAAGTGAGCGGTATTCCATGACCGGAGTGACAATGTCGTGGATGGCGCTTTCCGCAAACAGGGCTATGGACTCGTCGTCACGTCCGCATTGCCGGCAGGCCTCCGCCGCGATGTAGCTGATTACCGCGAACTCGTGGACATCGAGCCTTCCGGACGAACGGAGGGACAGCAGCGAGTCCACAATCATCGGAGCGTTGCCCCTGTCGAGTTCGATGTCGGACCAGATGTAGATTTTCGCGATGTCATCGTCTCCAAGCAGGTTGTACATCTCCCGCCGGTAGAAATTCTTCTTTTTGAGGTAGGCGGTTTTCAGCACGGGGTCATCCGAAGCCTCAGCCATACCCGTATAAAGGGTGTTCAGAATGTGATAATACCTCGGGCGGAGATAACGGGGGAGTGATTCCATGTCCATGGGGTTGACGATGTCCAGCACTTCCGCGTACATTCCGGAAAGCACATAGCGGTCGGCGAGGTCGAATTCCGCATCGTAAAGCAGAGAATCACGGCGCTCTCCGGCATCCCTGTCCGCAATGTGGCGGGCGACTGCGAGTTTCTTCCTCGCATAGCTTATCGTTGAATCGATGTCGTACTGGTAATATTCAAGATAGAGCCGGTCATAAAGCGAGTAGGTCTCCTCTTCGGACATGGCGGAATCAGCCCGGGCCTTGATTTCGTTTATCCTCATGACCTTGGCGTTCCGGTACACTTCGATTTCCCCGATGGTGGCATCGAGTCTCTTGAGCAGTTTCTCCTGTTCGGGAGTGTAGCCGTAATGTCCTCCGCATCCCGTGACTGTCAGAACGGCAAGAAGAGGCAGGTGTCTGAGTCTGAACATGGTCGTTTATCTTAAAGTTTGAAGAATCATGCTGTTCCGTGCCGACACTCCGGCGAGGTGACCGGTGCAGAAGGCAATCTGAAGGTTGTAGCCGCCGGTGTCCGCATCGAGGTCGAGCACTTCGCCGGCGAAGTGGAGACCTGGAACCAGTTTGGATTCCAGGTCTTTTCTGTTGACCTCTTCGGGGGCCACCCCGCCGGCGGTGACGACGCAGCGTTCGTAGCCGACATATCCGGCAATCGGGAGCTTCCAGTCTTTGAGCGCCTTTCCGAGACTTCTGCTGTCGAGATTCTGAAACGATGCCGCAAACGGACGGATGAGTTCCTTGGGGAGCAGCTTGCCCAGCAGAACGGCAAAGCGTTCCCTGTAGGGGCGTAGTGTCTCTCTTCCCCGGATGACGGTGCGGCTCCGTCTGTCGTCAGTGATTTCTTTCCACAGCTCGTCAATCCTCCGCTCCAGCCGCTCAGGCTCCACTGCGGGCTTCAGGTCTATATGGGCGGTGACCTTTGAGCCGTTCCGGATGGCCTTGACGACCTTGCGGCTGAGCCTGAAACCGAGCGGGCCCTCTATGCCTCCGTCGGTGAAGTCAAGGTCTCCGAAATCGGAATCAGAAATGTTCCCGTCGGTTTCAATCGTGAGCCTCACGTTCTTGAGCTGGATTCCTGCAAGCTGACTACCCCATTCTGAAAGGGGCACGGCGCGGTCTATGTGCCCTTTCGCCCCGACATTCTTATATCCGGCAGGCACAATCGCCGTGAGCGAGGGGAAAAGCCCGTTGATTCTGTGCCCGAACTTCTCCGCCCACCCGTAGCCGTCCCCCGTGGAGCCTGTTCCCGGGTAGGAGAGTCCTCCGGTGGTGATGATGAGCTTTCCGGCGGTGAATTCTCCGAGTCCGGTGGAGACTGTGAACCGGCCGTCGGCATTCTTCCCGACATCGGAAACTTCGCAGTCCGTGATGATTTCCGCCCCTGCATCCCGGGCCGCCGCAAGCAGCACGTCAACAATGTCGGCGGACCTGTGGGATTCCGGGAACACCCTGTCCCCCCGTTCAATGACGCAGGGACATCCGCAGGCCTCAATCATTTCCATCATCCGACGGGGAGGCAGCGCGAAGAACGCCGGTTTGAGGAAATCGGCCTTGGGATGCACATGCCGCGAGAAATCGTTCCACTCCGACATGTTCGTGAAATTGCACCGCCCCTTTCCGCTGATCATGATTTTCCTCCCCACTTTGGGCATTTTCTCCAGAACGGTCACTTTCAGCGGGTCTCCGGCGGCTCCGACCGCAGCCATAAGCCCGGCCGCCCCGCCTCCTATGATGAGAATGTCACTGTATCTGTTGTCTTCCATTGTCATATCATATGTTCAAACATCCCCGGATATGAAGAATATATCTCCGAAAACAGAAAAATTGTCCCGACGGATGAAATATATTCAGAAATTTACTATCTTTGCAGTCCTTTCTCCGGACAATGTCCGGCAGATTGAGGCCAAAGCCAGTTTAGCTTAGTTGGTAGAGCATCGCATTCGTAACGCGAAGGTCGTGGGTTCGACTCCCATAGCTGGCTCACAGGACAGTGTCATGCGAAAGTTCCGCAGCCTCCGTGTCAGGGAGGCATTCGAGATGCCATGCCGGGACTTTTTCCAAAACATCGGATATATATTTATACAGCGCGTCGGAGGTTTCTTCCGTGTAGTTGAGCGCCGGAGGAGCTGAAGGAAGCAGCGCCCCGACCGCCTGCAGCGGGTTCAGCCTTCTGATTCTGTTGTGCGGAGCCTGGCTGAGACGGACCGCCGCGGCGAGGGGATAGGATTCGGCTCTGTAACACGGGGTCTTGCCGCTCCATGGAGATCCGAAAACCATCACCTTTCCGTCCGGCATCACCCTCACGAACGGGCTGTCGTCATTCAGCAGAAACGAATCCGGGTATCTTTCGCGCAGCAGTCTCGTGTGCGTGCTCTTCCCGGTGCCCGATTCTCCGAGAAAAATGACCGCCCTGCCGTCGAACACGTTCGCCGAGCAGTGTATGGCGGCACATCCGTGCATGCAGGTCAGGAAATTGACAGCCGTCCAGAGCGCGTAGCGGTACATCGTGGCCGTCGCCCTGACGATTGAACTGCGGACGACATCCCCGCCGATTCTCCATGTCTCCCAAAGCTCTTTCCCGGAATGTTCTTCTTTCATGCGGAAGATTATCGTGTCTCCGTGCCGGAAGAACGAACAGGATATGTCTTCGAAAGACACGTCGAAACAGCTTTCCGTCTTTCCGCAGATTTCTTGGATTCCGCAGATTTCCTCAATGCCGAGTTCTTCCGAGACCGTGAAGTCCGCATTCCTGTCTGCATCTCCGTCAGCTTTCTCGAGAAACGGGCGGAAGAAAGGCGTCGTGCTGACAAATCCACATAAATCCGTTCCGGAAAAGCGGAATCTGAAGTCCGCGATTCCGAGGGTTACGGCATCATGGTCTTTCATCGCTGTTCCCATTTCAGTTCTCCGTTTCAGTTTTCATCGCAACTTCCGGCACAGTTTTCATCGCGCTCCACGCCGCGGCTTTCGAGCAGCCCGCATTCTTCAATCTTCGCGCACCAGGCTCCGGCATCCTTCCTCGCCAGTCCCGCATCGATTCCATATTCTTCCACAAGCGCCTCCGCCGCATCCTCAACCGTGAATTCCCGTTCGTGAAGTTTGTTCCAAAGAAAGAGTGAACTCTCGTTGAGTGATATGATTCTGGTCATGTCCCCTCCGTATCTGCCCTGCATCACAATCACATTCTGGCCGACCATCGTGCGTACTTTGAATTTCGGTGATATCTTCATCGCAAGCTGTTGTTTGAGTCTGTACTTGAATTCTGTTTTGAAAACATGTTTTACAAATGTCGCTAATTTGTGCATAATATGCAAA
>CAVFTG010000100.1:0-6960 GCA_963625415.1 Barnesiella intestinihominis
GCATGCTTCCTCTTGATTTTTCCCGTTCCGGTAAGTGCAAAGCGCTTTTTTGAACCGGAGTTGGTCTTGATTTTCGGCATAGTTAAATCATTTAACTTGTTAATACTATAATAATGTCCACTGACATTCACATACATCCGCCGCCATGTCGCTCTCCCTTTCACCCTGACGCTCTCCTTTCACGGAGCGCGGGGTTCCGGAGAAACCCGGACGGCTACTTCTTCTTGGCGACAGGGGCGATCATCATGATCATCCTCTTGCCCTCAAGCTTCGGCATCTGCTCGGCACGCCCGTACTCCTCGAGTTCCAGCGCGAAACGCAGGAGAAGCTTCTCCCCCTGGTCGGCATAGACGATGGAGCGTCCCTTGAAGAACACCGAAGACTTCACCTTCGACCCCTCCTGCAGGAACTCCTGCGCGTGCTTGAGCTTGAACTGGAAATCGTGCTCGTCCGTGTTCGGGCCGAACCTGATCTCCTTTATGACCACCTTGGCCGCGTTCGACTTCATCTCCTTGGCCTTCTTCTTCTGCTGGTAGAGGTACTTCTGGTAGTCAACAATCCTGCAAACCGGAGGATCCGCCTTCGCACTTATCTCCACAAGGTCAAGTTCGAGTTCATCGGCGAGGCGGAGAGCTTTGGCCGTCGGGTATATGCCCTGCTCGGGGATGTTGTCCCCGACGAGTCTCACCTGCGGTACTCTGATCTCGTCATTGATTCTCAGGCTGCCTTCGTCCTTCTTCTGATTCGGAACCGGACGGCCCGTCTTGGGTCTCGGACCCATAGGGCGCGGCTTAGGTTTAAATGGTGCTGCGATAAATCTATCCTCCTAAAATAAGTTGTTAATAATATTTCGACGGGTTCAGGCCAATTGCGCTTTCACCTCACCGCTTACCAGCGAAATGAAATCGGCAACTGACATCGAGCCCTCGTCTTTTCCACCTTGACGGCGCACTGAAACAAGCCCCTCGGCCTCCTCCTTCTCACCGACGATGACAAGGAAAGGAATCCTCTTGAGTTCAGACTCACGGATTCGCTTGCCGAGCGTTTCATTACGATCGTCTATTGAGGCGCGAATATCGGAATTATTCATCAAACCGCAAACTTTTTTTGCATATTCGGAGAACTTTTCGCTCACTGGAACGATGTTCACCTGATCCGGAGTAAGCCACAGAGGAAGCTTTCCGGCGGTATGCTCAAGCAGCACTGCCACAAAGCGTTCGAGAGAGCCGAACGGTGCGCGGTGAATCATCACCGGACGATGCTTCTGCCCGTCAGCGCCGACATATTCGAGTCCGAAACGCTCCGGAAGGTTGTAATCGACCTGAATCGTTCCGAGCTGCCACTTCCTGCCGATGGCATCCTTGACCATGAAGTCGAGTTTCGGACCGTAGAAAGCGGCCTCGCCAAGTTCCACGACCGTAGGAAGCCCCTTTTCGCGGGAAGCCTCGATGATTGCGGCCTCGGCCTTCTCCCAGTTCTCGTCCGTTCCGATGTATTTGGACGGATTCTTCGGGTCGCGGAGTGAAATCTGAGCCGTATATTCCTTGAAATTCAGTGTCTTGAACACATAGAGAATGATGTCGATGACTTTCTCGAACTCCTCTTTCAGCTGATCTGGACGCACGAAAAGGTGGGCGTCATCCTGTGTGAAGCAGCGCACGCGGGTGAGTCCGTGAAGCTCGCCGCTCTGCTCGTAGCGATAGACCGTGCCGAACTCGGCGAAGCGCAGAGGCAGGTCTTTGTAGGAGCGCGGCTTGCTGCGGTAGATTTCGCAGTGGTGAGGGCAGTTCATCGGTTTGAGCAGGTACTCTTCGCCCTCCTGCGGAGTGTGAATCGGCTGGAACGAATCCTTGCCGTATTTCGCGTAGTGACCGGACGTTACATAAAGTTCCTTGTTGCCGATGTGCGGCGTTATGACAGGCAGGTAACCGTATGATTTCTGAATCTTCTTCAGGAACTCCTCGAGCCTCGAGCGCAGGTCGGCGCCCTTCGGCAGCCACAGCGGAAGTCCCATTCCCACTTTCGATGAAAAGGTGAAAAGCTCCATCTCCTTGCCTATCTTCCTGTGGTCGCGTTTCTTGGCCTCCTCCATGAGGACGAGGTATTCGTCAAGCATCGACTTCTTCGGAAACGAAATTCCGTAGATGCGGGTGAGCTGCTGACGGTTCTGGTCTCCGCGCCAGTAAGCTCCGGCAATCGCGGTGAGTTTCACGGCCTTGATGACAGAAGTGTCACGCAGGTGAGGGCCGCGGCAGAGGTCGGTGAAACTTCCGTTCGTATAAAACGAGATGTGCCCGTCCTCAAGCTCATTGATGAGCTCCACCTTGTACTCGTCGCCCTTTTCGGTGAATGCCTTGAGCGCGTCAGCCTTCGAAACCTCCTTTCTGACGAACGCCTCTTTCGTGCGGGCGAATTCCATCATCTTGTCCTCAATCGCCTTGAGGTCGGACTCCGCGATCTGCCTTCCCTGAAGGTCGACGTCGTAGTAGAACCCGTTCTCGATTGCCGGGCCTATTCCGAATTTGACTCCGGGGTAAAGCGCCTCGAGAGCCTGGGCCATGAGATGCGAGGTGGAATGCCAGAACACATGTTTCGCCTCATCGTCCCCCCACTTGTGGAAGGTCACCCCGCAGTTCTCCTCAATCGGACGGTCGAGGTCATATAACGCACCTTTTCCCGCCGAGTCACCGCCTGCTGTTCCGACCGTCATCGCCAGAACCTCCGCCGCAAGCCTCGGACTGATGCTTTCGGCAATCTGATAACCTGTAACGCCTTTTTCGAAGGACTTTACGCTACCGTCGGGAAATGTAATGTCTATCATAATCTCATCTGTTTTTGAACCGGCGCGCTTCAGTACAAAAGAAACTGCAGCCGTTTCAGGATTAAACTTCGCCGCCTGCAAACACGGCATTCATTGAAGCCGTATTGAAACAAGCGGACAAAGGTAGGAATTTTTTTCTATCTTTGCATGCCTTAAGAGGAAAGGATATGAATACAAATGAAAACATGACGTCAGGAATTCTTATTAACCGGGCCGCCACAGCAGGGCTCGCGCTCGGGGCGGTATCTACAGCATATCTGTTCGCCGTACAATATCTTCCGCACATCGTCCAGTCCCCGGTTCTGACCGCACTCATCACCGCTGTCCTGTGGATTGCGAAAGTCGCGGGCTGCATCTTCATATTGAGGGCGTTCATGCTGGATCTCGTGAATTCATACGACGGAATCGGCCGCAGTCAGACCCTGAGACTCGGAGTGCTCGCGGCACTGTTCTCCTCCCTGATTTTTTCCGCCGCGAATCTCGCGGATGTCCTCTACATCTGTCCGGATGCCGTGGAACAGGCATTGGACATAGCCCTCAGCCAATATTCCACGGTTCTCGGGTCGAATGAACTTGAAATGCTCGACACGTTCAGAGACGACATGCCGTCCATAACTTTCTTCTCGAACCTCATCTACTGCTTCCTCTACGGAACGGTGCTCTCCGCAATCATGTCGAGATACATTCCGAAGGCTGACCCTTTCGCCGGTTTCCACGACGGACAGGACATCGAGGAACAATAGCCCCGGACAAGCATTCACCAAAGACGACGCTGAGATGAAAGAAAACTCAACTGACATTTCCATAATCATATCCATCTTCAACGAAGAGGAATCCCTTCCGGAACTGGTCGCATGGATACATTCGGTCCTGCGGAGAGAGAAATGGAACTATGAAATCATCATGGTCGATGACGGCAGCACGGACGGTTCGTGGGCGACAATCCGAAGACTCGCGGAAGAGGACTCCTGCATAAGGGGGATATCGTTCCGGCGCAACTACGGCAAGTCGGCCGCTCTCTACAGCGGTTTCAAGGCCGCCGCCGGGAATGTCGTCGTCACCATGGACGCGGATCTTCAGGACTCCCCCGAGGAGATTCCCGAAATGTACAGGATGATTACGGAAGAGGGATGGGACATCGTTTCCGGATGGAAACAGCACAGGCAGGACAACAAGTTCACGAAGAATCTTCCGTCGAAGCTCTACAACGCGACTGCGCGGAAAATCACCGGAATCCGTCTGCACGACATGAACTGCGGGCTGAAAGCCTACAGAAGGGAGGTCGTGAAAGACATCGAGGTCTATGGCGAGATGCACCGCTACATCCCCTACCTCGCCAAGAACGCCGGCTACACCCGCATCACGGAAAAGCCGGTCCATCACCAGAAACGCAAATACGGCAAAAGCAAATTCGGTCTGAACCGCTTCGTAAACGGCTTTCTTGACCTCCTCTCCCTGTGGTTCCTCAGCACTTTCGGCAAAAAGCCGATGCACTTCTTCGGGTTCACCGGACTTGTCACCTTCTTTGTCGGCGGTGTCATAGCCCTCTGGGTCATAATCGAGAAGCTCGTCCAGCAGGCGCATCACGAGGCATTCCGTCCGGTCACCGACCAGCCGCTGTTCCACCTCGCCCTCGTGGCGCTCGTGGTCGGCATCCAGATGTTCCTCGCCGGATTCATCTGCGAGATGATTTCCCGCAACAGCAGCGAACGGAACTCCTACAACATCCGTGAGGAGTTCTGACTACAATCCTTTGGACTTCGCCTCGTCCCAGATGGCGTCCATCTCGGCGAGGGTCATGTCGTGGAGATCGCGCCCCTCGCGTATGGTGTGCTCTTCGAGATAGGTGAAACGGCGGCGGAACTTGGCGCAGGTGCGTTCCAACGCCGTGTCCGGGTTGAGCTTGTAGAGACGGCCGGCATTCACGAGAGCGAAGAGCGTGTCGCCGAGCTCCTCCTCCGCACGCTCGCGGGCGGCAGCTTTGTCATCGTCTGAGACAGCCTCATCCATGGCCCTGAACTCGGCTTCGAGTTCGCCCTCCTCTTCCTTCACCTTCGCCCACACGTCCTCTTTTTTCTCCCAGTCGAAGCCCACTCCGCGTGCCTTGTCCTGAATCCGGTATGCCTTGATCATCGACGGGAGCGATTCCGGCACTCCGCTCAGCACCCTTTTGTTGCCGTCTTTTTCTTTGGTCTTGAGCATCTCCCAATTGCGTATGACTTCTTCGGCCGAGCCGGCTTCAGTTTCTCCGAACACATGGGGATGGCGATATATCAATTTATCGCACAGGTGGTTGCACACATCGGCGATGTCGAATTCCCCCTTTTCGTCCCCCATCTTCGCATAGAATACGACATGGAGGAGAAGGTCTCCGAGTTCCTTGCATATCTCCCCGTGTTCGTCCTTGAGAATCGCATCGCTCAATTCGTAAGTCTCCTCGATTGTCTGCGGCCGGAGACTTTCATTCGTCTGTTTGCGGTCCCATGGGCATTTCACCCGCAGTTCGTCCAGAATGTCGAGCAGCCGCCCGAATGCTTCAAGTTTCTGTTCTCTTGTATTCATAGTGCATTATATTGTTCCGGTTCATTCGGTTTCATCGATATATTTCCCTTTCATCATCCAATGGATATATCCGTATATGGCGGAAAGTGCATATAGCAGGTACAGAACCGACATCGCGCCCATCCCCTGCGTCCAGCACATCCATGCGGAAACCGCGTCCGCGACAACCCACAGCAGCCACTGCTGAGGATAGGACTTCGCAAGCCACCATGTCGCTATCCCGCTGAGAACAGAGGCTCCTGCATCCGCGACGGACCGGGGGTCTCCGAGATGGCGAAGCAGGAAAAACGCCGCAGCAGTTCCTGTGACAAGCACAGCGAGACTCACGAGCGCCGTTTTCGCCGTCAGATGCCGCAGACGGATGCCGGTGGCCGAACCATCCCGCGCGATCCGGGCATCTTCACCGCGCGGACTGTCCGCTCCGCATTCGGGCGGAGTCCCCGGAATACTCCTTCTTTCATCCCTCCGCCACTGGGCGAAGCCGACAAACGCCATAACGACATAGTAGAGATTCAATGCGGACGAGGCGAACAGCCCGCCGATGAAGAACGAGACCATGGCGGCGGCGGCCGAAAGCAGCTGAAACGCCCACATCCAGTCGCTCTGTCGGATTTCCAGAATCAGGAACAGAACTCCGGTGACGAGCGTGAATATTCCGAGAAAATCAAAATCCATAAGACAAAAGCCGCTCAGACGGAAGAGCCGGCAAAGTTACAAAAAGAAAATAATACGGTGTCTGTCTGTATTTCGTTCGACCCTCCCGGGTGTCTATGTAAAAAAGGCAGACTGAAGATGTGCGGAAAACAGAAGAGAGGGCGACTTTCGGGTCTCCCTCTCTCCGCTTTCAATGGCTTGTTATGACTGACAGCCCCATGAAATCACTATTCCGTGATACCGTCAGGGTATGTAATCGTTGCCGTGCCGGTGTTGGTATCACCAATGGTAACACCTTCGCCGACTCTTCCTACGATGGATTTTGCGTTGAATGAAGCCTTCTTGGTGTAGTCCTTGTAATTATATGTCGCATCGACCGTGATGGAAACATTTTCTCCGATTTGGTTGCTCTCAAAGACAGGCGTTCCGTTTATGTTCTGAGCGATTCCGGAGATTCCGCCAAGGTCGCGGTAACCGGTGATGGCGGTATTGGACACTTTGCAACCGGCGATTGTAAATGAGCCTTCTCCCAGGTGTCCGATGATGCCTCCGACTTTGTCTCCAAAATCATGATTAGGGCACATTCGGCTACCCGTCTCTGCTCCCTGGAAATATACAGGACGTGCGGTCAGCGTCGCTCTATCCACAGTGCAACTCTCAATATTCACATATCCGCTACCGCAAATACCTCCGACATAGTGATTGCTCGTCACTACGGCATTATTAACCGTAACATTCTGGAGTTTCGTAGAAACCGCCGAGCCAACTGCGACTCCGCATGCTCCGCCTTCCGTATTATCTCCCACAGCAGAAATGACTTCAGCTCCGTTAATGGTGACGTTCTTAATCGTGACCACGGGGCCATCACTCATGCCGGTATATCCGAAGAGTCCAAGAGGGGCTGAAGCCTCGGTGGAATAGAC
>CAVFTG010000101.1:0-5466 GCA_963625415.1 Barnesiella intestinihominis
ACCCGCGAGGATCTTCTCAAGGGCAACTGCCAGATTGCAGCCCAGTTCGGCGACTACATCAAGAAGTACTGCCCGGACGTGAAACATGTCGTCGTGATTTTCAATCCGGCCGATGTGACGGCTCTCACGGCTCTCATTCATTCGGGTCTGAAGCCGGAGCAGCTCACCTCGCTCGCAGCCCTCGACTCCACCCGTCTCCAGAGCAATCTTGCGAAGGAGTTCGGAGTGCCTCAGAGCGCGGTCACGGGAGCGCACACCTACGGCGGCCACGGAGAGCAGATGGCTGTCTTCGCTTCTCAGGTGAAGATTGACGGGAAGCCGCTTTCCGAGATGGGTCTTTCAGCCGAAAGAATGGCGGAAATCAAGCAGGAGACAATCCAGGGCGGTTCCGCAATCATCAAGCTTCGCGGACGCTCATCATTCCAGAGCCCGGCCTACAACGCGGTCAAGATGATTGAGGCCGCGATGGGAGGAGCGGAATTCACTCTTCCTGCCGGAACATATGTCAACTGCGGCAAATACAAGAACGTGATGATGGCGATGCCGACGAAAATCGACGCCACAGGCTGCCACTACACGATGCCTCAGGGTACGGGCGAGGAGCTTGCGGCTCTCGACGCATCCTACGCCCATCTCTGCAAGATGCGCGATGAAATCGTGGAACTCGGCATCGTGCCGGCGGTTTCCGACTGGAAGGAGGACAACGCCAATCTGTAAACCGGCACAGAACAGTAAGGTGGCTGCTTAGTATTGATAATCAAAAAATTATTAGTATATTTGCAGCCCCAATTTTTGGGGAGTTAAACATAAATAATAGATTCATAATCATTTATGCCAACAATTCAACAGTTAGTTCGCAAAGGACGCGAGGTTATCGTCGAGAAGAGTAAATCTCGCGCGCTGGATGCTTGCCCTCAGAGAAGGGGCGTATGCGTGCGTGTGTACACAACCACACCGAAGAAACCGAACTCAGCAATGCGTAAGGTTGCCCGTGTACGTCTGACCAACTCCAAAGAGGTCAACGCGTACATTCCTGGTGAGGGCCACAACCTGCAGGAGCACTCAATCGTGCTTGTCCGCGGCGGTCGTGTGAAGGACCTTCCGGGTGTACGTTACCACATCCTTAGGGGCGCTTTGGATACTGCCGGCGTCGAGGGAAGGACACAGTCCCGCTCTCTCTACGGAGCCAAGAGGCCGAAGGCAGGGAAAAAGCCCGCTAAGAAGTAATTTTAATTCATTACCTTAATTTCCAAACAAAACAATGAGAAAATCGAAGCCTAAGAAGAGGATTCTACTTCCAGATCCGAAGTTTCACGACGTGATGGTAACGCGTTTCGTGAACAATCTTATGTTGCAGGGAAAGAAGAGTATCGCGTATTCTATTTTTTACGATGCCATTGACATGGTAGGCGAGAAGATGAAAGATTCTGACAAGGCTCCTCTCGATATTTGGAGGAAAGCTCTCGAGAACGTGACCCCTCAGGTCGAGGTGAAGTCGCGCCGTATCGGCGGAGCTAACTTCCAGGTGCCGATGGAGGTTCGTCCTGAAAGGAAAATTTCGCTCTCGATGAAGAATATGATAGTCTTCGCCCGCAAGCGTTCAGGTCACTCCATGGCCGAAAAACTTTGTGCCGAAATCATCGCGGCGTACAACTGCGAGGGTGCGGCATTCAAGAGAAAAGAAGATATGCACAGAATGGCGGAGGCCAACAAGGCTTTTGCACATTTCAGATTCTAATCCCCAAGGAAACATTGACAAATGGCAAGAGATCTTAAATTCACCAGAAACATCGGCATCATGGCTCACATCGATGCCGGCAAGACCACTACCTCCGAGCGTATTCTCTACTACACTGGGAAGACCCACAAGATTGGAGAGGTTCACGAGGGAGCGGCCACAATGGACTGGATGGTTCAGGAGCAGGAGCGTGGTATCACCATCACTTCCGCTGCCACCACCGCTTTCTGGCACTACAAAGGGGATACATATCAGATCAACCTCATCGACACTCCGGGGCACGTCGACTTCACCGTGGAGGTGGAGCGTTCACTCCGTGTGCTCGACGGCACAGTAGCGACATTCTGCGCTGTGGGCCGCGTGCAGCCTCAGTCCGAGACCGTATGGCGTCAGGCTGACAAGTACGGCGTTCCTAAAATCGCGTATGTCAACAAGATGGACCGCGTGGGCGCGGACTTCCTCGCCGTCGTTGAGGAAATAAAGACCAAGCTCGGAGCAAGGGCTGTCCCTATCTGCCTCCCTATCGGAGCGGAGGACAAGTTCGAGGGCATCATCGACCTCATCGCCAACAAGGCAATCTACTACGATTCGGGCGAGGAGCTTGTGAACTATGAAATAAAGGATATTCCTGAAAATATGAAGGCAGAGGCAGCCGCCTGGAGAGAGAAACTCGTCGAGGCAGCGGCCGACTACGACGACACTCTGATGGAGAAATTCTTCGAGGATCCGGATTCAATCTCCGAGGATGAGATTATCGCGGCTCTCCGCAAGGCGACCATCGACATGTCGATTGTTCCTGCCTGCTGCGGTTCCTCATTCAAGAACAAGGGAGTGCAGTTCCTTCTCGACGCAGTGATGCGTTACCTTCCGTCTCCGCTCGACATCCCTTCAATCAAGGGTGTCAACCCTAAGACCGGAGAAGAGGAGGAGCGTCATCCGAACGCAAAGGAGCCGTTCTGCGCGCTCGTGTTCAAGATTGCGACAGACCCGTTCGTGGGACGTCTCGCATTCCTCCGCGCATATTCGGGACATCTTGATGCAGGTTCATACGTACTCAACACCCGTTCCGACAAGAAGGAGAGGGTGGCGCGTCTGTACCAGATGCATTCCAATAAGCAGAACCCTATCGATTTCGTCGAGGCCGGAGACATCTGCGCCGCAGTCGGATTCAAGGATCTGCGCACGGGAGATACAATCTGCGTCGAGACCAACCCTATAACCCTCGAGTCAATGGAGTTCCCGGATCCGGTGATCGGACTTGCAGTGGAGCCAAAGACCCAGAAGGATCTTGACAAGCTCGGAATCGCCCTCGCGAAGCTCGCCGAGGAAGACCCGACATTCACAGTCAAGTCAGACCACGAGACAGGACAGACAGTCATCAGCGGCATGGGTGAGCTTCACCTCGACATCATTGTCGACCGTCTCCGCCGCGAGTTCGGCGTCGACATCAACCAGGGTGCTCCTCAGGTCAACTACAAAGAGGCCATCACCGTTCCTGTCCAGCACCGTGAGCTGTTCAAGAAGCAGTCCGGCGGTCGCGGTAAGTTCGCGGACATCATCGTCGAGATAGGGCCTGCGGACGAGGGACAGACCGGTCTCCAGTTCGTTGACGAGGTCAAGGGCGGAAACATTCCGAAAGAGTTCATCCCGTCAGTCGAGAAAGGCTTCAAGTCAGCGATGGCGAACGGCGTTCTCGCGGGCTACGAAGTTCCTTCTCTCAAGGTTGTCCTCAAGGACGGTTCATTCCATCCTGTCGATTCAGATCAGCTTTCATTCGAAATCTGCGCCCGCATGGCATTCCGCCATGCCTGCCCTAAGGCTAAACCGGTTCTTCTCGAGCCTATCATGAGCCTTGAGGTGGTCACTCCGGAAGACTATATGGGTGACATCGTCGGCGACCTCAACCGCCGCCGCGGTCAGGTTACGGCAATGGACTCCACGGTCGGTGCGCGCATCGTCAAGGCGTTCGTTCCGCTCGCCGAGCAGTTCGGATATGTGACGGTTCTCCGTACCATCTCATCAGGACGTGCGACCAGCACGATGACTTTCGACCACTACGCCGAGGTTCCTGCGAGCCTTGCGAAGGACATCATCGAGAAGTCGGGCTACAAGGCTCCTGAGGAGGAATAATAAAGTTTAATCGGTTATACAACAACGATATGAGCCAAAAAATAAGAATTAAGCTTAAATCATTCGATCACATGCTGATTGACAAGTCGGCAAAGAAGATCGTTGAGACAGTTTCTTCTACCGGCGCACGCGTGAACGGACCTATTCCGCTCCCGACCAACAAGAAGATATTCACTGTCAACCGCTCGACATTCGTGAACAAGAAGGCCCGCGAGCAGTTCGAACTGAACTCTTTCAGCCGTCTCCTTGACATCTACGATTCGACTCAGAAGACCGTTGACTCGCTCATGAAGCTTGAACTCCCGAGCGGTGTAGAGGTCGAAATCAAAGTCTGAGAGCAAACTTTCCGGAAATTGAAATAAATTTCATACCTTTGCAGAGCCGTCTCCCAAAACGGCGGCTCTGCAAAGTTTAAAGTTCTTTGAATAAAAGACTCGGTCCCATAGCTCAGTTGGTTAGTAGCACCTGACTCATAATCAGGGGGTCGCAGGATCATGCCCTGCTGGGACCACAGAAAATTGCCCGGTCTGTCTTTATGGTAGACCGGGCAATTTTTTGTGTGAAATCTTCTGATGGTCAATCTTTCCGCCAAAATCTATGCAAATTCAATTTTTTAATTTAAATTTGCATAAAATTCATTAGAGACAATGATTGACAGAGAGTTGCAGCCAAAACTGAAGGAGCTTTCCGGAAAGTTCCCTTTCGTCTTTTTGACCGGTCCGCGGCAGTCGGGGAAATCGACGCTGGCAAAAATGACATTTCCTGATTACCGCTATGTCTCTTTTTCAGATATCGACACAAGGACTTTTGCAAGGGAAGACCCGAGGGGCTTCATCGCGACATATCCGGACAGGACAATAATTGACGAAGTCCAGAAGGAGCCTTCCATTTTATCTTATCTTCATACACATACGGACAGCGAAAATCGGGAGGGGATGTATGTCCTTACGGGTTCTCAGAATATGCTGCTGATGTCTTCGGTCGATGAGACTCTGGCGGGACGCGTCGGAATCCTCACTCTTCTTCCCTTTTCACATCGGGAACTTTCGCAATCCGGAATGTGTCAGCCGACCGTCAATGAGGAGATATTCTTCGGCGGATATCCCCGGCTGTATGACAAGGGTATCGCACCGCAGGATTACTACCCCAATTACATAAACACCTATGTGGAGCGTGATGTGCGGGACATCAGGCGAGTGGAAGACCTGTCGCTCTTCGTCAGGTTCATAAAACTGTGTGCAGGAAGAATCGGACAGCTGCTGAACTTGTCCTCGCTTGCCGTGGAGTGTGAAATAACCCAGACAACGGCTCGAAGCTGGCTCTCGATTCTGGAACAATGCTATATCATACACCTGCTGCGTCCGGATTACAGAAATTTTTCAAAACGCCTTGTCAAGTCCCCGAAACTGTATTTCTGTGACACCGGACTCGCCTGCTCCCTGCTTGAGATTACATCGGCAGCGCAAATCTCCACCCACTATCTCCGGGGCGGTCTCTTTGAGAACCTTGTCGTCAATGAGTTCGTGAAAAAGCATCTGAACGCCGGCCAGAGGACAAATTTTTCATTCTGGCGTGACAGCAACGGCAATGAGGTGGAT
>CAVFTG010000101.1:5476-6939 GCA_963625415.1 Barnesiella intestinihominis
GCCGAAATCAGAACCGATAGACAAGACCAACGCCATTGGAAGTGGAGGCGATTACAAGTTCAGAAACATTTCTTGAATGTGCGTCTCTTGCAGCATTATTATACATATCTATGCCGCGCCTTCCTATTGATTTGGCAATCGGGAACATCACACCGCCGGCAATAGTGACACCCGCACCTATTCCCATAAAGGCAAGCTCAAAACCGAACATATCGTCTTCGGTATGGCAGGCAATGCCAATTACGCTCCCCAAAACAATGCCGGCTCCGATACCGCACATATAAATTGCAGTATGATACCATCTTTTCCCGGAACGGTAGCACATCAGCGCATCCGTGTCGGGGCACATCTTCACGATATTCCCATAGCTCTCATAAGTTTTCTTGTTCTCATAATACTGGAACACCTTGCTTCTGTCCAGCAGTGGCATATTCACGAACCCATCCGCAACCTTTTCAAGTTCGACAAAGAGAATGTCGCTTGTCTTCTTGTCCCCTTTGATTGATGTATGCGAACCGTTTATGTCAACCTGACATTTCAGAGTTCCGTCTGCTGACGGTTCTGTGTCCATAGTGAACAGATATGTCGTCAGGTTCGCCGATGCGACATCGTTCTCCTGCGCCGCCGTCACTGCGACGCTGCCAAGACTGCTGACGAGATTGCCGCCCGTTCCACCTATTGAACTGCCTACCATATCAAGCAGGATACGCTGCGCGTCGTACCCGGCAGATGACGGATTGTAGCGTTTGTCAGAGCCGAAAGCGAACTTGCATTTGTCACCGGGAAGATTCACGACCGCAGTCTGAGAGATGAAGCTGTCGTCATATACTGCGGAAGACGGATCAATCGTTATCCGAAGTTTTCCACCGGCCTCCTTGATGTCGATGATAGCCCAGGAGCGATGATTATCATTAGTCCGCCAGTCTGTCGTCACCCACCGTCCCTGCAACGCTTCGATTTTCGCGTCATACTGCTCCGACTTCATCGCGACAAACTCAAGACGGTTAATTATCGTTTGCACATTGTTCATTTCCGCGCCCTGCGGATCCAGTTCCTGATATTTCCGGAAAAATTTGATTGCGTTCTCCGAATTTTCCACATCCTGCCCCTTTGACGCGTAAGCTTCGCCAAGACGGTAATATGCCGCCGGACTGTCCGGAGCATATACGATTATTTTCTTATACAACTTAATCGCATCATCCCACAGTTCCATCTCTTCCGCCATTCCTGCCTGGTCATACAATTTCTTTATGTCAATCTGAGCGAATGTACAGACACTCAAGAAGAGCAGAACGATTGACAAGTTAATCTTTTTCATAGTTTTATCTATTTATGGTTATTTTATAAAATCCGGTTCATTCATCAAGATCGGCTTCAGTCTTGCCTGTGCCATACGGATTGTCTCCTGACAGGTCTTGCCGCCACGCATCATCCGCACGCCGTTCTTAAACACGATCCAGTCC
>CAVFTG010000102.1:0-6737 GCA_963625415.1 Barnesiella intestinihominis
ATCTCCGCCTATGCGACCGTGTTTGACGGCGCCGGCGCCAACAAATTCTTATTGCTCGGTAACCAGACAAATCTGACATTTGACGGGATTACTTTCGCCAATCTCTACAGCAAGGAAGATGGGTATGGCTGCGTTACCCTTAAGGCCGGCGGTTCCGGTGATGCCGTAATGAATTGCAATGATTGCGTTTTCAGAGCTTGCAAGAATTCCTATACTCAAATGCCTGTCATTCTGCTCGGGAAAGGCTTCGTAAAACTTAACGGGGTTACATTCGACGGCTGCCGCTGCGAGAGCGGTGTCCGGGGGCTTATCAGGCTTCAGAACAAAGACAGCAGGGCATATCTCAATTCCTGTGATTTCATCAACAACACATTCGGCGGCGGCGGTTACGGACTTCTCGCCCATATCAATGTCGCGGGAGGAATCCTGTGTATGCATAACGTAACTTTCGCCGGCAATGACTCGGGGTGCAGTGCGCAAGGTGTCGTGAACGGTTCCGGAGGAATGCTCGTGGCCTCAAGCACCCTTGCCGCATCTAATGGGAATCCTGTCATCCGCTGCGAGTCGGATCCGAAATCGGGTTCACTCCTTGTCAACAACTTGCTCATTCAGGAGAAAGACAAGAATGCAATTGATGTTTCGAAGGCGGGGATGAAGCTCACTTCGCTCGGAGGCAATGTCATTGTGGGAGGCATAAAAACCACGGGCACATATGCCGAATCCGGAACCGACGACAAATACACCACAGTCTCCGATGCTTCAGCTTTGGAACTCTCGTGGACTTCCGGAACGCATTGTTACCTCTGGAACGGCACGACTTCCTTCACGAAGTTCTCCGCAGACAAGGTCAGAGCCGCAATTGCAGGCTATTCGAACTCTGCAACCGGAACCATTACGGCAGGCGAGACTGATGTCTATGTCGTCTATGACGGTGCGAAGGCGGGTGAGGACTTCCTCGGCTGGCTCGACTCCATAGGCGCGTTCGGCTATGACGCTTACGGCAACAGCCGCAACGCGTCCGCCCACTGGCCGGGTTCGTACCAGGCTGACTAGGGACGGATTCTACAGTGAACTTCCGCCGATGAAGCCCCGGAGGAGGGAGGTTGAAGGAACGTCCTTGTCAGAGACAGGGAAGAAATAATAGAGGAATTTGAGCAGGCGGTGAGCCTCGCTGTACTCCGGGCAGTTCTTCGGGATTGTCCGGAGTATCTGTTCCGCGTGCGGGCGCAGGACGGCGAACTCCACGAGGTAGGCCGAATTGAACAGCACGTCGGCGTTTTCCTGAAACGGATAGATCCACTGGACCTCGGCGCTGCGGACATTTGGCCAGTTGCTGATGGTCTGCCGAGGGGTGAACGCCCCCTTGTTGTAGTCGCGGACTATCCTGCGCAGAAGACGGTTGTCGCTGGTGGGGATGCCGTTGTGGTCATCGACGGATATGCTCGTAATCGTGTTTATGAAGATGCTGAACTTCACTGATGCCGGAACCATGTCCGTCAGACGCGGATTCAGCGCATGTATTCCCTCGACGAGCAGGACGGTGTCGTCTTCGAGGCGGAGAGTCTTGCCGTTATATTCCCTGATGCCGGTGACGAAATTGTACTCGGGGACCTGGACCGTCTCGCCGGAGAGAAGTCTCAGAATATCCTTCTGGAGGGCGACATGATCCACGGTGTCGAAATTGTCGAAATCGTAGTTACCGTCAGGCAGTTTCGGGGTGTCGAGACGGTTGACGAAATAGTCGTCGGTGGAGAATGAAATCGGGTGCAGTCCGCAGGCCTTGAGCTGGACGCTGAGTCTCTTGCAGAAAGTCGTCTTTCCGCTGCTCGTGGGGCCGGTGATGAGGACGAGCCGCGCCGGAGAGTCGGAGCGGAAGCGCCTTTCAATCTCTTCGGCAATCTGGACTATCTTCTTTTCCTGCAGAGCCTCGGCCACCTGAATCAGTTCGCTCGCCCGTCCGCTCTGGCAGGCTATGTTCACGTCACCCACGGTGTTGAGTTTCATTATTGTGTTCCACCTGATGTTCTCGGCGAACATCCCGAACGTCTTGGGCTGCTCGGAGAAAGGGGCGAGCGACTCGGGATGGTGGCGGTCGGGAAGCCGCAGCAGCATCCCGTTGCGGTAGGATTCCAGAGACCAGACTTTCAGATAGCCTGTGGACGGGACAAGCGGGCCGCAGTAGTAGTCCACGCAGTCTTCGAGGCTGTAGTATTCGACATAGACCGGTTTAGTGGTGTCTATGAGTTTGGTCACGTCGCAACGCCCCTGTTCGGAGAACAGGCGTAGGGCTTCCCCGGCCTGAGTCTCGATGCGGCGGAACGGGATGTCCGTCTCCACAATCTCGGCCATCCGCCTCCTGACACGCTCCACCTCGCCGGAATCAATCCATCTTCCGTCACTTTTGACGACGGCGCAGAAGAAGCCTTTGGATATCGGTCTCTTGAGATAGGTCCGGCTTCCCGGGAAAATGTCCTGCACGGCCTTGCAGAGCAGAAAGCACAGGGAATTGCTGTAGACGCTGCGTCCGCTGTAGCTGCGGTAGTCGAGGAATTCTATGTCCTTGCCGTTGTAGAGTCTGTAGCCCAGCCCCTGAACCACATTGTTGACTTTCGCCGCCAGAACAGGGTAGGGTCTGTCGAAGTTGAATTCCCCGACGGCCTCGCGAAGTGAAGTCCCCTCCTGAAATTCCCCGAAAGCGCCCGTGTTTTTGCAGAATACCTTGACCATACGAAGTGACAGGTGTTAGATAAAGTGACAGGTATTGGATAATAAGCCGCAAAGATACCACTTTCATCGCTATTCCGTGAACATATCCCCTCAAAATTCGTATTTTTGTCAGATTATGTTTGAAACCGGATACATATCCGTAATCGTGCCGCTCAAACTTGAGTGGGAGCCAGTCTATGCCCTGCCGGAGGAGAAGGCCGTCCGCTGCGGAGAAGGCGTGGAAGACGGGAAACTGCGTGTGGGGAATATGGTGAAGGTGAAATTTGCGGGAAAGGAATATGCCGCCGTGGTGAGCGGTGTGGGAGTCAGCCCCACGACATCTCTCGACAAAGTGAAACCCGTCACGGAAACGCTTGACCTGCCGGGGTTTCCGGAAGAGGACATTGAACTGTGGCGAAAAATCGCGGCCTACTACATGTGCACGGTCGGAGAGGTTTACAAGATGGTCTATCAAAGCGTCAAGATGGATGTGACCATCCGGAGGCGTGCGGCGGCAAAGCAGAAGGCCTCCCTCAGCGGGAACGCGGAGCGGACATCCGCCGGAACCGGAACGGAGCGCCCGGAAGATGCAGGAAAGGAACTCATGGGAGTCGTGACGGAACGCCCGGAAGATGCAGGAAATGATGCGGACGAGCCGGGGATAAAGCTCACCACGGCGCAGGCCGGAGCCTGTGAAGACGTGAAAGCAGCCTTCAGGGATGGCAGACCCGCTCTCCTTCAGGGGGTCACAGGGTCGGGAAAGACGGAAATATATGTCAGACTCGCGCAGGAGACGCTCTCGAAAGGGAAGAACGTCCTCTACCTCGTGCCCGAAATCGCCCTCAGCCGCCAGCTGGAGGAAAGGCTCTCCGGACATTTCGGCGGCCGTGTCGCGACCTGGCACTCCGCGCTCACGCCGTCAAAGAAGATGGATGTTCTGAAGACCATGGAAGACGGCAGCCGCCCGCATCTTGTCCTCGGAACACGCTCGGCGCTGTTTCTTCCGCACCGCGGACTCGGTCTTGTCATAGTCGATGAAGAGCACGACAGTTCCTACAAGCAGGACTCCCCCGCCCCGCGCTACAACGGGCGCGACGTGGCGCTGATGCTCGCGGCCCTGCACCGCAGCAACATACTGCTCGGTTCGGCGACCCCCTCGTTCGAGTCACTCTACAACTGCGCCTGCGGACGTTTCCGCCGGATTTTCCTGAACGAAAGATTCCATGGCGAAGGGAATACGGAAGTCATTGTCATAGACACAAATGTTGAAAGGAAGAAACGCGGGATGCTCGGCTCCATATCCCGAAAACTGATTGAACTTCTCAAAAAGAATCTTGAAAGCGGAGGGCAGGCGATGATTCTTCGAGAACGGAAATCCTACGCGACGACAGTCCAGTGCGGCGAATGCGGAAGCATAATCAGATGTCCGCACTGCAATGTCAGCCTCAACCTGCAGAAATCCAGGGGAAGGCTCGTCTGCAACCACTGCGGATTCGTGACCGCATGGACCGGGCACTTCCCCCATCTGCGTCCGGACAGTTCAAAGGAGTGCGACGGACATCTGAACGCATTCGGCGCGGGTACGGAAAAGATTGAGGAAGAACTGAACGGGATATTCCCGGAACGGAGAATCGCAAGGCTCGACTCGGACACGAGTGCGAAGGCCGGCTGGCAGAAGCAGGTTCTGAGGGATTTTGCGGACAGGAAGATTGACATTCTGATCGGCACCCAGATGCTGACAAAGGGATTCGACTTCGACAATCTCAACCTCGTGGCCGTGCTGCAGGCGGACTCGCTGCTCGGGCAGCAGGATTTCCGGGCCGATGAAAAGGCGCTGCAGCTGCTTGAACAGTTCAAGGGAAGATGCTCCAGACGCGGGCAGGACGGTGTCTTCGTGATTCAGACGGCACAGCCGGAACATCCGGTCTACCGGATGCTCTGCGGCGGGGCAGTCGAGCCGGTAGCATTGCCGGACGAGACGGAAGCCACGGCGCAGACTCCGGCATCGGCAGGACAGGCCGTTCAGGGTCAGAGCGTTCATGAACAGGGCATTCAGGGGCAGGCAGTTCATGGCCAGAGCATTCATGGGCAGACGGCGGCGGACTACCGTCTGGGGCTGCTCGAGGAAAGGCGCACGTTCCGCTACCCTCCGTACACCCGTATCGTGAACATCGTCCTCAAGGATCCTAAACAGGAAAGGCTTGAAAGATTCGCAGGAACACTTTCTCTGATGCTCCGTGGAGTCGGAGCCGTTCCGGGAGAAGGGGTCGAAATCACTCCGCCGTTCGCCCCTGCGGTTGACAGAATCAACGACGAATACCTGCGGATCATCCGCATAAGTCTTCCGAAAGACAGAAATCTTTCGGCAAACAAATCCGCAATCGCGGCAATACTGAAGAATTTCTCCGCCGAGCGGAAATATGACGGCCACATCACCGTCGACGTGGATCCCGTCTGACGCTCCGGCGGATGTTCAGACAGACAAGCCGTCCCGCACTCCGGCGGACACTGCGGCCGTCCCGGGCAGCTCCGCTTCCGGCAACTCCGCTTCTGCGAGCTGAGGCAGAGGATTTCTCGCGCTCTGGCTGACCCCCAGCCGCTCAAGTTTCGCGCAGGTCTGCAGTATGCTCTGTCCGGACGGCTGAAGCTTGCGCTCCCCGTCGTCGTATGACCGGCGCGCCTTGTCGAGAGCGTCCCCGATTTCACGGTATTTCTTCATGAACTGCCCGACCCTGTCCATAAGTTCTCCGGCAAGCGCGAAGACCTTCTCCTGATTCTGCACCTGGGCAATCTGCCTCCATGTCATGCTGATTATCTTCAGAGCTGCGAACAGCGTCTGTTCGTCCGCTATGAACACGTTCTTTTCCATTGACTTGCGCCACAAATCAGGCTGTGCGTTCAATGCCGTCCACAGAGCGCCTGTGTTCGGAACGAACATTATCACATAGTCGATTTTCTGTTTGGGCGGACGCACATAGGAAGAATAATCCTTGTCGGAAAGTTCCTTGACATGGGCTTTCAGACTTGCCACATGGGCGTCAAGGAAACGCTTGCGGTCATCCTCGTTCCCGGCGTTCACATAGTCCATGAACGCGGAGAGCGAAACTTTGGAATCGATTATGACATCCCTCCCCTTGTCAAGATGGAGAATGACGTCAGGGCGGAGCGTGCCGCCTGTAGCGGATTTCAGAGTCTGTCCTCCGGCATCGCGCAAAGCCGTCTGCACTTCGTAGTGAGTCCCGCGTTCCAGACCCTGTGAGGTCAGAAGTTCGTCGAGCACGGCCTCGCCCCAGTCCCCCTGCACCTTGTTCCCGTGCCGGAACGCGTTCGCCAGAGCATCCGCAGACTTGCGGGCGGCTTCGCTCAGTTTCATCATGTTCTCGATGTTGGCCTTCATCTCGCCGCTCATCGCCGTCTGCTTCAGAGTGCTGTCATTCATGGCCTGCTTCATCCTGTCGATGGTTTCCTTGAGCGGGGTCACAATCTGGCCGATGTTCTCCGCGCTTGAGTCCGAGAACTCCTTCTGACGCTGCTTCAGCATGTCTTCGGTCGCCGTCTTGAGCTGCGCCGTCACCTTGTCGAGAGTCTCCGCGAAACGCGCCTCCTGGGCATCGATATTGTCCCTATGGTGACGCTCGTCCTCCTCCCGCGCCGTCTTGAGCATTTCGTTCTGCGCCGAAAGTGAGCCAATCCGCGCCGAAAGCGAACCGATTTCAGCCGAGGCCTTGGACAGCCGCCCGTGAAGCGCCGCCCAGACTGCGGCACATCCCGCCACGAACGCCACGGCGGCGGCCAGGGCGACAATCAATGTAAATGTCGATGTCCAGGTTTCCATTCCGAAACAATCTGATAATATCCCTAATAATATCTGTAGAACAGCGCGATGGACTTCACCCCGGCGAAGAACTGGCTGAGAAGATAGGACTCGTTCGGGGAGTGGATGGTGTCACGTTCGAGACCGAAGCCCATCAGCAGAGGGTCTATGCCGAGAATCCGCTGAAGGTCGGCGAGAATCGGGATGCTGCCTCCTC
>CAVFTG010000103.1:0-6659 GCA_963625415.1 Barnesiella intestinihominis
GCAAGATGATTTTCAGCAAGGTTTTCATCGTCTGCCAGAATGTGCTCAGCACCGTACTGATTGCAGCCGCGCTGACGATGACCCTCCAGATGCGCCATCTCGTGACCTTGCCGACGGGCTACAATACGGAAAATCTGCTGGATGTCACCACATGGTCGCTCGGCTACAGGAATATGGACGCGCATAACGAACTCGCCCGCCGTCTCCGCGCCCTGCCGCAGGTTGAGGCCGTAGGAATGGCGCTTCAGGCTCCGTTCGCCTGCGGGAGCAACGGCGTGCACGTCGAGAACGAGAAAATGTCGTGGATGAAGGTCTCAGGGCTGGACTCCACGAGTTTCCGCCTTCTCGGGCTCAAGGTTCTGGAGAAGTATTCCGAACCTACGGAAGGGACATATTGGCTTACGGAAGAGGCTGCGAGGCGTTATGGCGTGTCCGAGAACAACAGGACCGTCGGGCAGCGTGACGGGAAACCTGAATATGAATGCTGCGGAATCATCGCCGACTACCGGGCGAACGATGCCTTGAGCCGCCCGCTGGAGGACAGTCACAATGCCGTCGAGAACAGTACGTCGGTATGTTTCCGGCTTATTGTGAAGGTCACGGGAGACCGGGGCGAGGCTTTCACCGCCGTCTCGGATGTGTGGCGCGGTGTCGTTCTCGATTATCTCGGAGTTCCGAAGCCCGCTGAAATGAGCTATGTCGACGATCAGTTGAACGACGCCCTCACGGGGACCCGCAACACGATGTCGCTTGTGACCCTTTTCATGGCTCTGGCAATCCTGATTTCGGCTCTCGGCCTGCTCGCGATGTCGGTTTATTACACAGACCAGCAGTCGCGTCAGATTGCCCTGCGCAAGATTTTCGGCTCGGATGTCCGCACCGCCGTCTGGACGCTCTCCAGAGAGTTCCTCCTGATGGCTTCCGTCGCGGCCGCCATGGCTGTGCCGTTCTGTGTCTGGGCGATGCGCTACTACCTCCGGGGGTTCTACAATGCGGTTGCGTTCCCTTGGTGGGTGATTCCTGTGGCGGCTCTGCTGACGCTTCTTGTCGCCGCCGTTTCGGTCCTTGGGCAGACTTGGAAAGCCGCGACAGCCAATCCTGTAGAAAAGCTGAAATCCGAGTAGTAAAAGCCGCATAAAAGGCGGATTGCGGCGTTACGCGTTTTGCCGAAATCCTCACAACCGTCAGGTTGCTGCGGTTTCGGCTTCAGCGCGTGCCTTGCACTCCATCCTTTTATGCGGCTTTTACGCCCCGCAGACATCTCGCGGTGCGGTCTGCTGCGTTGGGCGGCTTTTGTTTTTTTTAGACATGAAGAAATTTTGGTGTTTTTTTTGTTTGGGAGTATGGGTTTGGCACAGTAGTTGCAAAAGATTTTCTCCGGTTATTAGTTTTAGTGTTATTAATTATGTGGTTAGTGAGAGGTGTCCTCGCGTGAGCGACGACAGCTCTTTTTTTGTGCAACAAAAAAAGAGCACGGACTCGAGGAATCGGATTCTTTGAATCCTAATCCCACGAATCCCAATCTCTCTTAACCCCAGTCGCTTCGCGACAGCCCCTGTCAGGGGCATGCCGATTCCGCTACGCTTCATCGGGCGACTCCGTTCCTCCGTTACACTCCGTCACTTCATCGCGGCGGCTTGTGCCGCCTTGTTCGCTTCATTTGCGTCATTTGCTTCATCCACCTTATCCACTTCATCTGCTTCGTCGCGGTTCATCTGCTTCATCGCGGCGGCTTGTTCGCCTTGCTCTTCATTGAGACGGCTTTGGCCGTCTTGCCGCTTGTGCAAAAAATTCTTAATTTTGCAGGTTTGGAAATGAAAATCTCGAGATTGGCGTATGGACATCGACCTTCTTTCAAAAATGGTGTATGACCTCATCCTTGAACACGACAGGGTCGCTCTGCCCGGTGTGGGGTGCTTCGTGGCGGAAATTGTGCCGGCGAGTTTCTCCGACAGGGGTTATACGATAAATCCTCCTTACAGGAAGCTTTGTTTCAGAAGCCGTCCGGACGACGGGGATTTGCTTGTGCGGCTCTATGCTCGGTCGAATGATGTCACGGAGGTGGTTGCGCGGCGAATCCTGACTGATTTTCTTCAGGAGATGAAAGAGGTGCTCCGTCTGAAGAAAGTTGTCATATTTCCGGGACTCGGGCGGCTTCGGGCGACGAGGGAGAACAATCTGTTTTTCGTCGCTGACGAGGCTCTTGACATCTATCCGGAGGGCTTCGGCCTGCAGCCGCTGTCGCTCAAAACCCACAAGGAGACTGCGCAGGGATTCGCCGAGACCATCAGCGGGATTGATGCCGTGCTTCATCCCGAGCCGGCATCTGAGCCGGCATCAAGGCCTACATCCGAGCCTACATCCGAGCCGGCATCTGAGCCGACATCCGAGCCAGCATCCGAGCCAGCATCTGAACCAGCATCCGAGCCAGCATCTGAGCCGGCATCTGAACCAGCATCTGAGCCGGCATCAGAGCCAGTATCCGGGCCGGCATCTGAACCGACTAAGACTCGGGCAAAGACGCGCATGTCGGTATGGAAAACAGTCCTGATTGTCACGCTGTCGCTGCTTCTTGCCGCCGCTGTGTTCTTCGGCGCCTTCTTCCTGCTGAAAATCTTCTTTCCGGACTTCCTTGACACGCTGCTCTACACTGCCGAGGAACTCGAAATCATAAACTATAAACTGTAGCGCGGATGTTCGAACTGATTTATCCCATCGACCCCGCTCCGATGATTCCCGGACTCAAAGCCGACTCGGCCGGCGGCGGTCCTTGTGCCGACGAGATTTTCCCCGTAGTCGAAGAAAGCGGGCTCGTCGTCGGACAGGCTACCCGTAAATACTGCCACGGCGGTTCGCGCCTTCTGCACCCCGTCGTGCATCTTCACATAATAGACCGCGAAGAAAGGATATACCTTCAGAAGCGTTCCATGAAAAAGGACATCCAGCCAGGGAAGTGGGACACTGCGGTCGGGGGACATGTCGGCTACGGTGAAAGCCTCGTCGAGGCTCTGCTGCGCGAGTCGATGGAGGAACTTCGTCTGACACGCTTCAACCCGGTTTACATCGGGACATATCCCTATGATTCGTCGCGTGAACGTGAACTTGTGAACATTTTCGCTGCCGTCGGATCATTCGACATAAAACCGGATCATGACGAGGTTACGGAAGGACGGTTCTGGACACTCGGGGAAATCGACGGGGCTATGGGAAAGAATGTTTTCACTCCGAATTTTGAAATGGAATTCGGGAATATACGGGACAAACTGCTTGCGCTGCTCTGAAACATGCAGTCTGTGGCGCTATGGAATAATCTTATTTCAATGAACGGAATATCAATAATATACACCGATGCTCCGGGACGTACGGACGAACTCTCGCGCATCGCCCTCTCCGCCGGGACTCCATATTTCATCCTCTGTTCCGGAAAATACCGGATTACGCCGGTGCAGCACGCTCTTGAACGTTTCGTGCAGATTGCCGGGGACACCGGCGCGGACATGGTCTATGCCGACTGCATCGAGAACGGCTGCCCCCACCCGCTGATTGACTGTCAGGCCGGATCGCTGCGCGACGATTTCGACTTCGGCCCTGCGCTTCTTTTCAGGACATCCTCGTTCATGCAGGCGCTCGAACGGCAGAAGTCGGAGACAAATTACAGGCATGCGGCTCTTTATGACCTGCGGCTGAGAATGTCCGGCATATTTCACATCCGGGAATATCTCTATGAGTACGAGGAGGCGGACTGCAGGGCGAGCGGAGAAAAACAGTTCGACTATGTAAAGGCCTCGAACAGGGAAGTGCAGCTGGAGATGGAGGAGGCCTGCACCGCCCATCTGAAACGGCTCGGCGCATGGCTCGGCCCGCGTCCCGATGCGCCGTGTCTTGAGACTTCGCTCTCGGACGGAAATGGAAGCTCCGCGGAATCCGGCGCCGCTGCGGGATTCCCGGTCACCGCTTCGGTCGTGATACCCGTTTTCAACCGGGTGAAGACCGTCGGCGATGCGGTCAGAAGCGCCCTTTCGCAGGACTGTGACTTCGAATACAATGTCATAGTCATAGACAACCATTCTACGGACGGGACGACGGAACTTCTCGCCTCACTCGCGGAGGATGACGGCCGTCTCATACATGTCGTTCCGGAGGAAACGGGACTCGGAATCGGCGGATGCTGGAATCTCGCGATAGACAGCCCTCTTTGCGGACTCTATGCCGTGCAGCTTGACAGTGACGATGTCTATTCCGGGCCTGACACTCTCGCCCGAATCGTCGGCGGATTCCGCGCTCAGCACTGCGCAATGCTTGTCGGCTCCTACACCGTCACTGATTTCAATCTCGCTCCGATGCCTCCGGGACTTGTCGACCACCGTGAGTGGACGGACGGGAACGGACATAACAATGCTCTGAGAATCAACGGACTCGGTGCTCCGAGGGCGTTCCGGACCGACATATTGAGGAGGATACATTTCCCGAACACGAGCTATGGGGAGGACTACGCCGTCGGGCTGAGGCTCTCCGGGACGTACCGTCTCGGAAGAATTTACGAGCCGCTTTATTTCTGCCGGCGCTGGAGCGGGAATTCCGATGCCGCGCTGAGCATCGAGAAGCAGAACGCCAACAATCTCTACAAGGACAGTCTGCGCACGGCCGAGCTGCTCTCCCGGATGAGACGCGGCGCCTGTCCCGGGGATGTCTGCGGAGGCGACACGAAGAAATGACGACAAGATGAACGGAGACAACGGAATACAGAAATTCGTCAACGACCAGCTGTCCTGCTGGCCGCTTGCCTGCGCCAATTTCCGGGCGCTCAAGGGAGTGAAGACAAAGACTCTGACAATCGGAGGGCTTGAGGTGACGGTGCAGCATAATCCGGCGAGGATGATTTCCTCCGCCGCAAAACTTGACAAAGCCTCGGTGGCGAAGCGCCCCTGCTTCTTCTGCAACCGCTATCCCGAGCAGACCTTCATCCGTTTCGAAGGACGCAAGGGCAAGAAATACGACATCCTGCTCAACCCTTTCCCCATTTTCCCGGACCATCTGGTCATCGCCATGACCCGCCACTGCGAGCAGTCCATCTGGAACAGGTACGTCGACATCCTCGACCTCTCCCGTAAATACCAGTCCTGCACCTTCTTCTACAACGGGCCGCATTCCGGCGCCTCGGCTCCGGACCATCACCATTTTCAGGCGGCTCCCTGCGGACTCATGCCTTTGGAAAAGGATGTCCGTTCCATGGTTTCGGAGATGAGGGCGGTTCACGGGAAGTCCTCCACCCCGTCCTCTGAGGTTCCGGGGCTTGTCTATCTCGCTTCCGTGCAGGATGCCCTGGTCTATCACTACGAAAAATTCGTGAACGGAGTCTTCGTCCTCAGGGCGTCGACATCCAAATCCGCCGCCAAACTTTTCTACAGGCTTCTTGACTGCGCCGACATTCCGGAAGGGGAGAGCGAACCGCTGTTCAACCTCATCAGCTGGTACGAAGGTGGGGAATATTGCTCCATCGTGATTTTCCGCACCTCGCACCGTTCGCACCACTACTTCTCCACGGGTCCGGACCATCTTACCATGAGTCCGGGCTGTGCGGACATGGGCGGCTGCTTCATCGCTCCGGTGCCGGAGGATTTCGACAAGCTCGACGAGGCTCTTCTGTCCGGGATGCTTGAGGAGGTGACCGTCAGCCGGGAAACGCAGGGCAAGATCATCAGCAGACTCACGAGGACTCAGCCGCACATCAGCGTGGGCATCATGTCGGCTTCTCGCATCGAGTTCAAAATGTACCCCGACGGGGGAGGCGCCCGCGTGGCGACATGGCGCGAAGGAAAGATTGACTACGACGGCGCGCTCTACGATGAACTTTACTTCGAGGAGCAGACTCCGTCCACCTTTTTCGCCGAACCGACTTTCGAACTTCACGATGTGACGACAGGAAAGGGCTTCCATTGGGAACGCCGTGAGACGCAGAAATTCGCCGGCACGCTGAAGATAATCGTCGAAGACGACATGCTCACGGCGGTCAACGTGATTGGGGTGGAGGACTATCTCGTCAGTGTCATATCCTCCGAAATGAACCAGAATTCTCCGGAGGAGTTCCTGAAAGCCCATGCGGTGATTTCGCGTTCGTGGGTTATGGCGCAGCTGAGGCATGACCGCACCCCGTCACGCGATCTGCGGGAGCGGGAACAGCTTTTCCGCTGCAGAAGCATAGTGGAAGTAGTCACCTGGCTAAGCGGCCAGGACCCGCACCGGAGGTGCCCGATGCCCCCCGGGGCCGCAGACGGGAATCTGTCGGGTGGGTCGTACCAGAAATGGTATGACCACAAAGTGCATCGCAACTTCGACGTCTGCGCCGACGACCATTGCCAGCGCTACCAGGGTCTGACCCGGGCAACCAATCCAGCCGTCCAGAAAGCCGTGGACGCGACATGGGGACAGATCCTCAGCTTTGACGGCGAACTTTGCGACGCGCGTTTCTCGAAATGCTGCGGAGGAATCATGGAGCGTTTCTCAACCTGCTGGGCGGACGAGGACAAGCCCTATCTCCAGCCCCTGCCGGACACTCCCGGGCATCTCCCTCCAGGCTCACAAGAGGCCTCCGACGACTCCCACGCGGCGGCGGGCTGTCCCGACGCCGCGTGGGAGTCGTCGGAGGCCTCTTGTGAGCC
>CAVFTG010000104.1:0-6630 GCA_963625415.1 Barnesiella intestinihominis
CCCCTGGGGGCACTGGGGACCGTATTCCCCAGACCCCTTGGGTCGCTACGCGACGTTCTCGGGTCTTTTCAGTCAGCCCCCTCGTGAATGTGCGTAAAAAATCCAGACTCTTGTTTTGGCGTGAAGAATTTCATATCTTTGCATATTCTTAAACGATACGATAATATCTCTTAAGGTTCGATTCTGTTGATAACGGATAATATATTATGATTTATTCTTTGTATTCTGAACCTGTTGAATCGCTGTTGAGGCAGCTCGCGGAGTCTTTCCGCAGGCGTCGTCTGGAAAAGGGGCTGTCACGGAAGGCCGTATCAGGGCAGTCCGGGGTTCCGGTGCCGACGATAGCCCGTTTCGAGAGGGAGCACAAGATCTCGCTGGAGTCATACGCGCAGCTGTGCAAGACGTTGGGATATGCGGAGAACCTCAAGGCGGTGATGAGCGAACCCAGATATTCGACGATGTCGGAACTGGAGGAGATAAACGGCAACCGGGACAGAAAAAGGGGGACGACGAAATGAAGATTACTGAAACTCTGACCGTGACATACAGGGATGTGACTGTCGGCCGTCTCACGATGACTCCTGACGGCAGACGATGCGCCTTCCAGTATGACCGCAGGTGGCTGGCCGGCGGATTTTCCATATCCCCCCTGTATCTTCCGCTGAGAGACGAACTCTTCATCGCGGAGGAGACTCCGTTTGCCGGAAATTTCGGAATCTTTGACGACAGCATCCCCGACGGCTACGGGCGTTATCTGATTCATAAAGTCTTGAAGCGGCGCGGGATGGATTCTCTGGCTCTTACTCCGGTGCAGTATCTGAGCATCGTGGGGAACTCCGGGATGGGGGCCTTGTGCTATGTGCCGGAGACTTTCGCCGGAGAAGACAAATCCTTGCCGGCGTTGGATGAACTGCAGAGGATGGCGTTCGAGGTTCTGACGGAGAAGTCTGACGCAGATGCCGACGTGCTGTATTTCAACAGCGGGAATTCCGGCGGATGCCGGCCGAAATGCCTTCTCAATGATGCGGAGGGCGAATGGCTTGTGAAGTTCAGAAATGTTTCGGATCCCGAGGATATGGGCGTGATGGAATACCGCTACAGCGCGGCGGCGCGGGACGCAGGCATAACGGTTCCGGATTTCAGGCTCTTTGACGGCCGTTATTTCGCTTCACGCCGCTTTGACATTGAGAACGGAGCGCGTCTCCACATCGCGACCGCCGGGGCTCTGATGAACGAATCCATTCATTTTCCGAAACTTGACTATGTGAACCTCCTCCATCTGACAGGCTACCTTACGCAGGATTCACTGCAGGTTGAAGAAATGTTCAGAAGGATGGTGTTCAATGTGCTCGCGGAGAACAAGGATGACCACGCGAAGAATTTCTCCTACATCTGCCGTGACGGGAAGTGGGAGCTTGCCCCGGCGTATGATCTGACGCGCTGTGCGGCGGGTTACAACGGGGAGCACGCCACATCGGTGAACGGACAGGGAAAGCCCTCGGCCGGAGATATGATTTCCGCAGGAACGGAGATTCACATCCCGGAATCCAGATGCCGTAAGATTATCGACGAGGTTCAAGCGGCCGTGAAAGACCTCAAGATATTCGCTTGAAAAGAGGGTGACTAAAAAGTCATCCTCTTTTTTTTAACCCCCAGTCACTTCGTGACAGCCCCTGGGGGCACTGGGGACCGTATTCCCCAGACCCCTTGGGTCGCTACGCGACGTTCTCGGGTCTTTTCAGTCAGCCCCCCTTCAGCAAAGCAAGCCGAGGTGCGATTATATAAAAAGATGGGATGCAAGGCACCCGTCGCGGTCAAATACCGCAGCAACCTGACGGTTGTGAGGATTTTGACAAGACGGGCAACGAAGCAGACCGCTTTTTAGATAAGCGCACATCCGGTCATTGCGGCGGGCTGAGGGATACCCATCAGCTTCAGAATCGTAGGCGCCACGTCCGCAAGCCGTCCGTCAGCGACGGTCTTCACCCCGTCGCCCGCATTGATGACGATGAACTGCACGGTGTTGAGGGAGTGGGCGGTGTTCGGAGTCCCGTCGGAGTTCACGGCGTGGTCGGCGTTGCCGTGGTCGGCCGTAAGGAGGATTGCATAGTCCTGAGCCACTGCGGCTTCCACGACGCGTTTTACGCACTGGTCAATCTTCGCCACGGCACGGCATATTGAGGTGAAGACTCCCGTGTGCCCCACCATATCCCCGTTCGCGAAGTTGAGGATAATCATATCTTCTTTTCCGGTGTTTATCGCCTCCACGAGCTTGTCGGTAACCTCCACGGCGCTCATTTCCGGAAGCAGGTCGTAGGTCGGGACCTTCGGTGAGTTTACGAGAATGCGGTCTTCGTTTTCGAACTGCGCCTCGCGGCCTCCGTTGAAGAAGAAGGTCACATGGGCGTATTTCTCCGTCTCGGCGATGCGCAGCTGCCTTTTCCCGGCCTTCGCGACCGTCTCTCCGAGGGTGTCGGTGACATTCTCCTTCGGGAAGAGGATGTGGACTCCGGTGAATGAGGAGTCGTACGGAGTCATGCAGCAGTAGTAGAGCGGAAGTTTGTGCATTCCGTGTTCCGGCATGTCGGTCTGGGTGAGCGCGGCGGTGATTTCGCGGGCGCGGTCGTTGCGGAAGTTGAAGAAGATGACCGCGTCGCCCTCTTCGATTTTTCCGAGGGCGTTGCCGGAAGCGTCCGTGATGACGGTAGGCTTTATGAACTCGTCAGTGATGTCCTCCTTGTAGGAAGCCTCAATCGCAGCGGTCGCCGAAGTCGCTTTCGCGCCCTCGCCGCAGACGAGCATGTCGTAGGCCGCCTTCACGCGGTCCCACCTCTTGTCGCGGTCCATCGCGTAGAACCTTCCGCAGACGCTCGCCACCTTTCCGCAGGTCTTGGCCATCTCGCCCTCAAGTTCCTCCACGAAGCCTTTCCCGCTGTGCGGGTCGCAGTCGCGCCCGTCCATGAAGCAGTGAACGAACACATCCTTGAGCCCGCAGGACTTCGCCACGGAAAGGAACTCATAGACATGTTCCTGCGACGAGTGTACGCCGCCCTTTGACATCAGCCCCATGAAATGGAGTTTCTTGCCGCTTTTGAGCACATAGTCGTAGGCGGCCTTTATCTCGGGATTTTCAAGCAGCTTGTGGTCGCGGCAGGCCATGTTGATTTTCACGAGGTCCTGATAGACGACCCTTCCCGCGCCGAGATTGAGGTGACCAACTTCAGAGTTTCCCATCTGTCCTTCCGGAAGTCCCACGGCCTCTCCGCAGGCCTGGAGGTGTGAATGCGGATATTTTTCGCGGAGCGAATCGATGTACGGCGCCCCCTGCGTGTAGATTGCGTTTGTCCAGTTGTGTTCGCCCTCGCCCCAACCGTCGAGGATCATAAGAAGTACTTTCTTGCTCATATCGTTATCTAATTTATTTTGACTAAATTTGCGCCCGCAAAGATAAAATTTTTCAAGGAAAAACATGTCAAGGAAAAGAAAATTCGGTGCGCGGAAGGTCCGCGAAAAAAGGCAGATTCCCGTGCTGGAGGGAACGGTGCAGATGACAAGGGAGGGATTCGCCTTCATCATTGTGGAAGGGGAGGAGGATGACGTCTATGTGAGGGCGTCGAAAATCGGCGGTGCGCTCCATGGAGACCGCGTGAGGGTCGCAGTGACCCGTGAGAAGACGGAAAAATCGAGGAGAGAGGGCTATGTGGTCGAAATCGTCGAGAGGTCGAAGCGTCCGTTCGTCGGAATACTCCACATCTTCGACGGACAGGCGTGGGTGCTCATGCAGAGCAGGAATATGCCCTACGACATCATAGTTTCGGATCTTGACAGACATCCTGACGCGGAGACGGGGATGAAGGTCGCCGCAGCCGTGGATTTCTGGAAAAAAGGGGACACCTGCCCTACGGGACATATAGTCGATGTGCTCGGAATGCCGGGCGAAAACGAGACGGAGATGCATGCGATTCTCTCGGAGTTCGGGCTGCCGTACAGGTTCGAACCCGAGGTGGAGAACGCCGCTGACAAGATTCCGGTGAAGATTCCAGCAGGGGAGTACAAGGTCCGCAGGGATTTCACCAAGACCCTGACTTTCACCATAGACCCGGCCGACGCGAAGGACTTCGATGACGCGCTGTCGTTCAAAAAGCTTGACAACGGGAACTATGAGGTCGGCATCCACATCGCCGACGTTTCCTACTATGTGCAGCCGGGTTCTCCCGTGGATGAGGAGGCCCGCGCCCGGGGGACTTCGGTCTATCTGGTGGACCGCACAGTCCCGATGCTTCCGGAGAAGCTCTGCAACAGGCTCTGTTCTCTCCGTCCGCATGAGAAGAAGCTCACATTTTCGGCCGTGTTCGAGATAACCCCTCTCGCGAAAGTGGTCACGAGGTGGTTCGGGCGCACGATAATCGATTCGGACTACCGTTTCGCCTACGAGGGGGCGCAGACCATAATCGAGACCGGGAAGGTCGTGAAGGGCTATGAAACCGCAGTCGACGGCGTGACTTCGGTCGTGCCGGAAGACGTGCAGGAGGCTGTTCTGACTCTGAACAAGCTTGCCGCCAAGTTCCGCAAGAAGCGTTTCGCGGCCGGGGCCATCAGTTTCGAGCGTCCGGAGATGAAGGTCGAGGTCGATGAGCTCGGCCGTCCTGTGGGAGTCACGCAGAAGATCTCGAAGGAGGCGAACTGGCTCATCGAGGAGTTCATGCTTCTGGCGAACCGCTGCGTGGCCGAGTTCGTCGCCACCGGAGCGAACCTCGACAAGGACGGCTATGCTGTTGTCGGAAAGGCTCCGGCAAAGGGATGGAAGGAGGAGAAGACCTTCGTCTATCGTGTGCACGACGAGCCTGACATGGCGAAAATCGACAATCTGCGCGGTTTCGTGGGCAATTTCGGCTACACTCTCGGCAAGGTCGCTGACGGGAAGGAATTCTCGAAGGAACTGAACGGACTTTTCAGCGCCGCCAAGGACAGGCCGGAGTTCAACGCGATTGAGCTGCTGTCACTCCGGACTATGGCGAAGGCCCGCTACGACGTGAACAACATCGGGCACTACGGACTCGCGTTCACATATTACACCCATTTCACTTCGCCCATCCGCCGTTACCCGGATCTGATGGTTCACCGTCTTCTCGCCGGCTATCTCGCCGGGGGCAAGAGCGCCGACCGCACGACCTGTGAGGCGGCCTGCAAGTACGCCTCACAGCGTGAGGTCGTGGCATCCGAGGCAGAGCGGGCGAGCATCAAGTACAAGCTTGTCGAGTTCATGCAGGACAAGGTGGGGAACGAGTTTGACGGCCACATCTCCGGTCTCACTGAGTGGGGGATGTATGTGGAGATTGAACCTACGAAGATCGAGGGCATGGTCGCCCTGCGGGATGTCCGTTCGGACTTTTTCCAGTTCGACGACGAGCATTACCGTCTCGTCGGGCGCCGCACGCACAAGGTCTATAATCTCGGCGACCCTGTGCGCATCCGCGTGAAGAAGGCCAATCAGGACCAGTGCCTGCTCGACTACGAACTCGTCGAGCCCGATGCTCCGGAACGTGCGCCGCGCCGGCAGGGTGACACGGAGTCTCACGGCTCACACGGCTCACACGGCTCACGGAAATCACGGAAATCCAGTAAAGCCGGTGAGCCTCACGAAACACATGATTCTCCTGAATCCCGTGAATCCGGTGATTCCCACCGTCAGGGGCATGGACGGTCGCACAAGGGAGGTAAAGGCGGCGCAGTCAAGAACGGCGCGGCCAAACGCAAGAAGAACTCCGGCAGCCCGAAAGGCGGCGAATGATAACCTTCAGAAGTGTTGATTCCATGAGTTCTGAGAATTTCGCAGGGGATGATCCGGTCGGAGGAGGCTTTCTCATCCGCGACGCGGTTCCCTCGGACAGCCATCTGATTGCCGGTGACATTCTCGCCGGGATGGGCTATGACGTTTTCTCCGGTTCCGCAGAGGAAATTGAAATCGGAGGCAGGAATCTCAGCCCAGAAGAAGCCGTCGGGCTTTTCAGCGGGGTCTGCATCCGTGAAGACACGTTGTATTCATGGACGAGAACCAGAGTCGCCTGCGTCGGCGGAGTTCCGGTCGGTACTCTCACGGCATACCCTTCAGACGATTATCCCCCGCTCCGCACCCTGACATGGGGGCTGCTCGAAGCCGGAGAGTCATCGGATGCTGAACCCGAGTGCCGTCCCGGAGAGTTCTATCTCGACTCTCTTGCCGTTCTGCCCGGGTATCGCGGGATGACTTTCACCGATGGAGGCTCGACCGGCCGCATCGGACATCTGCTTCTGCTTGACGGCATTGAGGTCGGGCGCGGCAAGGGTTTCCGTCGCGTCAGTCTCATCGTGGACAAGTCCAGACCCCGCCTGTGCGCCTACTATTCCGCCCTCGGATTCCGTCCGGACGGCGATGTCCTGTTTTTCGGGCATCTCTATGACCGGCTTGTCCTTGAGCTTTAATCTTGCTTGTCCGGACTCGTTTTATTTTGCCTGATGCGGAAACGGGCAAAAAAATCAAAAATTTTTGGTCGTTTTCAAAAAGTGGCTTATCTTTGCAGTCCCTTTTGAGGGAACTCGGGGTGTGGCGCAGTTGGCTAGCGCATCTGGTTTGGGACCAGAGGGTCCTGT
>CAVFTG010000105.1:0-3697 GCA_963625415.1 Barnesiella intestinihominis
GCCGACACCCTCATATTCCGGGCATTCCTCCCTGATGTAGTCCGCCTGAAAGGAAAACGCCTCCTGCAGCCCCATTATGTCAGGCTGTATGTCGCGAATCATCGCGGCGGTGGCCTCCTTGCGATATTTCCACGAGTTTTCGCCGTCATCAGCGGCACCCATCCTGATATTGAACGACACCACTTTCAGTTCATCGGCCGCCGGCGAGCATCCGAAAATGGCCGGCACCGCGCCCAAAGCAATCAGCGCCCGGCAAACAAAATTCCTGAACATTTCCATATATGTTTTAATGATTACTTACTGTTTCATCTTCAGCCGCCCCAGCTATTTCCCGTAGTATTTAGGCCATAGGGCGGAGAGGCGGGCGGAAAGTTCCGCTTCCTTCTTGTTGTCGCAAGGTTCATAGAGCCGGGTGCCCGAGAGACCTTCTGGCATGAATTCAAGGTCGGTGAAGTGGCCGGGGTAGTCGTGGGCGTATTTATATCCGTCTGCGTAGCCGAGCTCCTCCATGAGCTTGGTCGGGGCGTTCCTCAGATACAGCGGGACTGAGGCGGTCTGGGTTCTGCCGGCGAGTTCAAGCGCCCTGTCTATCGCGAGATAGGCGGAATTGCTCTTCGGAGAGGATGCGAGGTATATTGTCGTTTCCGAGAGAGGGATGCGTGCTTCCGGCATCCCTATGCTGTGCACGGTCTGGAAGCAGGCGTTGGCGAGCAGCAGGGCGTTGGGGTTGGCGAGCCCTATGTCCTCGGCGGCGAGGATGCAGAGCCGCCGGGCGATGAAAAGCGGGTCTTCTCCGCCCTTGAGCATACGTGCGAGGTAATATACCGCAGCATTGGGGTCTGAACCGCGCACGGACTTTATGAACGCCGAGATGATGTCGTAATGCATTTCGCCGCTCTTGTCATAAACCGCCATATTTTCCTGAAGACAGGCGGTGACGAGGGCGTTGTCTATCACTATTTCTTCGCCGGGCGTTTGTGCCGAGACAATTATGTCTATGATGTTGAGCAGTTTGCGTGCATCCCCGGAAGAGTAGCGGAACAGCGCGTCCGTCTCGGAGACTCTGATTTTCATCGTCTTGAGTATGCTGTCCTCAGCAAGGGCGCGCCGCAGCAGTTCGTCCAGATCGGTCTTTTCAAGCGACTTGAGCACGAAGACCTGACAGCGGGAGAGAAGGGGAGTGATGACCTCGAACGACGGGTTTTCAGTGGTGGCTCCGATAAGCACGACCGTCCCGTCCTCCACCGCGCCCAGAAGCGCGTCCTGTTGGGATTTGCTGAAGCGGTGAATCTCATCGATGAACAGCACCGGCGCGGTTCCACGGCTGAAAAGCCCTTGAGACCTGGCTTTCTCGATGACCTCGCGCACCTCCCTGACCCCGGCGCTCACTGCGGAGAGCGTGAAGAATTCCCGACCAGCCGACTTCGCCACGATGTTCGCAAGCGTAGTCTTGCCCACTCCGGGAGGCCCCCATAGAATGAACGAGCTGAGATTCCCGCTCTCGATCATGTTCCGCAGCACGCATCCCTTTCCGACAAGATGCGTCTGACCCACATAGCCGTCAAGGCTGTGGGGACGCATTCTTTCAGGAAGCGGAGCGGACATAACAACGCAATTTTTACAAAATCACCCTTTCAGCGGACTACTCTATGGGTTTTGCATAGATGCGGCGGCGCTTATGCTGCTCCCGCTCAAAATACTTCCACATGGCCTGTATGCTGTCGTTGGTCTCAAGCTCGGAAGTCGTCTCCGCATATTTGAATCCCATGGCTTTCAGACGCGGGTAGAGGTCGGCGACGAGCACCGCCGGCAGCCCCTTGCCGCGATAGTCCTCGCGCACACCGATGAGCAGCATGTCGAGAGTGTCGCCCGGCTTCCAGAAAATCGCCTTGAGAAGGTGATACCATCCGAACGGAAAAAGTTTGCCGCCGGATTTCTGAAGTGCCTCCGAGATGTCCGGCATTGTCACTCCGGCAGCCACGAGCTCCCCCTTGTCATTTTCGACGAAACTGAGCATCCGGGTGTCAAGAAGACCGAGATACAGCTTCGTGTATGAGTCAATCTGCTTGTCGGAAAGCAGCGAGAAGCCGTAGAGCTTGTAATATGTCTCGTTGATGAGCTTGAAGAATTTGCGCCCGTAATTCTCCCTGTTGATCATCCTCCGCGTGACCTTGCGGACATTGAGCCTGTACTTGTTGATTACAAGGTCGGCATAAGTATAGTAGCGCTCTGGAAGTTCGTCCGGAATGGTGATTCTGTATTCCATCCAGTCGGTCTCCTTTGTGTAGCCGAGCTTTTCGAGAATCTGCGGGTAATAAGGGTAATTGTAGATTCCCGCCATCGTCGCGAGACGGTCGAATCCCTCGACAAGCATTCCCTCGTGGTCGAAATCCGTAAAGCCGAGCGGCCCTGCGATGTCCGTCATCCCGCGTTCCCTGCCCCAGGCCGCGACCGCGTCCAGAAGCGCCTTGGCGACCTCCTCGTCATTGATGAAGTCAATCCAGCCATAACGGACCTGTTTCACCTTCCAGCTTTCATTGGCGCGTGGGTTGATTATCGCCATCACCCTACCGGCAAGTTTTCCGTCCTTATAGGCGAGGAACATCTGCGCCTGACAGAAGTCGAATGCGCCGTTCTTCTTGGGGTTGAAAGTGTTGTACTCATCCGCTATGAGGCTCGGAGCATAGTATTTGTCGCCCTTGTAAAGATTGTTCGCGAAGTGTACGAAATCCCTCAATTCCTTCTTTGTCCGGACTTTGCGTATTTCTACTGACATATATGTATTTGATTAAGCGGACCCCGCAAAGCTGCGGAGTCCGAGATGTTATCTGCTTGCGTATCTCCCCCGGTATTTCCCGAACATTATGTTGATTCCGTAGGTCACCGACGTCGTCATCCGCTTCACAGGAATGAGCTGCGGAGACACCTCCGTCAGCGGGAGGAAAGAATCCGTTCCCATGAACAGGTTGAACCCCGGGAGGTGGAACGTGAAAGCCAGACCAGCCGAATGCCCGAACGTCGAATAGGCGTAGTTCGTCGCCACGCTGAACCAGTTCGATGGATTGACATTGAGCGAGAGCCGTCCTTCAGTCCATGAATATATCCCCGCAATCTTCGTCGTGGAAAGCAGACCGACTGTCATCCTTCTGTAGAACGGCATGCGGTATTCAAGTCCCACATAGACGGTCGGGTCGAGCATGAGAGCCTTTTTTGTCCTGTCTTCCGTGACATCGAAGTCAAGACAGTCGAGAAATTTGTCGCCCAGCTTGTCAAACTCCGTATCTTCGCCGCTCTGGATCACATAGGTACGCTTCACGTTGCCGTCAGCATCCTTTGCGGCTGAAGCGGAAGACCAGTTGTTCCACAGTATGAATCCGAGATCCGTGACGGAAGCCGATGCGGTGAAGTTCTCGAGGAAATCCACGGTCACTCCCAAATCCACGGCACCTCCGTAATTCCTGCATGTCGCGGAAATGGCGTCCGCATCAGTGCTGAATGTGTCTGAGATTGATTTCCAATCGACATGATTCTGTTCATCCACAGGAAGATACATGTTGAGCGGAAGTCCAGCCGCAAGAGAGCCGTCTGTCTCCGCATACCAGCTGTCGGCACCGGCCACGATTTTCGTACCCTTGAGCGAAGCTTCCGCCGATGCGATTCCCATCAGGAACTTGGCTCTCGCGCCGAAACGGACATA
>CAVFTG010000105.1:3786-6547 GCA_963625415.1 Barnesiella intestinihominis
GGCCAGAGAGAGATGAGAACCGATTTTGACCCCCGTGTCACCGAGGTCGAACACGTTTCCGTTCACCGTGCCCTCCTTCGCGAATCTGAAGATGTCGTAGGGGAGCGTCGCGGCGACATCGGCTTTCAGCGACAAATCCACCGTATGGAACATTTTGCCTTTTCTGCCCCAGAATCCGAACGCGATGAGAGAAAGATCCGTGTTCGCGTTGACGCTGTTTCTCGCGTCAAACTTGCCGAGGGCGGTCTTGGTGTCGATTTCAGAATTGAGAAAAGTCGTGAGACCGCTTCCGTCCTGCTTCGGATAGAACACGGATGAAAGTCCGAGATTCGACTCGAGCCCGAGATTGAAATCGCCGAGAACCGGCAGGGCGAAGAAACCCCGGCTCGAACCCATGGCGGGGTTCATCTTGAACTTGTAGGCATACCCGTCCATGAAGTAGCCTGTCCTCATGTTCTGGGCTGAGACCGCCGCAGTCGCCGCCAGAAGGATAATGCCGGCGAAAATATATTTCAAAACACTGTTTTTCATAGTCAGTTCACTTTAGTTTTTGATTTCGATGAACACGCCGCTCGTCGTCCCCACCGTGATGTCGGAAATCGAGAGCGCCTGCTTCTCATTGAGAGTGACTGTGCGACCCTCCGGAGAAGAAGCTTCGACATGTATTTTGAGTTTGGCTATGGAGGAGATATGCGTCCCTTCCTTCGCCGTGGCGACGAGTTTGAGATTTTCCGACACCGGAGCGGACAGTTCCCCGGCCGGAAGCGAGAGGACGGACAGTGTTCCGATTTCATCCTCATATTTCAACGTTATATCTTTCAGTTCATTGCCTTCGCTGTCCGCGAGTTTGAAAGAGAGTTTCGCTTCAAGAGGGAGAGTGCTCGTGAAATTCGCCTTGATGAAGAGGTCGTCGAAACCGAAGTCGTCGCCGAGATCGACATTTATGTCCAGCAGCTCATCTCTTTCAATGTCCAGTGATTTGAACGTAAGGGGAGCCTCAATCCTGTAGGAGAGTCCGATTTCGTAGCTCTCCGACGCATAAAGCGTCACATAACCGTCCGAGCTGCCTTCGGCCTTGGTGTCTGACAGAAGGATTTTGTCCGGAACCGGAGATATCAGACCGCACAGCCCCTCCACCGCTATCTTCCTGTCAGTATCGTCACCGAGTTTACCGGATTCCGAAAGGCAGAATCTCTGGTTCACGGCTTTCGCTTTTATGGTGAAACCGTCTTCAGCCTCGATTTCCACGTCTTTCCGGCCTTCGTCAGACGATGCGGAGATCTCAGATGTCACCGTGAAATCGAACGGGGTGCCGTTGGTCGCGGTGATATGGAAAAGTATGTCTTCAAGTTCGAAACTCAGGCTTCCGTCAGTGAACACCTCCGGAATTCCGCTGAATCCGATATCCTGTGGCTTGCATTCCAGGGAAGGGGATGCCTTGAGAGTCACGGATGTGGCTCTGACTCCGGATATTCCGGCAGTCGTACGCAATTTGAATTCCGTCCCGAGCGGAAGCGTCGAGCTTTGGAATTCCACCGTACCCGTCGCGGAAGCGTCGCAGTCTATGCTCATTTCCCTGCCTCCGGATTTCTCCACCAGCGGGAACGCCCCCATGTCCAGGCGGTCAAGTCTGCATTCGAACGAGAACGTCGGATCGGCGACCCGGTCTCCGTTGATTCTTATCTTGTTGCGCAGACCGGAATTTTCAACGAGCACGGCATAGGAGGGGAGACTCGTCTCATTGACATACATGCACTCGGGAAGAGTGAAAGTGAAGCCGTCCTTCAAGACGAATTTCACCCCGGACTTCGTCGCCCCCACGGAAAAACTCATCACGGCGTCAAGCGTGACTTCCTTTAGCTCCTCCACGCTTTTGTCGATGCCGGAGATGCTGAACTTGAACGGAATTCCGAATTCAATTTCCTGTGAGGCGTCCGGCCATGTGATTCCGGGGCCGGGAGATATGAAACAATCATATTCCGGATATTCGACTACTTTGCTGTAATCGTCCGCTTCAATCGTCGGGAAATCATAACTTTCGTTCAGTCCGGACGTCGGTTCGACGACAAGAAGGAAACTTCCGTCCTCCAGCGTCCTGACCATCCCGTCTGCCGTGGAGCCGTCCGGAAGGATTATCTCCCCGAGCGTGTAGGAATATTCCGATTCACCGGGAGCAGGCAATTCGAGCTGTCCTCCGACATTCATTGTCATGTCAATCGGTTTGGAGAGGTCATATTCCTTGTTGACGCACGACACGGCCGCAAGGACACCAAACGCGAGCAAAATCTTTTTTTTCATCATCGTTTTGTTGTTAGGTGTTAAGTAAGCGCTTGTAAATCAGCTATTTCATGGTTCATCGAATGCTGAAGACGAATGCGCAATACCTGCAAAGGTAAGCAAAATCGGATAATTTTTGTATTTTTGCTACACTTTTCGCCGGTTGCGACAGTAAGGATTGATGTCCTCCGGCTGCAAGAGTTTGGCTGACGGTTGATTCGAAACAGTTTTCGTAAATTATGGACTTCATCACTCTGCTCCTGCTGGCCGCAGGACTTTCAATGGATGCGTTCGCCGTTTCGGTGTGCAAGGGCATATCGATGAAAAAAACAGGATTTCCGCAGGCTCTTGTCGTCGGACTGTGGTTCGGCGGCTTTCAGGCGCTCATGCCGGTTCTCGGCTATTTCCTCGGCATCCAGTTCATAGGACTCATCAGCGCCTGGGACCATTGGATTGCCTTCGGTCTGCTCGCGCTCATCGGCAT
>CAVFTG010000106.1:0-859 GCA_963625415.1 Barnesiella intestinihominis
CCGCGCATCACGACTTTTGTCTCCGCACCGGGGCCGGCTGCGGTGGCGTTCACCTGCACACCCGCGAGTTTGCCCTGAATGCTGTTCACGAGGTTAGCGTCTCTGGTCTTGAAGATGCTGTCATCCATCTTCTGGATGTTGTAGGTCACGGAACGCTCCGACTTCTTGATGCCGAGCGCGGTGACCACCGAGGTCTCGAGCAGCTGTACATCCTCCTGAAGCACAATCTCGACATTCGTCCTGCCGCCTACTGCGACGGACTGTGACATGTAGCCAAGGAACGACACGTTGAGAGTGCATTCCGCCGTCCGCACATCAAGAGGCAACGAGAAACGGCCGTCAATGCCGGTGATCGCATACAGTGAAGCGTTGTCGCTGACGACTACAGCCGCGCCTGCTATAGGGACACCGTTCCGGTCCACCACCTTGCCTTCAAACCGGTCTTCACGTCCCGGCTTCTCCGGCGTCTGCTGTTTGGAAAGTATTATGTGCCTGTCTTCAATCTGCCAGTTGACCCCTTTCCCTTTGAAAAGCCGGTTCAACGCCGTCTTGAGATCGGTGTTCCTCAGCTTTAATGTGACTTTCGAACTCACATCCACGTCGTTGTTGAAGAAGAACGTGTAGCCGCTCTGCTGCTCGATTTGCGTTATTACAGATGAAATGGGGGCGTTGTCAGCTTCAATGTTGACCTTCTTCTGCTCCTGTGCGAATGCAGGAAAAGCCGATGAGAGCAGAGCGATGCACATCATGGCTGAAAGTTCTTTGGCAAACGCACTGAGACGACCCCGCAAAAAAATTTTTTTGTGGTTAGTTTTTTTCATAAATTTGAAATTTGATATGGAATTACACGGGATTGGGT
>CAVFTG010000106.1:869-6057 GCA_963625415.1 Barnesiella intestinihominis
TGGGTGATGCCGTGTTTTTCTGATTACTTGCGGAGGCTCCGGTACGGGGACTCCGCTTCTGGTTTTTTAGTGTTATTCTACATATCGAATCATGTTTCTTAGTGGTCATTCGTCATATAACTTCATAGACACTTCTGCCGGAGAGGCCGTCGCGATCGGCCAGCCGTCCGTCAATCTGCCTGAAAGTAATTCCAGATGAGATGCTGAAATAGCGCAGGATGGCATCCAGGCTCTGATTACAGAACGTTCCAGTGAACCTGTAATGCCGGAGGGCGTCGTCGCGCAATATGAAATGCACGTTATATTTGTTTCCGATCATCCGAAGAGCTTCCTCGATGGGTGTGTTGTCCAGAACGACCTTCCCGTCTTTCCAGGAGATGCTGCAGAGCACATTCTCCTCACTCAGACTCATCGTTCCGGTCGCCACATCGTAGGATGCCTGCTGAGACGGGCGCAATCTCCATGTCCGTCCCGCTCCGTCACGGTCTTCGTAGCATACGTCCACGATTCCGGACACCAGCGTCGTCCGCACATGGCTGTCGTCATCATAGGCCTCCACATTGAATTCTGTTCCGTGCACGATGACTTCTGTATTTTTCGCCCGGACTATGAATTTGTGCTTAGGGTCTTCGGAGACATCGAAATATCCCTCCCCGCACAGTTCCACTCTCCTCTCCTTCCCGAATCTGGCCGGATAACGGAGGTATGAATCGGAGTTCAGCCAAACTTTCGTATCGTCGGGGAGAGTGATGCAGCTCACCATTCCAGAAACGGAACGAACCTCCCTGAACGTATCATATTCCTTGAAATAATCCGACAGAAGATAGGCGGCGGCACAGAGCAGCGGCAGAAGAAGCACCGCCGCGACACGTTCGAAACGGCGCACATGACCGCGCAGTCTGTTCCGTAGGATGCGGCCGCGGACTCTCCGGAAGGCCTTGCCCTCGTCAACGGAGGTTTTCATCTCATAGGCGTCGGCCGCGAAACAGAGATAATACACCTGCTCCGCAGTCTTCATGTTGTCGGGAGACTCATTCATCCACGATTCCACTTCCCTTATCTCCGTTTCGGAAAGTTCCCCGTCATAGTAGCGCATCAGCCGGCTTTCCATTCCTGAAGTGTCCATGATTCTGTCAATTTTGCATATATGACCCCTTCAGGGACAAATCTCCTAAACCAATTCCGGATTATTTTCGTAATTTTGGAGCGGAATGCAGATACGCTATAATTCTCGACCACATGGATAACACTGAACATCACCTGCTTGACCTGCTTAAGCACGGAAATATCCATGCTTATGAGCAAGTGTTCTCCCTCTATTATTCGACTCTTTGCGCATACGCCAGACTGTACGTAAAGAGCGACGACGTGTGCGAGAACATAGTTCAGGAACTGTTCGCCTGGCTTTGGGAGCGCCATTCCGAGATTTCCGTCACTACCTCACTGTCCGGCTATCTCTTCACAGCCACCCGCAACAGGTGTCTGAAACACCTCAGCCACGAAATGGTGGAACAGCGTATGCTGGATGTGATGTATCAGAGACTTCGCGGACAATTCGAGACACCTGATTTTTATGTTCTGAAAGAATTGGAGAGTCACATCCGGGAAGCCATATCCGCGCTTCCGGAGACCTGGCGCCAGGCTTTCGAGATGAGCCGTTTCGAGCGCAAGACCTATAATGAAATCTCCAAGTCGTTAGGAGTCTCGCCCAAGACGGTGGATTACCGCATCCGTCAGGCAGTGAAGTCCCTTCGGGCAGCCTTGAAAGACTATCTCCCCCTCGTCGGGGCTTTTCTAATGCTGGACTGAAGATGCCGGAATTGAATAGGAGGATGGGATGCAAGGCGCAGGTTGAAGCCAAACACCGGAGCAACCTTATGGTTGTGAGGATTTCATCAAACCGTCCAACGCGGCAGACCGCCTCCTATTCAATTCCGTATGTACCCTTACCAGGTTTCAGATTGACCAGCGCCTCCACCACATTGACCACATAGTCCCCGATCTTCTCGCACTCGACAATCAAATCCATATACACGGATCCGGTGGCATACTCATACTTGCCCTCGTTCAGGTCGATGATGTTGCGCTCCTTGAGTTCATTGCGCATTGAATTGATGTCCTGCTCGGTGTTGAGAGTCATCTTGAGGTCACCGATGTGCTGGCCGTTGTCCTTGAGAATCACCGCCATCTGGTCGTATGCCGTGCGGACGAGATTGAACATCGCGGTGAAATTCTCGTTCATGGAACGGGTGAATTCGATGCGGTTCTCATTGCGGCGCAGGAGGATGCGGGCCATGTTGTAGTAGCTGTCTCCTATGCTCTCGATTTCGGAAATCTCGCGGAGCTTCGACTGGATTGAATGCTTGGACTCGTCGCTCAGACGTCCGTCGGCCACCCGGCTGAGATAGGACGCGATTTCGACCTCCATATTGTCGCTGATGTTCTCATATTTCTGAACCCGGAGGAACAGTGACATGAACTCGTCCTTGTCCGTTTCCGTGAACATCCTGCCTATCATCTCATGCATGCGGTAAGTTCTGTCGCTCATCAGGACTATCTCCTTGTGGGCCTGGAGGATGGAAAGCTCGGAAGTTGACATCAGACCGCCGGAGATGAACTCCAGATGAGGCCTTCCGTCGTCTTCGGTCTGCGTCTCTTTCTTCTTCTTGGCCGGGATGAGGAAAGTGACCGCCTTGACATAGAACTTCGTGAACCATATCATTATGCAGATGTTGATCAGATTGAAGACGGTGTGGAACATCGAAAGTCCGAAAGACACGTAATACTGCATGTTCCAGAAACTTGCTGCGAGAGCGGCGTTCTCCGGAACGGAAGTGTCAAGACGTCCGTCGTTCAGTGCCATGACCGTCGTCGGGTCGGCTGTGGCCGCGAAATCGTAGAGTGCGTTCGGGTCTCCGGCACATCCTGTGGTTATCAGGGAAATCAGCTTCATATAAGGTCCGTAAAGCGCGAGCGCCCACACGGAGCCGAGGACATTGAACATCAGGTGACCCGCCGCGGCACGCTTCGCCATCACGTTCCCGGATACGGAGGCGAGAATCGGCGTGATGCAGGTTCCGATGTTACCGCCGAGAACGAGCGCGGCCGCGAGGTCGAAAGTGATCCAGCCTTTGCTGCACATTATCAAGGCTATGGCAAATGTCGCGCTGGAAGCCTGGACAATCATCGTCAGCAACATTCCGACGAGAGCGAACACAAGCACTGAACCGAAGCCCATGTCTGACCAGCGTCTCAGGGCGTCGAACACCGCCGGATTCGCCTGCAGGTCAGGCACGGAGTTGTTCAGGTAGTCCAGTCCGAGGAATAGCAGCGCAAATCCGATGAGAAACTCGCCCCAGTTCGCATAGACGGACTTCTTCATGAAGAGGAGCGGCACTCCGAACGCGAAAAGCGGAATGGCGAAGGCGGAAATATTCACCTTGAAGCCGAAAATGGAGATTATCCATGCCGTGAGGGTCGTTCCGACATTTGCGCCGAAGATGACGGCCATTGACTGCTGAAGCGAAATCAGTCCCGCGTTCACGAAAGAGACAATCATCGTCGTAGTCGCGGAAGAAGACTGGACGAGCGCCGTGATGAAGATGCCGGTCAGCGCTCCGATGAACTTGTTGTTGGTCATCAATGCCAGAATGTCACGCAATTTGTTTCCTGCGGCCTTCTGGAGACCCTCGCTCATAAGTTTCATCCCATACAGGAACATCCCGACGGAGCCTATAAGGGTGAGAATTTCCAATATCCCGAAATTCATAAGTTCTTTAGTTTGCGGCTGCGAATTTACAACCCAAAAACAAAAACGGCAACAATTGGGACGGATATGTTAAAAATTCATAAAAATTCCGCCATATTTCTTACATAGGGGAGATATTTTTGTAAAAGAAGAAAACACGCCCTAAATTTGCAAAATTTTCAAGAAGAAACCAGACACAGAAGATGGCAGAAAACAACACCTTGCTCGAAAAAATCTCCGGTCTCCGGGACAAATACGAATCGCTTCAGGCACAGCTCTCGGATCCGGACGTGATTTCGGACATGAAGAAATACGTTCAGCTCAACAAGGAGTACAAGGAGCTGTCGCCCATCATAACGGCCGGCGAGGAGTACGGGAAACTCATCGAATCCTACGAGATGGCGAAGGAAATCATCGCGGAGGAAAAGGACGAGGAACTCAGGGAGATGGCGAAAGAGGAGATTGCGGAGATTGAGCCTAAACTTCCGGAGATGGAGCAGAAGATAAAGCTCCTGCTCATTCCGGCCGACCCCCAGGACAGCAAGAACGCCATTCTGGAAATCCGCGGAGGCGCGGGCGGCGACGAAGCGGCAATCTTCGCGGGAGACCTGTTCAGGATGTACAGCAAGTACTTCGAGCGCAGGGGCTGGAAGATGGAAGTCAACAGCCAGTCCGAGGGCGCGGCGGGAGGCTTCAAGGAAATCGTCGTCAAGGTCATCGGAGAGGGGGTCTATGGAATACTCAAATATGAGTCCGGAGTGCACCGCGTGCAGCGCGTACCTCAGACCGAGACCCAGGGAAGGGTGCACACCTCGGCGGCATCCGTCGCGGTGCTCCCCGAGGCTGACGAGTTCGACATCGAGCTGAACATGAACGACATCCGCAAGGACACTTTCTGCTCTTCAGGCCCGGGCGGACAGTCCGTGAACACGACCTACTCCGCAATCCGCCTCACCCACATCCCGTCTGGAATCGTTGTGCAGTGTCAGGACGAAAAGTCGCAGCTGAAGAATTTCGACAAGGCTCTCGCCGAACTCCGCACGAGGCTCTACAACATGGAGTACGAGAAATACCTCAACGAGATTTCGGCAAAGAGGAAGACCATGGTCTCCACAGGCGACCGTTCGGCGAAAATCCGCACCTACAACTACCCGCAGTCCCGCGTGACAGACCACCGCATCAACTACACGATGTACAATCTCCCGGTATTCATGGACGGCGACATCCAGGAACTGCTCGACCAGCTCCAGATTGCCGAAAACGCTGAACGCCTCAAGGCCGCCGGCGAGGAATAGTTCTCCCCGCCTGTTTTCCAGCCTTTGCCGGTGTCAAGTTTCTTTACATAAGTGTAAGATTTCTTTACATACGCGGCGACCCACATATGATGTAATTGATTGTGTGCCGGACAGTTGTTCTGTCTGGCACATTTGTCGTTCCGCT
>CAVFTG010000106.1:6067-6491 GCA_963625415.1 Barnesiella intestinihominis
CTTATGTCCGGATACGGAAAAAACATATGCGGATCATAAAAATATGCGAATCATAAAAATGGACGGACAGGAGGAAATGAGACGATGAATTTCGGAAACTATATTGCTGCGGCGGTGAGGACTCTGCCGGCGAAGGGACGCAGGAACGGCCTGAAGGTGCTCACGCTCGGGATCGGGCTTGCCGTGGGGCTGGTGCTGACTTCCAAGGTCTGCTTCGAGCAGACATATGACGACTTCTTCAGCAATGCCGGAAGAATCTTCCACGTCAGCGAAGCCGCCGAAATGAACGGGGAATACAAGATCTATTCCCAGACGAGCGGGGGAATCGCGCCGAGGATGAAGGAATATTTCCCTCAAATCGAGCAGGCCACGCGGATGACCTGGATTGAAGATGATGCCGGGCTCATAATGGACGGAAGCGGGG
>CAVFTG010000107.1:0-6455 GCA_963625415.1 Barnesiella intestinihominis
AGATAAACACCGTGCAGGTTCTGCTGGAGAGACGCTGCATCCACGCCTCGTCTCCGTCGGATCTCATGAATCAGCCTTTCTGCGACGGACTGTCCGAGGTCGGAAAAATCATACGGTCCGACATAACGCTTTACACCCCGTCGGGCAAGGTCTTCCTGAGCACCGTTCCGGAACTGTTCGAGAGCATGGCTGTCGGAAGCCGTCTGAATCAGGATGCGTATTACAACATCACGAGACTGAGCCAGAGGTATTTCATCCACAAGGAGGAACTTGCGCGGAGCCGTTATTACGCCCTCTACGCCCCCGTATTCAACGAGAAGGGCGTGATGGTCGCGATTGTCGGCTGCCCGTACACCGACGGGGACTACGACTTCAACCGCGAGGCCGTGATGCACGCGAGTCTCATCGTCTGCCTGTTTTTCATGCTTGTCCTGCTTTCGGTGTGGCTCAGTTCCGTGGTCACCAACAACCTGTTCCGCCACATAGTCCGCCTCAGCCGGAAGATGGACGGGATGGACATCCACAATCTTGAGGAAATCGAGTATGTCGGCAATGACGAGGTGTCCGGACTTGTCGAAGCCTACAACAAGATGGTGCGGGCTCTGGCCGAGAGCAGCCGGCAGCTGGCCAAGGCGGAAAGGGACAGCGCATGGAGCGAGATGGCGCGGCAGGTCGCGCATGAGATAAAGAACTCGCTCACCCCCATCAAGCTGAAGATTCAGAAGCTTATCCGTCTCCGTGCGAGCGGCAGTCCGGACTGGGACGCGAAATTCGATGACACTGCGCGGGTGATTCTCGAGCACATCGACGTGCTCGCCGAGACGGCCAGCGGATTCTCCGCCATAGCGAAACTCTACGGCGAACAGGCCACCGAGGTGAATGTGGACGCGATGCTTTCGGAGCAGGCGTTCATGTTCGACAACAGGGACAATGTCCAGATTACCTACATCGGACTTGAGAACGCATTCGTCCTTGCTCCGCAGTCGCAGCTGGTGAGGGTGTTCATCAACCTCATCACCAATGCGATACAGGCGGTGGAAATACGCTGGAAGGAGCAGGAGGAGTCAGGGGACGACCCTGAGCGCGGAAAGATTCTCATCAGCCTCCGCAACAGTTCGGAGGACGGTTTCTATGACATTGTGGTGGATGACAACGGCACCGGGGTGAGCGACGAAAATCTCGGCAAGCTGTTCGTTCCCAATTTCACGACCAAGAGCAGCGGCACGGGTCTCGGACTGTCAATCTGCCGCAGCATAGTCGAATCCTGCAACGGCACCATCTCCTACAGCCGGTCTTTCGCTCTCGGCGGAGCGTGTTTCACGGTGAAATTACCCAAGATGTAGTTCTTTCTCTGCGCGGGCGAAAGCGTCGGAGCGCTTGAGAATGAAATTGGAGCCGAGATACTTGGTGCGCACCTCATCGTCGCCCGCGAGGGACTCCGGAGTCCCGGCCTGGAGAATCGAGCCTTCGTAGAGAAGATAGGCGCGGTCGATTATGGCGAGGGTCTCGCCGACGTTGTGGTCCGTGATTATGACCCCGATGTTCTTGTACTTGAGTTTCGCGATTATGTACTGGATGTCCTCGACCGCAATAGGGTCCACTCCGGCGAACGGTTCGTCAAGCAGGATGAACTTCGGGTCTATGGCGAGGGCGCGGGCAATCTCGCAGCGCCTTCTCTCGCCTCCGGAAAGCTGGTTGCCGTAACTCTTGCGGACCTTGTGCAGGTTGAACTCGTCAAGCAGGTTCTCAAGCCTGTCCTTGCGCTCTGCCTTGGTGAAATGGGACGACATCTCCATCACCGACATGATGTTGTCCTCCACAGACATCTTCCTGAACACAGAAGCCTCCTGCGCGAGATAGCCCACGCCCTTCTGCGCCCTCTTGTACATCGGAAGTCCGGTAATCTCCTCGTCGTCGAGGAATATCCTCCCCTCGTTCGGGACTACGAGTCCGGTAATCATGTAGAAGCTTGTCGTCTTCCCCGCACCGTTCGGCCCGAGAAATCCGACAATCTCCCCCTGTTCGACCTCCATGGACACGCCCTTTACGACGGTCCGGACTCCATATTTCTTCACGAGGTTTTCGCAACGCAGTTTCATGACATTCAGTTTGATGTTCCGCCTACATTATGCGAAACGCTTTGTATCCCAATTATTTGACATCAAGTGAAAAGTCCTTGACAAGATTCTTGACTTCTTCGTTGTCCTCCATCAGCACCTTGGCCTTGTCGCCCGGCATATAGACGATTTTTTCGGATTCCGCGACCGGGGCGACCGTGACGGACAGCAGAATCGCGTCCGAACCGGCAATCTTCCTGAAATTGCTTTCAAGTTCATGGAGCAGTTTGGCCTCCACCCACTCCTTCTGCGCGTCGTTCACGACCTGGAATCTCACGGTCTTTCTGCCGTCCGCACTCTCGAATTCGAGCTTCGAGTTCATCAGCATGGTGCAGAGGCGCGGTTTGCCGCTGTAGAGCGCGGCAAGTTCCGGCCAGTGCGCCTTCAGGGATTCGTCCGTCGGAAGTTCCGTCTGAACGATCTCCACCCTTGTCTCTTCGGCTTTTCCCGCGTTCTCCACCAGAGTTTTCATGGACATTCCGCCGCCGGTTCTTCCGGCGCGTCTTGTGCGCGGTGCGGCCGTCTCCGGTGTCCCGGCATCCGCAGCCTTTGTTTCAGCCGATGTCTCCGGTGTCCCGGCCGGCGTTGCGGAGCTTTCGTCGCCCGCACCTGCCGTGCCCGTCTCTTCCGCCGCCGGAGTTTCTTTTGCCGGAGCCGCCTTCACCGCCGGGGCTGAAGCCTGTGCTCCGGAGTGTGCCGGCTGCTGGGTCTGAGTCTGGGTCTGGGCCTGGGTCTGAGTCTGGGCCGTCGGCTTGCCTGTGATGAAGCAGAGCCTCATCAGCGCGAACTCGACATGCAGCCTCGGGTTGGTCGCCGCCTTGTAGGCCGACTCGCAGGCCGTCGTAATCCCGAGAGCTTCATAGAGAAACGCCAGAGAGCATCTGCCGGTCTGCTCGCGGTAGCGGTTTCTGAGCGATTCCGACATCTCCATCAGAGAGTCGATGCCGCCGGATTTGGCCACAATCAGGTCACGCAGGTGCGAACTCAGCGCCCCGACGAAATGCAGGGCGTTGAACCCTTTGGCGAGAATTTCGTCGAAAGTCTTGAGGCAGAACGCATAGTCCCCGGTGAGGAAATGCTCCACGAGCGAAAAGCTGTATTCATAGTCCAGGACATTTAGATTCCTGATGACATCGGCATATTTCACGTCCGTCCCGCAGAAGGCCACGGTCTGGTCGAAGATTGTCAGAGCGTCCCTCATCGCCCCGTCGGCCTTTTGCGCGATGACATGGAGGGAGTCGTTGTCGATGGTCACGCCCTCCTTCCCCGCCACCATGCCGAGGTTCTTCACGATGTCGGCCACCGAAATCCTGTTGAAGTCGTAGGTCTGACAGCGGGAGAGAATCGTCGGGAGAATCTTGTGCTTCTCAGTGGTCGCGAGTATGAAAATCGCGTGTGCAGGGGGTTCCTCAAGGGTTTTCAGGAAAGCGTTGAACGCCTGCGAGGACAGCATGTGCACCTCGTCGATGATATATACGCTGTACTTCCCCACCTGCGGAGGCACTCTCACCTGGTCCATCAGGTTCTTTATGTCCTCCACTCCGTTGTTCGAGGCCGCGTCAAGCTCATGGATGCAGTAGGAGCGTCCCTCTGCGAACGAACGGCAGGACTCGCACTCTCCGCACGGCTCCATGTCCGGCGACGGATTGGAGCAGTTGATCATTTTTGCGAAGATTCGTGCGGTCGTCGTCTTGCCGACACCTCTCGGTCCGCAGAAAAGGTAGGCATGGGCGAGCTGTCCGCGCAGAATCGAGTTCTTGAGCGTCGTGGCTATGTTGTCCTGCCCGATGAGCGTTCCGAAATTCTCCGGCCGGTATTTCCGTGCCGAAACGATGTATTGTCTGTCCTGTTGTTCCATTGTGTCCGGGAGTTCAAAACCTCGCAAAGATAGCAAAAAAAAGGCAGCAAAAATAATCCGGGAATCAGCTGCCGGCATTTTTGGATTCTGCACAATTATTGCAGATGGGCAGGCCGGGGAGGACGTCATATCATCGTGTGGCGTCACTTCTTTGTGTAAAAGATATGGGGGTGAATATGAAAATCGGAAAAATCATGACATTGCTCGCGTCATTCGTGGCGGCGGCGTTCCTTGCGCAGACCTTGTCGCCAGTGGCGGCGGCCCAGGCTCAGATAAACACGAAAAAAGTGAAAATCGGGGATTTCACGCAGAAGACCCTGAAGGTGGTCATTACGGGCAATCCGTTGTTCGACAGTCTGTTGCAGGGGGAGATGAATTCAGTGTGGAGAATATCCCCTTATGAATTCTGCTCCCTCGACGAGTTCAATGCCGAACGCTTCAATGAGGACTACTACTTCATGCTTCTCTCCAAGACGCGGTTCAGCCGCGAGACTGCTCCGGGAATCGAGTTTCTGACTGTCGTCAAGGGCGGGAAAGAGGCCGGGAACGGCATAGGGGAAATGCTGGAGGTGTGCAGTTTCCCTGTCCGTGCCGCCCGGATGCCGGACGGACGCGAATTCGACTTCATTCCGGCCATGCTTGACATAATCCAGGACTATATCCTCAGGGCCATGACGGACGACAGGACAGGTTATGCCGGATTCGGAAAGTTCGCAGACGGAATATCCTCCACTTCCGGAATGAAAGTCATCATCGCCGAGGGGGATGTGGCCGGTGACGTTCCGGAGACGGTGCGTTCCAAGGCTGCGGCTGCGGGAGTGGAGTTTGTCGGGGATGACGAGGCGGACGAAATCATGGTTTCGGGGGATATGAATTCAGTCGTGTCCTACACCGTCGCTCCGGACAGTCCGGAAGGCGGTTCCTACTGCTACAAGATGCTCATCGGCGCGGGGGATCACCGCCTCTACTATTTCAGCCGGCAGCGTGTCCGGAATGAAGACGGCTGCGGATTCAGAGCCGCTGAGCTGAACCGTCTCGGCGCGGTGCGCAGGAAATGACATTTCTTCCGGCGGACGGGAGAGGTTACGCAAAAACAGTTTCGGATGCTTTGTTCAAAAACAGGAAACGGGCTGCGCTATGCGGCTCTGTGTGAGGGGAAAAGGGTGGCGTGCTGCGCGTTGAGCGTGCGCTGCGGGACGAGAGAGGAAAAAGTGACGGGATGGGGCAGGACCTCGGGTGATTTCCGTTCCGGCACGGCTCATTTCGTGGAACATGCGCTCTTCAAGGGCACGCGGGACAAAAGCGCCTCGGTAATCAACGGCTACCTCGAACGGCTCGGGGGCGAACTGAACGCCTACACGACCAAGGAGGAGATTGTCCTCCATGCGACCGTGCTCAAGGAAGATATTGAAAAGGCGGCGGCGCTGCTGATGGAGATGGCCTCCCGCGCCGTGTTCCCGGAAGATGAAATCGAGGTGGAGAAAACCGTGGTAATTGACGAAATCGCCGGCTACAAGGATTCACCCGCCGATGACATATACGACCGTTTCGAAAGTCTTCTCTTTGAAGGACATCCGCTCAGCGGAAGGGTGCTCGGCACATCGGCGTCGGTGAAGAAGATGGACTCCGATGAACTGAAGAGATATGTCCGGACATTCTTCATTCCGGAACGAATGTCTTTCTCAGTCGTGGCGCCGCTTCCGGAGGAGGAGACCGCCGCCATGGTTGAGCGTCTTTCGGCGGAATATTTCGGCTCCGGGGACCTGCTCTCCGTCGGGAACGGGCATGAGTCCTACATGGCGGCTCCGTCGGAATCCCCGTCGGCTCCGTCGGAATTTCCCGGCAATGTCTTCAGGTCGGAATTTCCCGGCAATGTCTTCAGAAAGACGGTGAACCGTCACAGCCATCAGGCGAACTGCATCATCGGAGCCTCTGCGCCGTCGCTTTACCGCGAAAAGGAGCGCGTGGCCGCCTCCCTGATGGCGAACATTCTCGGAGGTCCGGCGGCCAACTCCGTGCTCAACTCTGTCCTGCGCGAGGAAAAGGGCTGGGTCTACAACATCGAATGCAATTACAGCCAGTACGCCGACAGCGGCGTGATGGCAATCTGCTTCGGCTGCGACAGGGAACATCTCGAGGACTGCATCGCCGCGACAGAGGGCGAACTGCTCAGATTCAGGACTGTCCCTTTCTCCCCGGAGGAGCTTTCGGCCGCAAGGAGGCAATTCATTGGGCAGCTTTCCATAGCCTCGGAGAACAGCGAGAGCCAGGCGCTGTCCATGTGCAAGAGCCTCAACGCTTTCGGAACCGTCCGGGATGACGAAACCGTCCGCCGCAGGATTGAATCCGTCACTCCGGAGGACATACTCGGCGTGGCCTCCGAGATTTTCGCCCCGGAGCGTCTCTCCCGGCTCATATATCTTTAATTTAGTAATCCTTAAAAAATAACTTGGTAATCTTTGTGTGTCTTTTTGGTCTAT
>CAVFTG010000108.1:0-1173 GCA_963625415.1 Barnesiella intestinihominis
TGATTACTGCTCTTCGAGCAGACGGAGGTGCTGGACATAGATGGCTTTCATCTTTGCCTTTCTCGCCTTGACGGACGGTTTCTCGAACTCTCTGCGCGAACGGAGTTCACGGATTGCTCCGGTTTTCTCGAACTTCCTCTTGAACTTCTTGAGCGCTTTCTCAATGTTCTCACCTTCCTTAATCGGTACTATAATCATCTCTGTATCACCCCCTTTTTCTTTTGAGCGTGCAAAGGTACAAATAAAATTCAAAAATCAAAATCAGATTTCTGACTATTCAGCTGAAATCGCGCCCTGCGGGCATACGTCAGCGCAGGTGCCGCAGTCGATGCAGGCATCCGGGTCGATTTTGTAGATGTCGCCCTCGGAAATCGCTCCAACCGGGCATTCTGGAAGACAAGTACCGCAAGCGACACAGTCCTGTGAAATTTTGTGAGCCATAATATAAATTGTTTGAAATCAGTTCGTTCTTTATGAAACAACGCCAAACCGAGCCGTCCCCCGCACAGGCGGCGGAGAAAAACGCGGAAACGGGTGCAAATTTAGGAACTGTTTTGATTTTCACAAAATAATCCGTGCTATATTTGCAGTTCTTTTGCGGGCCGGGCTTCCGGTACGGCGCTGCTGCGGCCCTGCATTGTCGGCACAACGGATATGACAGAGATACACAGCATTCACGGCACACACAGCGTACACGGCATCAACGGCGGCACTCACGGCAGCAGCCCCGTCAGCATTCACGGCGACCGCCACAACGGCACCCACGGCGACAGCCACAGCGGCAATCACAACAGCGGCATCCACGGCGACAGCCACAACGACAGCCACTGCAGCAGTCACAACAGCGGCATCCACGGCGACAGCCACGTCAGCATTCACAGCAGCAATCACAGCGGCACTCACACAAGTTCAGTCACACAGACCGCAGGCACACAGACCGCAGGCACATCCGCTCCAATCCGCCGGCTGCGCCCCACTCTCCGGCTGCTGGTTCTGCCGCTTCTGGCTCTTTCCCTGATTTCAGTCCCCTCAGCCGCACAGATTAAGGTCAGCGGAAGCGCGGAGTTCGACAGGGACAGCTATGACTTCGGGAACATCGTGCTCGGAAGCGGCCCGGTGAGCTGCACATTCACTTTGAAAAACATCGGGAAAGAACCCCTCGCAATCTACAGC
>CAVFTG010000108.1:1186-6245 GCA_963625415.1 Barnesiella intestinihominis
AAATCGCCGATAAAGCCCGGCGAAAGCGGGAAAATCTCCGCGACCTACAGCAACAATGAAGCGCCGCTCCCCTTCGACAAGAATCTGACCGTCTATCTTTCCGGGATGAAGAAGCCGGTGATACTCAAGCTGCGGGGAGTGTGCCGTGAAAGGAAGCTCAGTCTCGCCGAGGCATATCCCGTCCACTTCGGAAATCTGGGATTCAAGACATTGGACCTCAAGAGCGGGAATATCCTTCAGGGAGAATGCCGCAGCGGAGAATTCAAGATGGCGAACCTCGGGAAGAAAACAATCACCGTAAAATTCACTGATTTGAGCGATGGACTGGGTATAGAACCCAATCCGCTGTCAATCCCAGCCGGAGGCGAAGTCACTGTCGGCTACACCGTACGAAGTTCCGGGGAGAGATGGGGCAAGAACCATTATTTCGCGACTCCGGTCGTGGACGGGGTGAGTTCATTCGCACTGGCAGGGCTTCCGTACGGGGTCAAGGCCGGAAAACTGAGGATATTCGCCTACACCACAGACAATTTCACTTCGCTTTCTGAAGCGGAGAAGTCAAAAGGTCCTATTCCGCGCTTCAGGACAAGCACTTTCTCTTTCGGGAAAATCAAGGCGGGCAGAACCGTTGACGCGGTCTTCGACTTCACCAACGAGGGGAAAAGCGACTTCATCGTGCACAAATGCGATGTCGATGCGCCCAAAAGCACCGCCGGAGCAGTCCCGACCGTCGCCCCCGGCAAGTCCGGGCAGATCCGGGTCAGTCTCGACACCGCCGCCCTTCCGAAGGGAGAAACTCTCATAATTGTCACCCTGGCAACGAACTCCCCACTCCGTCCGATGGTCAATCTCTTCATATCGGGATATATAGAATAGCCATATAAATAGAAAACTATGCTTCTGCACTCACTGCTCGACATCCTCCGCGACAGCATACTCATCACCGGGCTGGTCATTGTTATGATGATGATGATCGAGGCTCTCAACATCGAATCGCACGGCCGTTTCGCATCAAGGCTGCAAAAGACGAAATTCGGTCAGGTGCTGTTCGGAGCGGCACTCGGGCTTGTTCCGGGCTGCATCGGGGGGTTCGCCACGGTTTCGCTCTACACCCACGGGCTGTTCGGCTTCGGGGCGCTGATTGCGATGATGATTGCGTCTTCGGGAGACGAGGCCTTCGTGATGCTGGCTATGTTTCCGGAGAAAGCTCTGATTCTCTTCGGTATATTGTTCGTCATTGCCGTTGTCGCCGGCCTGCTCACCGACTTTGCGGCCGGGATAATCCGGAAGAGGAAGGGACTGCCGACTGCGGTCCCGGACGGATGCTGCGCTGAAGGATTCGAGCTGCACGGGCAGGAGAAGATGGTGGAGCACGACCGGGGAAAAAGGCATTTCGGCTGGAAGCGTGCGGTGCTCGCGGCGGGTCTCGCGGTGTTCATCGCCGCGCTCGGCTCGGGGCTTCTTGAGCACGACCACGGAGAACATCACGAAGGGCACGCCGGAGAAGAAACTGCAATGGCAAGCGGGAAGCATTGCTGCGGAGTTCCGGCGACTGCTTCCGGAGAGCATTGCTGCGAAGTTCCGGCGACGACACCCGCAGAGGCCTGCTGCGTACAAACCGCAGATACCCGCAATGGGCATTGCTGCGAAGGCAGTCACGAAGGGCACGCCGGAGGACATTGCTGCGGATACGGCCACGAAGGACACGCCGGCTGCGAAAGCAGTCAGGCGGGCGCAACGGCGGCAGAACCCGGAATTGAGGCCGGGCACGAACTGAAAATCGACCTGCTCAGCGAGTCGTGGATGAACGTGCTCTTCGCCTGCCTGAGCGTGATTATGCTGGCCGTCATCATCTTCGCCCCCGACCACTTCATCGAGGAGCATCTCTGGCACCACATAATACACAAACACCTCGCGACCATATTCCTCTGGACCTTCGGCATACTCGCCGGCATCGCGCTGCTGATGCACTTCATCGACATCAGCGCCTGGGTGAGCGGAAACACGGCGCTGATGATTCTGCTCGCGGTCGCCATAGGTATAATCCCGGAATCCGGCCCGCACCTGATTTTCGTCACGCTCTACGCTGCGGGACTTGTCCCGTTCCCCGTCCTGCTCGCGAGCAGCATATCCCAGGACGGTCACGCCTCGATTCCCCTCCTTGCAGAGAGCAAGAAATCCTTCCTTTGGGCGAAGGTCATCAACTGCGCCGTCGCCCTTCTCTGCGGCTTCACGGCGATGCTCTTCGTGTAGATGCCTTCTCGCAGGTGTCTCGTGCAGGCATCCTTCGTGCATGTGCACCGTGTATGCGCCTCCGTGCAGGTGCGGAAAACCGATTTGCCGGATTGGGCATTTTTTTGTAAGTTTGCGCGTTTTTCGCGTCACGGGCGGAATGAGTCCCTTTCAGGGCGACAGATGAGTCCGACAAGGATGCGGGGAGCGTTTCAAAAAAGATTCCTATTATGGCACAGACGAATCCTACGGTTAACGAATACAACGACGACAGCATCCGCACCCTCGAAGACGTGGTGCACATCCGGAAAAGACCTGGAATGTACATCGGACGGCTCGGGGACGGCAGCAATCAGGGTGACGGGATATATGTCCTGCTGAAGGAGGTCGTGGACAACTGCATCGACGAGTATGCGATGGGGTTCGGAAAGAATGTGAAGATTGACATTGACGAAGACGGGAAAGTGACCGTGAGGGACTTCGGACGCGGCATTCCGCTCGGGAAACTGACGCTCGCGGTAAGCAAGCTGAACACGGGCGCGAAATACGACACCAAGGTCTTCCAGAAGTCAGTCGGACTCAACGGAGTGGGAACAAAGGCGGTGAACGCGCTGTCGTCATGGTTCCACATCGAGTCCTACCGTGACGGAAAGATGGCGAGCGCCACGTTCGAGCGCGGACGGCTCAAAGAAGAAGTCAAAGATGTGGACAATGCGGGCACTAAGGAGAAGAACGGTACGCTCGTGTGCTTCGTTCCGGACGCGGACATGTTCGGAAACTTCCGCTTCAATATGGAATTCGTCGAGAAGATGGTCAAGAACTACTGCTACCTCAACAAGGGGCTGACCATCACGCTGAACGGAACGCCGTACATCTCCAAAAACGGGCTTCTCGACATCGTGAACGACAATCTTTCCGAAGAGCCGCTCTACCCGCCGATTCATCTCGAAGGACAGGACATCGAGATTGTCCTCACCCACGGAAACGCCTACGGGGAGAACATCGCGTCTTTCGTGAACGGGCAGAACACCCGCGACGGAGGAACGCATCTGGCGGCATTCAGGGAGGCCATCGCAAAGACTCTCAAGGAGTTCTACAAGAAGGACTATGCTCCGGAGGACATCCGCCAGGGAGTCATAGGAGCCATCAGCATCCGAATACAGGAGCCTAATTTCGAAGGCCAGACCAAGACGAAGCTCGGCTCCACCTACACCTACGAGCAGGAGGTTCTGGACGAAAACGGCAATCCTGTCAAGGAAGCCAACGGGGCGAACAGAATCGAGCGCGGGCCTACAATCAGGGCTTTCGTCAACGACTTCATAAAGACCAATCTCGACAACTATCTCCACATCCACAAGGACATAGTCCCTGTGATTCAGGCGAAAATTGTCGCGTCCGAGACCGAGCGCAAGGAGATTGCCGGCATACAGAAGAAGACACGCGAGCGCAACAAGCGTACGAATGTCTATAACCGCAAGCTGCGCGACTGCAAGCTGCATCTCGGAGACAGAATCACCGAACAGAACAAGGAGCGTATTGACCTTACGAGCATATTCATAACTGAGGGCGACTCCGCGAGCGGTACCATCACCAAGGCGCGCGACGCGCAGACCCAGGCGGTGTTCAGCCTCCGGGGGAAGCCTATCAACTGCTACAAGGAGAGCCGCAAGAAGGTGGCCGAGAACGAGGAGCTGAACCTGCTGCTGAACGCTCTCGGAGTGGAGGACGACGTGGCGAACCTGCGCTACAACAGGATTGTGGTGGCGACCGATGCCGATGACGACGGGATGCACATCCGCATGCTCGTACTCACTTTCTTCATGAAGTACTACCCGGAGCTCATCCGCAACGGACATGTCTACATTCTCCAGACTCCCCTTTTCCGCGTCCGCAACAAGAAGGAGTCGATTTACTGCTACGATGCCGTGGAGAAGGAGAAGGCGATACGCAAAATCAAGACGGGCGTGGAAATCACGAGGTTCAAGGGTCTCGGAGAGATTTCGTCGGACGAGTTCAAGGACTTCATCGGCGAGGGGATGAGGCTCGACCCGGTGACCCTGAGCGACGAGGAGTCGATTTCGGAGATTATGGAGTTCTATATGGGCGACAACACCGTCGAGCGGCAGAATTTCATCCGGGGCAATCTTCGCAGCGAAGAAGAGTTGGAGGATGTAAATATATAGAAAAATATGTGGAGAAAATTCTGTGCCTTCATGCTGAAGGCTTTGGGTTGGACGGCGGTCGAGCCGCCGGTGCCGGAGGACAAATGCGTCATTCTCGGAGTGCCGCACACGACGATATGGGATTTCGCCATTTCCTACCTGTATTATACCTCCGTCGGGGGCAAGGCTTACTGTATGGTGAAAAAGGAGTTCTTCCGGTGGCCTCTTGGCTGGATTCTCAAGAAGATGGGGGCGGTTCCGGTTGACCGCACGAACGGCGCGTCAGTCGTGCTCAGCGTCGTCCACGAGATGAACAAACGCAAGGTCATGCACCTCGCACTCGCCCCGGAAGGCACCCGCAAGCCGGTGAAGCGTTGGAAAACAGGATTCCACAAGATTGCCACGGCCGTGGGCTGCCCGGTCTATCTCGGCTATTTCGACTGGGGCACGAAGCGCGTCGGCCGAGGACAGAAATTCGAACTGACCGACGACGCGAAGGCCGACATGGAGCGCATCCAGCAGATTTACGAGCAGATGCACCTCACCGGCCGCCACCCCGAGAACTACGTCACGCATTAGAGAGCCTTGATTTTTTGTCATAAGGGTATTTAGTAATCCTTAAAAAATAACTTGGTAATCTTTGTGTGTCTTTTTGGTCTATATTC
>CAVFTG010000109.1:0-2314 GCA_963625415.1 Barnesiella intestinihominis
ACTGGGAGCCGGGCAAGGTCGAATGGTTCGACGCGCCGCTCAATCCGGCGGCTCCTGAAGGGCCTTCACGCAAGGTTCCTTTCACCGGAGCACTGCTCATCGACAGGGCGGATTTCATGGAGGACGCTCCGAAGAAGTATTTCCGTCTCAAACCTGACGGAGAGGTGCGTCTGAAATATACCTACATCATAAAGTGCGACGAGGTCGTCAAGGACGCTGAGGGCAATGTCGTCGAACTCAAATGCAGCTACGACCCTTCCACCCGTCCGGGCTCCGGCGAATGGCGCTCCGTCAAGGGGACAATCCACTGGGTGAGCGCGGAGCACGCGAAACAGGTCGAGCTGCGTCTCTACGACAAGCTGTTCACCGAACCCGAGATGGGCGCGATTCCGGAGGGGAAGGACTACAAGGAGTATCTCAATCCGGATTCGCTCAGGATTGCGGAGGGCTTCGCCGAGCCGGCGCTGCTTGAGGACAATTCCGGTCTTGCGGTTCAGTTCGAGCGCACGGGCTACTTCTTCAAGGATCCGGACAGCACTCCGGAGCATTTCGTGTTCAACAAGACCACGGCCCTCAAGGATTCATTCAAATTCTGATGATTGATTGGAAGAAAATAGGCCGGAGGGGCGAACGACGACTTTCCATGCGGGGAAAATTCATCCTCGGGATGAGTTCCATCGCGGTCATACTCATGCTTTCCAGCATCATATCGGTGGTGGAGTACAAGAGGATGAGCAACTATGTCTCCGACCTCATAGCCTCCAACATCAAGAGTCTCAACGTCTCGCAGCGGCTCGCGACAATAACCGACAGCTACAACCTCAAGATACTCTCCCTCATCGGCGACGAGACCACCAATGTCCTGCCGGAATTCGACCGGGAGATGTTCCTGAGCCATTGCGACAGCCTCAAGCAGTCGCTGACCTCGCGCCGTGCGCTGCCCCTCGCGGATTCGGTGGCATACGCCTATTCGGCCTACATGCTCACCTCGCTCGAGCTTCAGAATGTCATATCCTCGGATTTCATAGACTCACGGGGATGGTATTTCGAGCGGCTTCAGCCACGGTTCAACCGCCTGCATTCCGACTTGGAGATGCTCAACGCGGCGATTTATGACGACCTCGAGGCCAACTCCGAGACATTTCAGGAGAGTTTCTACCGGAGCATCGTCCCGGGAGTGGTCTCCGTGGCCGCCGGACTGCTGCTGGTCGTGCTGCTGCTCTTTTTCTTCCTGTCCTATTTCGTGGAGCCCGTGCGCAGGATGAACGGCGGGATGACTCTCTACAGAGCCTCGGGCAAGCACTACTCCTACGATTTCGACGGGGACGACGAACTCGCCGAGCTGAACGCGTCCATTTCCGAAATCACGGAGGAAAACGCCGACCTCAAACGCCGCATGAAGCTCCTCCGCTCCAAGAAAGGAGTTTGAAATTTATTTGTGAGGATAGATTTTCTTCTGAAGAAAGAGTGTACAGGGGTGCATTACTGATGAAAAAGAAAATATAGACCCAAAAGAAACACATGAATGTGAAGGTCATATCGGTGAATGTAGGCAAGGCGCTTCTGGTGAGCGCCCTGTTCATGTTCATCTCAATGATGATTTCTCTCGGCGAGGGGAAGGATTCCGCGTTCGGCTCACTTGCAATCAGTTTTCTCATCACCTTCGTCGTCGGCGCTTTTCCTTTCATATTCGTGAGAAAGACCCCGCCCATCACCATGGGCGACGGTTACCTGATAATCTTCATATCATGGATTCTCTCGTTCATATTCGGGATGCTGCCCTATGTCCTGTACGGGGGCGACTTTTCGCTTGTGAATGCATGGTATGAGTCCGTCTCCGGTTTCACCACCACGGGCTCCACTGTCGTGTCGGATGTCGAGGCACTGCCGAAGAGCCTGCTTTTCTGGCGTTCCTCGACACATTTCATCGGGGGGCTCGGTGTCGTCGTGTTCCTCCTTCTCGTGCTTCCGGATGCGAGTCCGTTCAGGCTCAGGATGACGAATCTTGAGATTTCTTCGCTTTCGCGCGAGGGCTACCGCTACAAGTCCTCCCGCACCGTCTGGATCATATGCCTTGTCTACATCTCGCTCGCGGTTGTCGAGACCCTGCTGCTGTGGGCGGCCGGAATGAGTTTCTTCGATGCGGTAAACCATTCGTTCAGCACGGTCGCGACAGGGGGGTTCAGCACGCGCAACGCATCCATCGGGTTCTATGATTCCAAACTCATCGAGCTGATAGTCATGTTCTTCATGACTCTTTCAGCCATGCACTTCGGAGTCATATTCACTTTCGCCACGACAGGCTCGTTCAAGG
>CAVFTG010000109.1:2324-6244 GCA_963625415.1 Barnesiella intestinihominis
ACCATCGGCGTCGTTTCGCTGCTCGTGACCGTCTCGCTGATGACGGATGGAAACTACAGCTCGCTGTGGGATGCGCTGTTCGACGGCACTTTCCATGTCGTGAGCCTGATAAGCACGACCGGGCTGACCACCATGGACGCCGCCTCCTGGCCGATGTTCGCTTCCGTCCTGCTGCTCTACTGCGGTCTGCAGTGCGGCTGTTCCGGCTCCACCACCGGAGGTCTCAAGACTGACAGGGTGCTCATCGCCGTGAAGTCGATAGGCTGTGAAGTCAAGCGCCGTCTTCATCCCAATTCGGTCTATTCCGTGCGTGTGGGGAATCATCTGGTGACCGATGCCGTCGTCAATTCCGTCCTCATATACATGACCATATACATGCTGCTCATAATCTTTGCGGTCATAATCCTGCTGGCGACCGGTATGGGCGGGGCGGACGCCACGGCGGCGGCCATGGCGAGCATAAGCAATCTCGGGGTGAGCACCATCGCCGACACCCACAGTTTCGCCGCGATGCCGGCGGCTGCGAAACTGGTGTGCACGTTCAACATGTTCCTCGGCCGTGTTGAAATCTATCCTGTCCTGATTGTCGCCTGTCTGATTTTTAACCGGAAATCGAGATGACGGAGAGGGGGGACTGTCTGTACCGGCGATTTCTCGCTCATCTGAGATATGAACCGACCGCCTGTCAGGAGAATCTTTTCCGGACGGTCGCGGATTTCATCGGCTGGGATGACGACATAATGGTGGTGAACGGTTATGCCGGAACTGGAAAGACCACGGCAATCTCGGCTGTCATCAACACCCTCGCGGAACTGAAAATCAAGACTGTTCTTCTCGCGCCCACCGGGCGGGCGGCGAAAGTTCTGTCGAACAGCTCGGAGCGTCCCGCAGCCACCGTGCACAAGCACATCTACCGTCAGAAATCCGTCGGAGGCGACGGCTACGGACAGTTCTCCCTCTCGCCGAACAAGGACAGGGACACGCTTTTCGTCGTGGACGAAGTGTCGCTCATCGGCATAGAGACCGGTCAGCAGTCTTCTTCCGCCTCTTTCGGCAGCGGCAATCTGCTTGAGGATCTCGTGACTTTCGTCCGGAGCGGCGTGAACTGCAAGCTTGTGCTGATCGGAGATGCCGCGCAGCTGCCTCCTGTGGGGATGGACTGCAGCCCGGCGCTTTCGCGGGAATATATGGCGATGATGGGCGGAACGCTGTTCTGCACTCTCACGACCGTCGTGCGTCAGCAGAAGGAGTCGGGGATTCTCGCGAACGCGACTGGACTCCGCGGACTCATAACCCGTACGGACTATGGCGGGGATGTCTTTGATTACGGGGGCGTCGCCCTTTCGACTGAGGGATATGACGATGTCGTGAGAATCGGAGGGGGCGAACTCATAGAATGTCTCACCGATGCATATTCCCGTTACGGAGAGGACGAAACCGTGATTCTCTGCCGCTCGAACAAAAGGGCGATAAAGTACAATCTGGGCGTGCGCTCGATGGTGCAGTTCAAGGAGGAGAGGCTTGTGAGGGGGGACAAGCTTATGATTGTGAAGAATTGCTACCAGTTCTGCGGGAAACTTGAGGGAGTGGACTACATAGCCAACGGGGACATCGCCAAACTGCTGAAAATTTCTGACTATGAGGAACGTTACGGACTGCATTTCGCCCAGGCGCGGCTGACTTTTCCCGACTACGGCGATCAGGAACTGTCGGCGAAGGTGATTCTGGACACTCTGGATTCCGAGTCGGCGTCCCTGACCTATGAGCAGCAGAATCAGCTCTATGCCGGCGTTGACGCGGATTATTCGCACATCAGCTCGAAGCGCAGGCGTTGGGAGGCCGTGAGGGAGGACAAGTATTTCAACGCGCTCCAGCTCAAGTACGCCGAGGCTCTGACCTGTCACAAGTCGCAGGGCGGACAGTGGAAGTGCGTGTTCATCGACAACCCCTTCTGGCAGGATTCGCTGGCGGTTGACGACTTGAAGTGGCTCTACACGGCTCTGACGAGGGCTGTCGAGAAAGTTTATCTCGTGAATTTCAAGGATGACATGTTCAGATGACAGTCTTCCCGGGGGAATGGAACCGGAAGTCACGGGGACGATGGAAAATATGGACAAATGATAAAGTTATGGATATGAAGAAGTTGATTTTGACTGTAATCCCGGCGTTGTGCTGGACGGCGTGGGCGGCGGCGCAGACTGATGTCAGTTCTGTCGCACGGGCCATTGTCCAGGCCGTCGGGGAACTTCAGGATTCGAGGGTGAATCCGACATATTCGCCTGATTCGACGATGATTGCGTTCAACAGGGGCAATGACCTCTGGGTCGAGGATGTCGCCGGGGGAGTCGAATTCATGTTGACGGATGACGGGAGCGACCTGATTCTCAACGGTTACGCGTCATGGGTCTATTATGAGGAGATTTTAGGCCGTCCGTCGCGCTACAAGGCGTTCTGGTGGTCTCCGGACAGCCGGAAACTCGGGTTCTACCGTTTTGACAACACAGATGTCCCATATTTCCCGATTTATTCACCTTTCGCAGGGTACGATGTCTCCGCACCTGACCATGCGGGCTATCAGGGCCGTCTCGGCAACACCCGCTACCCGAAGGCCGGGCAGGCGAATCCGCTTGTCAGAATCGGCATTGTTGATGTGAAGGAATATGTGTCATATTCAAATGCCGCCGGCGATGGGGAAGACTCTGACGGCGATGGGGAAGACTCCGACGGCGGCGCTCCTGACATAGTCTGGGCGGATTTCCCGATTGTGGGAGGCACTTCGGCTGCGGCGGCTCCCGGCTGCACCGCGGCATCATCTTACGGGGACGGCGACATATTCGACGGCTATTTCGGCATCCCTTTCTGGAGCGCGGACAGCCGCGATTTCTATGTTCCGACTCTTCCGAGGATTCAGAATGACCTGAACCTTTTCGCAGTGGATGCCGCCACAGGAGAGAAGCGTCTGATTTACAATGAGAAATATCCGACATGGCTTGACTGGTTCGACAGCATGGAGTTCGGCGCGGACGGAATCTATGTCGCCCGCCGCTTCGAGACGGGATGGGATCAGATTTACTTCATATCCTACGACGGCTCTCTCGTTAAACGGCTGACTGACAGCCGGCTGTGGGATGCGACCGTGCTCAGGGCGGACGAGAAGCGGGGCAAGCTCTACTTTTCCGCCAAGATTGACGGCGCTCCCCGCGTGGGCGTGTTCTCCGTCGACATCCCCCGTGGCATGGCCGGCTGCGGCGCTCTGACAGCCCTGACCCCTCCGGAAATGAATGCAGCATGGGTGAAATTCGCCGATGACGCGCAATCGTTCACGGCATATGTCTCCAACTCCGTGACTCCGACGAGGGAAATCCGTTATTCGCTGAAAAAAGGAAAAGTCATATCGTCGGAAACGCTGAAGGACCTGGCTCCGGAGAATTTCGATGCGTCGCAATATTCCCTTCCTCAGCTCATATCGATGACGACTGGGGACGGATTCGAACTTCCGGCAATGATTACGTATCCTAAGGGCTTCGACCCGTCGGGCGCGGTGAAATATCCCGTCGTCATGGAGATTTACGGCGGTCCGGACACTCCCTATGTGCGTGACCGCTGGATTGCGCCGGACAAGGCGAACCAGTGGTTCGCGGAAAACGGAATCATCAGGATTGTCTGCGATTCGCGTGCGGCCGGACACAACGGCAGGGCTGGGGAGGACATGGTCTACAGGGATGTCACCTCATGGCCGGTCAGCGATTTCTGCGAATGGGCGGATTATCTCGCGGCCCAGCCTTATGTAGATGCCTCCCGAATCGGCGTGGAGGGCTTCTCCTTCGGGGGGACGATGACCGCCATGCTCGTGATGCGCCACAGCGACAAGTTCCGCTGCGGAATAGCCGGCGGGGGAGTCTATGACTGGGCGCTCTATG
>CAVFTG010000110.1:0-6125 GCA_963625415.1 Barnesiella intestinihominis
CCTCAATCTATTGCCAGAGGTCGGGCAAGGCCACGGAGGAACTCAAGGGCGTGGACATCCTGAATGTCGGCGGCTGATTGCCGTCTCCCCGGCGGCAAGAAAAAGGCGGCACCCCGCAAAGGATGCCGCCCGTGGCCACAACCCACAAGTGGCCGGTGTCATTAAAACAAAAGAGATATGCTCTACTGTTGCGTGGGCTATATGTCTGCTATGAAACCTTTATGCTCGCCAATCTCTGCCCGATGTCGTTCAAGGCGTAATTCAATGTTTCAATTTCGCTTTTTGAAAACTTTGCAGGCTTGCCGTTTACTGAAAGGCCGTTTATCCTCTGATAGAGCCAGGCGCGGGACTTTTTGAAATATGTCTTTGCAATGTAAGACAACGATATGGCCGGCAGCATCTCTTCGAGTTGCTTTCTGACAAGAATCTCGTCGACCTCCCTGTGCGTCTCTTCCAGCTGTTGTTTCATAATTTCGGCAACGGCATTGACATCCTCATCGCAGAGGCGACGCATCTCGTCATCGACTGCCTGACGCTCCGCATCCGTTCTGGCATTGACAAACCTTTTTTTCAAGGCATCCATCTGTTCTTTCGTAACCATATTCCTGAGTTTTTAACCCCGCCTTTCGGCGGGGATTCTTACATTAGTTTCAATTTCTCCACAAGTTCGTCAATCGAATCTTCCAACCAGCTCAATACTCTTTCCGCGCCGTTTCGACCTCTGATTTCGCTGTAGAGCTGAAGGTAGTAGAGCAGCTCCCTCTCTTTTTCCTTTCGTTCATTTGTCTTTTTTCTCATAAACCATGTTGTTTTAATGACAATGCAAAAATAATAATCTTTTGATTATTTACAAAATTTCCCAGCACTTTTTTTGCAGTTTTCTGCAAATCCCCGGCTGCGCGAAAACAGAAAGCCCCCGGATTTCTCCGAGGGCGCGGGACAATGCAATCTGAACTCTGGAGGAGACTACCTCTCCAGGACATTCGTCCGTATCCAGATCTGATTCTCATCGAATGTTTTCCATTTCGTAAACTGCAGATACCAGGTGTAGATGTTTCCCTTGACCTCGAAAACACCCTTGCCAAGGGACTTCGGCCCGACATCCCCTGCTGATTTCGTGAAATAATTGACGGAATAGTCAAGTCCCACGATTTCCTTGTCGGCTGAATAGCCTTTGCTCTGAAGAGTGAGAATGAGCGTCTGCTCAGGCCGCGTGGCCATGGAGAATTTGAAACCGGCCTTCTTTAAAATTTGAGCCAGAGTCAAATCCGTGCCGTTGTAGAAATTGAGAATCTTCCTCGCCTCGTCCGGGGTGAGTGATCTGTTGTAACGCTCTATCTTGTTCGGCCCGTAGATGAAATCCATGTCACTGTCATACTCTATCCATTTGTGAGGGAGCGTGCACCAGGACGGGTTTCTGTAAATCCCCGACGGCACGACCTCATAATTGACAGCGTCCATGACGAAGTGGCAGTCCGCAATCTGGCATATGACCCTGTCGCTGTGACGCTCCACGGGACGGTTCTTGAGGTACTCGGAAAACCGTTCGAAATTCTTGATGTTCTTTGCGAGGATGTCGGATTTGGACGCCTCGTCCTTTATGTCCGTCCTCAGCGTCTGATAGAGCTGCGTGAGGTAGAAAGTCTGCGCGGCCACGGCTATGTCGCTGGCGCGGAGAGCCTCCCTGACGGCATATCCCTCATTCTCCCATGCAGTGGTGTTGTATGTGTAGAGGTCATACATGTTGTATATGTCCCTTTGCTCCACCACCGTGCCGAGCAGGAAATCAATGAAGTTGAAGCACTCCACATACGGAGGATTGCCGCCCACATTGTGTGAAGCCCAGTCAAGGATGATTGTCTTCACGTCTTCCTCCGTATCGGCGTGGCTCAGACGGATATAATAGTCGGAGTTATAATTGGTGAGCTGGCTCACATATCTGCTGCGCTCATTGAGCTTCGCCTCGTAGGTCGTGTTCTTGTAAAGAAGGGTCATCTGGTTGAGCTGCTCCGTGATGGAATTCAGCTTGTCCAGCACATCGTCCAGAGAAGTCTCGCCTGAAGCCGGGAACAGCATGTCCAGAAGCACGCCCACGCCTTTGCCCCAGGCAGTGGTGGCCGCAGTCTTTCCCGCCCACTCAAGGAACTCCAGCCAATTGAAATCGGCGGTGAGGGACGCAGACTGCAATGAAGCTTCCGCATTTTCCGGATATTCACGCGGTCCGACATATTCCTTGTCCGTCGCGAGGAGGAACGGGCTGTAAATGACCGGTTTGTAATAGTCCATCGTATTTGAGGTGAGGACATATTGGCTTTTGCCGTCTGTGGAATATATGACGGAGTCGTCATCGGCGGCGAAAGCGAAGGTATATTCATCACCGTCCAGAGAAACCGTGAAACCTTTGGAATCATCGTCACCATTGACAATCTTCATCTCGGAAACCTGCTTCGATTTGGTCGTATAGCCGTTGACCAGAGAATAATACATGTCATAGAATTCGGCGGTCGAGCCTGCCACATTGATGAGTTTCACTGTGGTTCCGGTCTCCGTGACCGTCATCGGACCTTCCCACACTCCGTTGAACGGAGACTGCGAATCAGTGTCATGGCGTTCACACCCCATGACGGCGGCGATTCCAAGAAGAATGGAAACGCTCCCGAGAAAAGTTCTGTTCATAATAACCAGTTTTTAAAAAATCGCGCAAAAATAATGCATTGCACGGACATCCGCAAGTGTTATGAAGAACTGAACTGTCCGATTGATTCACCCTCAGAACGAGAACTTGTACCCCACGCAGAGGGAGAGGGCGTCGGCGCTTTCCCAGCCGAGCGACTTGAGCTTCGTCCCGGCCTTGTTCGTGTCGATTTCGAGACTGCGGGTGTGGTTGTACATCAGCGTGAAATCGATGCCGTGCCGCTTGCTTATCTTCCAGTCCAGCCCGAGCGCACCCCGCAGACGGTTGACATAGGCGTCGCTGTAGCCGAGGAACTCGTAATCGGTGTAGGCCGCCGAAGTCTCGCTCCAGGTCGCCGAGCAGCGCGGCGCATTGAAGATGTTGCGCAGTTCGAAATAGGCGTAAGGCTCAATCTTCCGCAGACCCCGGTACTTGACCGTGAACCGCGACTTCAGCTGAAGCTGGTTCGGGACGGACTGGTAGCGGTTGACCTCGTAGGCCTTGTGCGTCAGCTGGAGCTTCTCGCGCAGGGAGAAACGCCAGTTCCCGGCATCATACTGCCCCGTCAGGTTGAGGGACACGCGGTGGCGCGGCTTGAGGGTGTTCGACGAATCGAAATGCCCGATGAAGATGTACTCCCCGCCGACCTTGAACCAGTCGCAGACCTTGTACTCGATTCCGACATTCGCCTGATGCCTCTCCACCCCCGCGAAAGAATCCTTCGTCCTCAGTTCGTAGCCGGCGCTCAGGTGCAGCCCCTTGGCCGCCTTCCAGTCAATCTCCGCCGATGTCCTCGTGTTGAAGCCCACGCTCTGGGCCGATGCGCTTGTGCCGCTCAGGCAGACCGCCGACAATGCGAGTGCGGCCGCCGCTATTGTGATGATTCGTGTTTTTTCCATAATATATGAGACGATTTCTCCTGACAAATGTTATATGACTCCGTCCGCGTATCATATGACTCCGTCCGCGCGGCTTAAAGACTCTGGCTCTCGGTGAACTGCTTGTACCTCACGATATTCCCTATCGTCGATGCCGAATTCCCGTCCGTTTCGTAATAGATTTTGACATATGCCGAATCCTTCAGAAAATCGATATTTCCGATTTCCACGTCAGTCGGGACTATGCCGCAGCGCTGTTCTATGTCCTTGAAAAGTTCGTCGCGCCGTTCCGGGACAATGAGGTCTATGCGGTCGTAGAGGATGATCTTCGACGCCGACTTCTTCAGACTGCCGCTGCTTTCGAGCACCCATATCAGGATGAGCGACAGCGCGTTTGCCGAAACCGCCACAATCAGGTCGCCCCAGCCGAGGGCATAGTGCGCGTCCGCCTCCCCGAGATTCACCGCCTTGTACAGCGGAGTGAGTCCGTTGACCGCAGACAGGGCTATGATTACGAAAAGGTAGGTCATCTCCCGGATCGGGACGGTCTCCGTGCGGTAGCGTATGACCCCGAAAATGGCGAAGAGCCCGAGAGTCAGCCCCACTCCCACGTCGACCCTGCCCATCGCGTAGAGCAGGAGCAGCATCGCCGACGAAAAGGCGAGGAAAGTGAACGCATAGTCCTTCCTGCGGCTTTTCGGATAGTAGAAAAAATGGACGAGAGCCCAGCAGACAAGCAGGTTGAGACCGAATCTCACCGCGAGTTCCCCAAGGCTCTGCGCAGTGGTCATCACCGGCTCCGCAAGCGTCTGAAGCAGGTCGCCGTCTTCTAAAGCGGCCGCAGTATAACAGGTCTGTAACATTTTAGATAAAAGTTTTTGTTCAGTTTTTCAATTGTTCTGAGTTTCTTCTTGAACCGTCCCGGATGCACCGTGGAATCCGTGGAGACCACCCCGATGCAGTACTTGCTCACCCTCATCGGCTTCACCCTGTGGCGGAGCAGGATGTCCTGCATGTCGCTGTGCAGCCGCCCGTCCTGCTTGAGCTCGATGATGACCGCTCCTCCCATGTCGGCCGTCGCGCCGTTCCTGAAATTGCGGAACGAGACCCCGAGGTCGATTGTGAGCCGCTCGTTCAGGTTCTTGTTCACGAGGGTTATGCGGCTGAACGATGTCTCAATGGAGGGGGACACGGACTTCGCATCACAGTCCGAACGTCCCGCCAGCCATGAGCATATCGTTTCATCGCCGCAGAAATCCCCGAAACATTCCGCCGGAATCGGGATTCTCTTCTTCTTCGTCCGTCCCCGGTTATTCTTCCGCTTGACCTCGAGGAAGCACAGCCCGGATTCGACATATTCCCGCGTCCGCACCTTCTGCCTGAAAGCCTTGCCGCGCCGGTGGTCGGTGAACATCCGCAGCGAGGGCGTGTCGAAATAGAGGCTGTCATACCTGTGCAGCCGCACTCCGTCCTGAGTGAAAACCCGGTAGCCCCCCTCAAGGGCGTCATCGAGCACCTCGCCGAGAACAATCCTGTCAGTCAGATACTTGCTGTCAATCCTGTTCATCAGCCGGATGGAATCCATCTCCCCGAGGCTGATGGGCGGGAAAGCCTCCAGAGTTGAGCTTAAGTCACTCGTTATCCCCGGGGACATATTCATAAAGCTTGTACCTCTTGAGTTTTCCCTTGGCGTCATAGACATACTCCGTCTTCTTCCGTCCGAACTCGTCGAACTCGAATTTCCTGTAATTGTCAAGTTTGTTCGCGGAATTATAGACATATTCCCTGGCCACCTTCCCGTTCGCCCCATGTTCATATTTCTTCCGCCACTTCATCCCCCTCCCGTCATATTCGATTTCCTCGACCTTCTTCCCGTTTTCGTTGTATATGGTCACATGGTCGAGAACTTTCTGATTCGTCGCCGCATCGACCTTCCACTCCCTGACGGTCATATTGCTTTTCGACGGCTTGCCCTCATCTTCCCGCACCGCAGTCTGTGCCGTGCCTTCCGCCTTCTCCTGCGCCGTCAGCGAAAATCCGCCCAATGCCGAAAGGACGAGTGCCGCGAGTATGATTTTCGATTTCATATACCTTATTTATATATTTATGTTATGTATATCTATGTGTCTATATATCTATATATCTATGTGTCTATGTATATCTATGTGTCTATGTGTATGTGTCTATGTCTATGCGATTCAATGCGTCCGTATTTCAATGCGCTGCGTCTCCGCGTCCGGCGGCCTCAAATGAATCCGGATTGCTCCCGCATACGCCGGCCGCGTCAGCGTCCTTCACGTCAGCGTCCTTCACGTCAGCGTCCGCCGGGGCCGCCGCCAGGATTGCCGCCGCCCCCTCCGGGGTTTCCGCCCCCGCCTGGATTGTCACCTCCGCCCGGGTTTCCGCCGCCCCCGTCCTGCGAACTTGTCGAAGCCGTGACGCTCGCGCTCGTCGAACCGCATTTCAGAGTGTAGCTGCTTCCGCTGACAAGACTCCCGTGCGAGAGCACCATGCTGCCGACGCCGCTGTTCGACGGAGAGGTGAACGACAGAAGGAGAGTGTCCCCGCTGTAG
>CAVFTG010000111.1:0-6065 GCA_963625415.1 Barnesiella intestinihominis
GGGGTCTTACGGTCTCCACGCTCGTGACCCTCGTCATCATCCCGACAATCTACACTGCATTCGTCGAGGCCGGCAACCGCCGCCGCGCCCGCAAGGCAGCGAAACTCGCCGCGAAGTAAACGGAGTTAACAAACAAAAAATATGAAATCGATATTCATAGCATACAATCAGGCATACAACATGGAACTCGCCGATGTTCTTGAGGCTCAGGGCTGCAAGGGCTACACCATGTGGAACGAAATAACCGGACGCGGCTCCGAGACCGGAGAACCGCATCAGGGCACGCATGCATGGCCTACTCTCAATAACGCCATGCTCGCGGTCGTTCCGGACGAAAAGGTGGATTCCATCCTCGGGGGTCTGGCCGAAAAGAACAGGGAGTATCCGGAACTCGGACTCCGGGCTTTCGTCTGGAGCGTTGAGAAGTCGCTTTAGGCGCGGAAAGTTTCCATGCGCGCCGTTCGGACGCGGGACGGTTTTTGCCCGCGACTGAATAAAAATTCTTATATTTGTGGTTCGGATTCGTCTTTTGCCGGGTCCGGACTGTTTTTTATTCAATCATATAAAACGCAATGACTATGGAACATGTCGTAAATGACGCGAATTTCGCGGAAATCATATCGTCTAATGATGTCGTGCTCGTCGATTTCTGGGCGACATGGTGCGGTCCGTGCCGTGCCCTCGGCCCGACGATAGAGGAGATAGCGGAAGAATATGAAGGCCGTGCCTTCGTGGGGAAATGCAATGTCGATGACAACAGCGAGGTTGCGGGGCAGTTCCGCATCATGAGCATCCCGGCGCTGCTTTTCTTCAAGGGCGGGAAATTGGTTGACAGGCTTGTGGGTGCGCAGCCAAAGGCGAACATCACCGCCAAACTGGACGCGATATTGTAACCCTTATGATTTTCCAGACAACTTTTCTGACTTTTCGCGAAATCATGAAAAAGACATTTTCGATTCTGGTGCTTGCCGCCCTGTCCGTCCTCTTTGCCGTCAATGCGCATGCGCAGTTCAACTATGGTGTAATCGGCGGCGCGACATTCTCCTCCGCCAGGCCAAGTGAATGGAAACCGACCAAGGAGACGACATATCATGTGGGAGCCACGTTCAAACTCTCCCTGCCTCTCGGTTTTGCGGTCCAGCCGTCGCTGGTCTATCAGGTCAAGGGGACAGGCGTGCCGGCGCGGTACGATGACGAAAAATCGTTCGAATACGCCGCAGGCTATCTTGAAATCCCCGTTTCTCTGCAGTGGGGCCCGGATCTTCTGATTATGAGACCCTACTTCGAATGCGTTCCGTTCTTCGGCTATGCCCTGAACAACCGTTTCAGGGGGGATGATTCGGTGAAGAACGACTGGACGGGACTCAGCCGCTGGGAATACGGAGTCGGGCTCGGCGCCGGTCTGGAAGTCTGGCATCTTCAGATTTCCGCACGGTACAACTGGGATTTCGGGACGCTTTTCGACTCGAAAGCTGAAATCTCCGATGCCGGCTCGTTCGCGGCAAGGATGAAGGAGTCGTTCGGGGACAGAAGCCGCTTCGGCGGAGCGACCCTTTCATTCGCGCTGCTGTTCTGACGGTGGAACGCCGTTTCCGGAGCGAAGGCATGAGCATGAACAAGGCGATGGACATCAAGTTTATCAGGGACTATCTCGGAAGCGATTGGACAGAGGTTCAGGAACTCGTCTCGAAAACGCTGAAAAGTGACATAGACCTGCTTGACGCGACCAACAGGGTTATACTTTCCCATGGGGGCAAACAGTTGCGCCCCATGCTGTCCCTGCTTGTCGCCAGAGCCTGTCTCCGTTCTGCGGACAGTCATGTCAGCGGCTGCTGCGCAAGCCCGCTTCCATATGTGTCGAAACGTTATGCCGCAGCCTCGGAACTCCTGCACAACGCCACTCTTTTGCATGATGACGTGGCTGACGGAAGCGACATGCGACGGGGATGTCCGACAGTGCGTTCTCTTCTGGGGCCGTCGGCTTCGGTGCTGGTCGGAGACTATTGGCTTGTCAGGGCGATAGGACTGATTCTAGGGGACGAAGACGAAGACTGCGACGCCAGGGTGGTGCGCATATTTTCAAGGACACTGAGCTGCCTTGCCGAAGGGGAGATGCTCCAGCTGCAGAAATCGAAGACGGCCGACACGGTTTATGACGATTATCTCCGGATAATCTACTGCAAGACCGCCTCGCTTTTCGAGGCCGCCGCCGTGACGGCCGCAATCTCGGTCAACGCTTCCCCGATGTGCCGCGAGGCCGTGCGGGACTACTCCGTGAACCTCGGCTATGCCTTCCAGATCAAGGACGACATACTCGATTACAGGGGCACTGAATCGGTGGGGAAACCTCTCGGGGTGGATGTGCTTGAACAGAAGATAACCCTGCCGTTGCTCGGAGCGTTCGCGAACGCTCCGGAGCGTGAGGATGAGATACGCGCCCTTGTCGCCGATGTCGTCGCCCGTCCGGAGAACCGCGATGAGATTGTCCGCTTCGTGGAGGAGAACGGGGGAGTCGGGTATGCGGAAAAGAAACTGGGGGCATTCGTGGCGAAGGCCGTTGAGGCGATATCCCTCCTCGCTCCGTCGGAAGAACGGGAGATGCTTTCGGAACTCGCCCGTTTCACGGCTTGCCGGAGCATGTAGCCGCGTGCCGGACACGAGGGGGAAATATGTGTTTTATTCTTCCGGGAACGGATGAAGGGCTGACAGACAGGAACATAACAGGAAGATGAGATCATGAGATTTGAAGACATTGTCGGAAATGACGCATTGAAGCGCACGCTCGTGTCGATGGCAGACAGCGGGCGGGTGCCGCACGCGATGCTTCTCTATGAGAACGACGGCTGCGGCGCGGTCTCCATCGCGGTCGCTTTCCTGCAATATCTCAACTGCGGCCGGCGTTCCGGCGGGGAGGCCTGCGGTGAATGCCCGTCATGCCGACAGATGTCCAAACTGATTCATCCGGACGTGCATTTCGTCTTTCCGGTGAACAAAAGTTCTCTTCTGAGCGAGGACAAGCCGACTTCGGATTCTTTCCTTGCGTTCTGGAGACAGCTGGTGCTTGACAATCCCTATTTCCGTGAGGAAGATCTGCAGGCGGCTCTCGGAATCGAGGGGAAGAAAGGGGAAATCGCCCTGCCGGAGGCGAAATCGATAATCTCGAAAATGTCGCTTACGGCGGTAGAGGACGGCTACAAGGCGGTTCTCTGCTATCTTCCGGAGAAGATGAATCCCACTGCGGCGAACAAACTGCTGAAACTGGTGGAGGAACCGCCGGAGAAAACGGTATTCGTCTTTGTCACCCATGCGCCGGAAAAGATGATGCAGACGGTCTTCTCCCGTTGTCAGAGCATGAGGGTTCTTCCGCTCACGAAGGAGGAGACGGCGGAGGTGCGGGGAGAGGAGAGACAGAACGGGGAGTTTTTTCCGCTTGTGTCTTCATTGCTTGACAGCGTGGCGCGTCGGGATCTGCTGCATGCCCTTGAAGTCGGTGAGGCGGCTGCGGCGCTTCCTTCCCGCGAGAAGCAGAAAGCGTTCTGCATCTATCTTTCGTCCTGTCTGCGCCGGATTTTTCTGACCGGGCAGGGGCAGGATTCGCTCGCCGCCGTGCTGCCGGAGGAAGCCGCGTTCTACCGGACTGCGGCCGCAAGGTTCGGGGCGGCGTTCTGCATGAAAGCCGAATCGGCTCTCGATAGGACGGTCTCGCTGCTTGACAGGAATGTAAATTCAAAGATTCTGTTCTGCGATCTGGTGGACAGAATGTTTGTCGCCATATAACAATAAGGTTATGGAAAACAACGATAACGAAGCAAAAAAATATGACTGCTCCCGCGGATGCACCGTGGAAAGGAGCGACGAGGGCGAGCTCAACTGCCGCTACAGGCCGGGATGCTGCAAGATGGAGGTCTATGACTGGCTTCCGGGAGTCGCTCAGGAACAGTACAAGGACTTCTTCGAGGTCCGTTTCAAGAACACCCGGAAGGGGATTTACTACAACGCCTCGGGGCAGAGCATCAAAACCGGCGACCTTGTCGTGGTCGAGGCCGTGACCGGGCATGACCTCGGCATCGTGACGCTTGAGGGGGCGGTTGTCGCACGCCAGATGAAATGCCGCAAACTCGACCCTGCCGCAGGCGATTACAAGAAGATTTACCGCAAGGCGAAGGTCTATGACCTCGAAAAATGGCAGGAGGCCATTGACCGCGAGCAGGATACGATGATACGCTCCCGCCAGATCGCCGCTGAACTCGGTCTGGAGATGAAAATCGGTGACGTGGAGTTTCAGGGAGACGGCACCAAGGCGATATTCTACTACATCGCGGACGGCCGCGTTGATTTCCGCCAGCTCATCAAGGTCTTCGCTGACGAGTTCCACATCCGCATCGAGATGAAGCAGATCGGTGCGCGTCAGGAGGCCGGGCTTATCGGAGGTCTCGGGATATGCGGCCGCGAGCTCTGCTGTTCGAACTATATCTCCACCTTCCAGTCGATTTCAACCTCCGCGGCAAGGCTTCAGGACCTTTCTCTCAACCCGCAGAAACTCGCCGGGCAGTGCGGGAAGCTCAAGTGCTGCCTCAACTACGAGACGGCCTCCTACATGGACGCGCAGTCGCGCATCCCGAAGGTGGCCAATCCGCTTGAATTCCAGGACGGGCTTGCCTATCTGATGAAGACCGACATTCTGCGCGAGGTGATGTATTTCTCCTACGACAAGTTCTCACAGGCCAACATGTTCCCGCTCTCTGCGATTGAGGTCAGGGAAATCCAGAGGATGAACCGCGAGGGCATCAGGCCCGAGTCTCTCAAGTCCGAGCCCGAACCTGTGGCTCCGGAGTTCGTTACGGCCGTCGGCGACGACAGCATCACCCGTTTCGACAATGTCGGACGCAGGAAGAAGTCCCGTGGAGGAAGGGGAGGCAACGGCAGAGGCGGCAACGGCTCAGGCGGGAGCATCCGGAACGGCAATCAGGACGGTAACGGCAGAAACCGTGACCGGGACGGCGGCGGACGGAATGACGGGGTTCGCGGCGGAGACCGGCGCAACGGCGGGCGCAACCGTGACAACAGACGGAATCAGAATAAAGAACAGAACGGAAATGGGAAAGGACAAACTCCGCAAGTTCAGGGAGAATGAGACTTTCTCCTGTCTGCTCCAGCCCTCTGCGGACGAGGTTCTCGCGGGTGTGAAGGCTGACGGTGCGGACGGGGAGGTTTATTCCGGACAGGGGTGTCCGGTACAGGCGGGGAAGGCGGATTCATCTCCGGTGAGCCCCGTGTGGAAAAGGGACGGGACATTGAAGGATCATCCCATAAAAGGACATTGGGCGTCAGATTTCTTCGGCAACGGCAATCCGATTGTGGTGGAGCTTGGCTGCGGCAAGGGTGAATACACCATAGACCTTGCCCTGCGCAATCCGGAAATCAACTACATCGGAGTCGACATCAAGGGGGCGCGGCTGTGGAAGGGCGCGAAGTACGCAGAGGAACATCATCTGCCGAATGTGGCGTTCCTGCGCACGAGAATAGAGTTCATAGAGGCTCTTTTCGGAAGGGATGAGATTTCGGAGGTTTGGATCACCTTCGCCGACCCCCAGATAGGCCGTGAAAAGAAGAGACTGACATCCCCGCTGTTCATGGAGCGTTACCGCAATTTTCTCAAGCCGGGCGGAATCGTCCATCTTAAGACCGACAGCCGCCATCTTCACGAATATTCACGGGCCATGGCAGAGCAGAACGGCCTGAAGATTCTCGCCTGTGCCACCGACATCTACGGAGCTGACCGTCAGCGTCTTCTCGAAAGCCCGCTCGCCTCGGTTTCCGGAAAGGACGCCGTCAAGGCTCTCTTCGAGGTGCAGACCCATTACGAAAAGCAGTATCTCGCCCAGGGACTTCCAATCACCTATCTCGCCTTCATAATCGACCATGAGGGCGCGTATATAAGCCCCGACTGGGACGAATCTCTGTACGAGAGGTGAAGAAAAAGCGGATTGCGGCGTTATTCATCTTGATGAAAGAGGGTGACTAAAAAGTGTTTTATTCACCCTCCTTCGGACTTCCTAACCCCC
>CAVFTG010000112.1:0-6042 GCA_963625415.1 Barnesiella intestinihominis
AGCCTTTTCCTCTGAAGTGAACACGCTGTGCGAGAACAGGGTGTCGACATATGCTTTCAGAGTCGCTTCGTTGAAACCGTCGATAATCCAGTTCCTGCTGTCTGTGTTCTGGTGGTAGAAACGGAGAAGGGCTTCGGTTATCTTCATGTCCGTAGGGAGGGAATAGTCCTTGTAGAAGCCGTAGAGCCCGTCCAGCGCCGCGCCGAGGGCGAGAGTGCTGTCGGAAGTCTCCTGCATCGTGGAAATATATGAACTGAAGGCAATTGCGGCTGCATAGCCGATTTCGCATTTGTAGATGGTTTCCACAAGCAGGGTCGAGAACCGGCTGGCTTCGCTTGACCCGTTCACCGCATCGGCGATTCCGTCAAGCGCGTCGCCGTATTTCTCCACTCGTGCGGCATCAGCCCCGACCCATTCGCGGAAAGCCTGCTCTTCGGCCTCTGTCCTTCCGATGACGTCAAGCTTGTCGAACGCCAGTTTCATTCCCTTCCATTTCTTCCATCCGTTTGAAGAACCGGAATATTTGCTCGCGTATTGGATTTTCACTTTCGGGTCGGCGAGCATGTCCTCCATCATCAAATCCTGGCGGAGAGTCCTCGCCGCGATGCGGATGTCGTTCTCGGCGAGCATCTCCTTGAGCTCGGCCGATGTCGCGAAGCGGTTCGTTCGTCCGGGATAGCCCATGATCATCGTGAAATCACCTTCTTTTACGCCCTTGAGCGAGATTTTCAGGTGGTTCTTCGGACGGAGGGGCACATTGTCGGCACTGTAGTCCGCAGGTTCGTTGTCCGCTCCTGCATAGACCCGGAACATCGAGAAATCGCAGGTGTGACGAGGCCACATCCAGTTGTCCGTGTCAGCCCCGAACTTCCCGACGGAGGAAGGCGGAGCCCCGACGAAACGCACGTCGCGGTAGATTTTGTATGTGATGAGATAGAACAGATTGTCGTTGTAGAAAGACACCACCGAAGAGGTGCAGTTCGCATGCTCCTTGTCCGCCGCCTTGACGAGTTCCGCCTTTTTGTCCGCGACCGCCTTGGCTACGGCGGACTCCACATCGATGCTGTTTCCGAGCCGGTTTCTTGCATCGGCTTCAGTCGCGGCCATGATTCCGGTCACGTCAGTCACTGATTCGAGGAACGTGACGGTCAGCCCGTCGCAAGGGAGTTCCTCGCTGCGTTTCATGGCCCAGAATCCGTCCTGAAGGTAGTTGTGCTCCACGCTGCTGAGCGCCTGGATGTGCGAATATCCGCAGTGGTGGTTAGTCACAAGCAGACCCTCGTCTGAGATGATTTCTCCGGTGCATCCGCCTCCGAACTGGACAATCGCGTCTTTCAGCGACACTCCGTCGGCGTTGTAAATCTGTTTCGGCGAAAGTTTGCAGCCATGTTTCTTCATGTCTTTCGCGTTCATCTTCTGGAGCAGCGGCAGCAGCCACATGCCCTCGTCCGCAATCGCCGTGAACGCGGACCCAGTCATGACGGCCAATGCCGCGAGGGTGGAAATGAGGATTTTTTTCATTACATCAATATGTTTTTATCAAATTCCCAATAAAGCAATAAAATTAAACCTAAAACAATAAGGTTTCCAACTCCCTGACATGAAACGACTTGCGATGATACGGCGTGTACCCGTATTCCCGTATCGCCTCAATGTGTTCATGCGTCGGATATCCCATGTTCCTGTCCCAGCCGTACTGGGGATATTCCTTTGCAAGCCCCTGCATATATTCGTCCCTCCAGGTCTTGGCGAGAACCGACGCCGCCGCAATCGATGCGAAACGCCCGTCTCCGCCGACGAAAGTCCGCCATTTCATATCCTTCCATAAAGGGATATATTCCTTCAGCACCCCACCCTTGAACGGAGTTTCAAGCGCTGCTTCGGGCAGGCGGTCAATCGGCCGGAATCTGTTACCGTCAATAATCAGCGCCTCGGGTTTCCATCCCAGACGGACCGTCGCCCGCCACATCCCGACAATCGATGCGTTGAGAATGTTGATCCTGTCAATCTCCTCCGCGCCCACGCATTCCACCGCCCATGCGACGGCCTCCCTTTCGATTATGGGACGCAGTTCGTCCCGCTCCTTTTCGCTCATCTGCTTCGAGTCGTTCAGCAGCGGATGGCTGAAATCAGGCGGCAGAATCACCGACGCGGCAAAGACCGGCCCGGCAAGCGGTCCTCTCCCCGCCTCGTCGCAACCGGCCTCCACCAAATCCTGTTCAAAGCGAACCGGAAGGCATTCATGCTCTTTTCTCATAGCATCTCTCATAGCATTTCGAACCGCACTGAAATGAAAAGCTGAGTCAGAGGGGATGAAGAAAAGGATGGGATGCAAGGCATCCAACGCCGCAGACCGCCTTTTAGGCACCCCGTTATTCGCCCCGACATTCAAGGTGCAGCTCATCCAGCTGTATCTGATCAATCTGCGACGGCGAATCAATCATCACGTCACGCCCCTGGTTGTTCTTCGGGAATGCGATGTAGTCACGTATCGTCTCCTGTCCGCCGAAGAGTGCGCAGACGCGGTCGAAACCGAACGCGAGACCTCCGTGAGGCGGAGCGCCGAACTTGAATGCGTTGATAATGAAGCCGAACTTGTAGTCCGCGTCCTCCTTGCTGATGCCCAGAACTTCGAACATCCTCTCCTGTACGTCCGCTTCGTGGATACGGATGGAACCGCCTCCGAGTTCGGTGCCGTTGAGGACGAAGTCGTATGCGTTTGCGCAGACTCTCTCAAGGTCTTCCTTTTTGTCGCTGTAGAACCAGTCGAGATGCTCCGGCTTCGGCGCGGTGAACGGGTGGTGCATCGCATAGAAGCGGTTGGTCTCGTCGTCCCATTCGAGAAGCGGGAAATCGACGACCCAGAGCGGGGCGAAATTGTGCGGGTCGCGAAGCCCGAGCCTGTTGCCCATCTCTATGCGCAGCACTCCGAGCTGGGTCTGTGTCTTTCTCTTCGGGCCGCAGAGCACGAGTACAAGGTCACCCTTTTCCGCACCGGTCTGCACCGCCATGCCCTGAAGTTCCTCCGGAGTGAAGAATTTGTCAACGGAAGATTTGACAGTCCCGTCGGAGTTGAGTTTGACATATACAAGTCCCTTCGCACCCACCTGAGGCCTCTTGACCCATTCGGTGAGTTCGTCAATCTGCTTGCGGGTGTACTCGGCGCAGCCTTTGACGGCAATCGCTCCGACATATTCCACGCCGTCGAAAACTGAGAAACCGTGTCCCTGCGCAAGGGCGGTGATTTCGTGGAGCTTCATCCCGTAGCGGATGTCCGGTTTGTCGGAACCGTAATTGTCCATCGCGTCGTACCAGCTCATCCTCGGAATCGGATTAGGGATTTCCACGTCGAGCACGTTCTTGAAGAGCGTTCTCATCATGCCCTCGAAAGTGTTCAGAACGTCTTCCTGCTCCACGAACGACATCTCGCAGTCAATTTGGGTGAATTCCGGCTGGCGGTCGGCCCTGAGGTCCTCATCGCGGAAGCAGCGCACAATCTGGAAGTAGCGGTCGTAGCCGGCGACCATGAGCAGCTGTTTGAAAGTCTGCGGGGACTGCGGAAGCGCGTAGAACTGTCCCGGATTCATGCGGGACGGCACCACGAAGTCGCGCGCCCCTTCGGGAGTGGATTTGATGAGGTATGGGGTCTCGATTTCAAGGAAGTTCTGCGCGTCCAGATAGTTGCGCACCTCGTGCGCGATTCTGTGGCGGAGTTCAAGCGCCTTGCGGAGAGGGTTGCGCCTCAGGTCGAGGTAGCGGTACTTCGCACGGAGTTCCTCGCCGCCGTCGCTGACATCCTCAATCGTGAACGGAGGGGTCTGCGCCCTGTTGAGCACCTTGATTTCAGAAAGTTCAATCTCAATGTCTCCGGTCGGCATCTTAGGGTTCCTGCTCGCCCTCTCGACAACCTTTCCGGTGGCCTGAATCACGTATTCCCTGCCGAGCGAACCGGCGGTCTGCGAAAGTTCCTCCTCTGCGGTCGCATCCACCACAAGCTGAGTGACCCCGTATCTGTCACGGAGGTCGATGAAAGTCATCCCTCCGAGTTTCCTGCATTTCTGCACCCATCCGGCCAACGTCACCGTTTTTCCGGCATCGGCAAGCCGCAGCTCACCACAAGTCTTTGTCCTGTACATATTTCCGTAAAAATTATATGTTTCAAGTCCCGTCCCGGCTTTCCTCCTGTTCCGCCACAATCCCACGAAATTCCGGGAACGATTGATTCCATAGACCAAAAATCCCACAAAATTAACAAATAATTGCTTCCGCAGGATAATGAAAGCAGGCAAATTGTCCGGCAAGGTATTTCAGTATTGAAAAAATGACAAAACGAGAGCTGAAATCGTTCAGCACGATAAGCGATTTTAACAAAATTTCGGTCACCGTATCTAACGATTTTATAAAAAATTTGGTCAATGCATTAACCTTTTGTATATTTGCGGAAAACAATAACCGGATATGGAGACATTGGCTAAGAAGCACCGGATGTTCATCTCTCAGGTCAGTATGGACATCGTCAGGGACAGGATAGACGACATTAGCTGGGAAAAACCTCTCGTCGCCATCAGAGGATCGCGGGGTGTCGGGAAGACCACGATGATACGGCAATACATCCGAAGAACATACGGCACGAACTCCGGAGAGGCGCTCTACTGCGTGATGGACAGCATCTATTTTTCATCACACTCGCTGCTTGACCTCGCCGAGCGTTTCCATCAGATGGGCGGAAAGCATCTGTTTCTTGACGAAGTGCACAAATATCCACACTGGAGCAAAGAAATAAAGGAAATCAATGACCGATATCCTGATCTCAAGATAACCTTCACCGGTTCGTCGCTTCTGCAGATTCTCAACTCCGACGCCGATTTGTCCAGGCGTGCGCTCTCCTACACGCTTGAAGGCCTTTCATTCAGGGAATATCTCCATTTCTACAAAGGGATAAAGATTCCGGCATACAGCCTTTCCGACATTCTGAATGATGCGGAGGCAATCTGCGGGGAAATCAACAGGCTATGCCGTCCGCAGAAGATGTTCGAGGAGTACCTGCGGACAGGCTATTATCCGTTCTACGACGGAAGCGAGGTGGAGTACTACAGCCGGATCGAGAATGTGGTGAATTTCATAATAGAGCAGGAAATGACCGAATTCTGTGGGGTCGAGCCGTCCTACACGAGGAAACTGAAAGCAATGCTGCTGTTTCTGGCCGGCAACATCCCGTACGAAGTCAACATATCGAAGCTTGCCTCGTATCTCGAAATAAGCAAGAACACAGTGTTGAGCTACCTCGACTCGATGAACAGGGCGGAACTGATACATCTGCTCTATGCCGACAACAAGACGGTGACCAAGATGCAGAAGCCGGACAAGATTTTCATCCACAACCCGAATATGCTGTATGCCTTGGCGGAAAACAGCCAAATCGGGACTGTCCGGGAGTGTTTTGTCGTGAACCAGCTGAGCGTGCACCACAATGTCGAGTATGAGAAAACAGTCGGAGACTTCAAGATTGACGGCTCCGTCACCTTCGAGGTCGGAGGTGAAAGAAAATCTTTCGAACAAATTGCCGATGTGCCGGACTCATACATCCTCGCCGACAATCTGGAGTACCCGGTCGGGAAAAAACTGCCGCTCTGGCTCGCGGGGCTGACTTACTGAGCCGCCCCGGTCTCGGTTGAGATTCAAGCCTACTGATAGCACTCTCCAGCCAATCACGGTTGGTTATACCTTTCTTGAGGAGGTTGCAGAAGGCTGCCATCCTTTTTAATCCACCTCCCCTTACTGTCAATACTATATGACCACTCTATAATAAAATTTGTCTCCTTGAACTTATTGTACTCAGTCAATTGCATAGTATCCTCTTTGATTTTTCTGCCATCATAATCATAGTGATACTCATTAACAGCGATAACGGTAGGGATTATTTTTGGGGAAGGCTACAAGCGGGGTGACACAGACTCCGTTTGGCAATTTGGCCGTTTTTCACTTGGCAATTTGGCCGAGTGACACATCCTCCATGTCTCTCTATGCCGCCGGCCCGCTTGT
>CAVFTG010000113.1:0-4685 GCA_963625415.1 Barnesiella intestinihominis
TGCGGGAGAAAGCAGTTCTTCAGTGAGGTCGCGGACGAGGATGTCGATTCTGTGGCGTTCGTGGAGGCGGGCTATGTGCGGGGCGCAGAGCCTGAGGATTATGGCTGCGGCAAGAACCGCCGCAGAAAGCGCGAGCGGAATTTGCCGACGGCGGCGTTCTTTCTTTAAAATCAGTTGTTTGAGCGCGGCGGCTCCGCTGACTCTTCCTCCGATTTCGGATGCCGTGCACTTTGCCGCCACGCTTTTCCAGAAACGGCTGCTGCGCCGCGCCGCGAGGCCGCCGTGCCGATGGAACTGTCGTCCGGTGCCTATGGAATGTCGTCCTGTGCCGCTTGTTCTGCCTTCAGGCTCAGAACTCCGCTTGCACCCGTGCAGCGCTCCGGCGATGTCTTCGATGACCTTGCCGAGGGCGTAGATGTCGCTGCGTCCGTCGGGGGCTGAACCTGCCACCTGTTCCGGAGCCGCATAGGATTCCGTTCCGGCGGCCATCTTCAGGTTCGCAAATGTGTCCGTGTCGGCGAGTCCGAAATCTATCAGCTTGACGTTCCTCCCGTTGCGCGTCAGCATTATGTTTCCCGGCTTGATGTCCCGGTGGACAGTCTGGCGGCGGTGGAGGGCGTCGAGCGCGTCGCAGAGTTCAAGTATGACCTTCCGTGCGAGAGAGGGGTTCATCTCCCCGTTCCGCAGCGCTGTCTCAAGAGTCTCCCCCTCAATCCATTCCGTGACGATGCAGTTTCCGAGTTCCCCTATCGGGCGGAAATCCAGAGTCCGGCAGATGTTCGGATGTTCGATGGCGGAGCCGATTTCATATTCCTTTTCAAGCAGACCCTCATAGACCGGATTCCCGATGTGTTCTTCCTTCAACGACTTGATGCACACCGTCTTCCCGTCGATGACCGTCCGTCCGAGCCTCGAATGTCCCCCGGCGGACTCATACACGAACTCCACCTCCGGGGACGCGACATCCCCGAATCCATCCTCCGCAGAACCGAATATGACCGAACTCATCTCCATCGAGATTGCAAAGTAACGGCTTTTTTTCGTAAATTTGGCTTCCTTTTGTTTCAGAGTATGAGGTTCTGGGAACATATATTGACGCTTGTCCTGTCGGCGGTGCTGCTTTCCGCCTGCCGGGGGACGGGGCAGGTCGTGGAATGGTCTTCCGTGGAGGACTGTCTGAACGGGTGCGGCATCGTGAGCGACGGGCGGAACTTCGGGGTCATAGATGAAAGCGGGAGCGTCGTTGTGCCTGTGCAGTATGGCAGAGTCTGTTTCCTTACGGACGATTTGATTGCAGGATTTTGGGGCGATACGGGTTTCGCCGGATGTGACGGGCATTTCGCCGGAGCGGGCGACAGCTGGGATGATGGCGATGGCGGCGCGGTTTCCGGGTGGTGGCATTTTCTTGACACGCAGGGGAATGTGTTGTGCGAGGCTGCGGGAAGCCCGGCGGATGAACCCGAGACGCTGCTTGCGGTATTCCGGAGGATTCGGATGGGGCAGGAGCGTGTCTGGGAGGGGATTGTTTCGGGATATGAGCGTTTTTGCGAAAGATGTGCGGCGGCGGATGCCGCTTTCGGGGATATGAAGGCGGTCGCTGACAGCTTGCGGGAGGAGTTCTCTCGTGCCGACGGAATGATGAGCGAGGGGCAGAGACGCAGGGTTGAACAGGCCTGCCGGGAATACCGGGAGGCGGTGGAATGATGAACCGGTGGAATATTGAACGGTGGAGGTAATGACCTATGAGAGTAATGGATAGGGAGAGCAATGTGTGACTGAAAGCCTATGGGGAGTGTAAATTCATTTTCATATGCATTGGAGACCTTTCTGACAGCGGCTTCATCTGCAGTCGGAAGCCGTCTGAAATGTCATTGCCCGATGCTCCGTTTTACGGCGGCCTTGTTTCTGCTCTTGCCGTTGAGCCTTTCCGCACAGAAAATCTCCGACATAAAGAAGGATGCGGCGTTTCTCTGGGGCGAAGGCCGGGCTGCGGACACGCGGGCTGCGGACAGTCTTGCGACCGATGCGCTTGTGGGGAAGATTGCCGTAGCGGTGGAACTTCCCTATGGCGGGGCGGTGAAGGCCGCGCTGATTGAGACTTACAGGGATGATGTCTCCAAAGTTTCCGAGTTCGCCGTGTCGGGCGGCAGGAAGGAGACTCAGGTGCTGCGCTACATCAGGCGTGACGCGGTGGGAAGCGTCTTCGGGACGCGCCTTCGCAGGATTGCCGAAATGAAGGAAATTGCCGGAACTGCGGAGGAGAAACTTCAGATGGACGTGGCGCTGCGCTATCTTTCCTGGGCGGCGGTGCTGCTGCAGTCCGTGCCCGGCTTCAGCGCGGAGGAAGTGGCGGAACTCCGTTCGAGGCGGGTGCGGATACTGGAGGGGATGAATGTGAGCTTCGACCGCCGGAGCGTCGCGGATAGGACGGTCGTGGAACTCAGCTTCACTTACAGGGGACAGCCTGTCAGAAACATAGACTACCGCTTCTTCAACGGACGAGAATGGAGCGGCATACTCTCGGCAAAGGACGGGAAGGGCTTCATCGAAGTCTCCCCGGATTCGCGTCTTGACGACTTCCGCATACTCTACGAGTCCGATCCTTCCCATCTGAGGCACATCTACCGCGAGGTCCAGGCGGTGGAACGGGCCTTCGGGGCGGCTGCTGATATCAGCGGGAAAAGCCGCCGGGACTCCTCCGGAAATGCCGTAGGGGGAGTAGCTTATGATGCCGGGAGTTCAGGAAACGGAATCTCGGGAAAAGCAGACTCCGGAAATGCCGGCACTGCGGGGCGTGGCGGGACGGATGCCTCGGCGGTCAGCAGGATAGACTTCTCCGCCGTCAGAAGCAAGGTGATGGATGTAATGTCCCGCGATAAATTCAATGAGACGGCGGATTCGACGGTGACGACGGCGGTGAGCCTCGCCCCGGTTCTCTTCACTTCGGAATATGAATCCGCAGTTTCGAGGATATGCGACGCTCTGACATCCCGTGACTATGAATCCGTCCGTCCGCTTTTCACAGAAACCGGCTGGGACATATTCCTCCGGCTCGTGGCCTACGGCAATGCGCGAGTCCTCTCCCACGATGACCTGAATTTCTACGCCCTCGGCGACGAGGTCTATTGCCGCAGCATCCCGATGGCATTCTCGTTCAGCGGCAACCCGCGCCGTTTCGTCGAGGATATAGTTCTGACATTCAACGGGAACGGACTCATATCCAACCTAACTTTCTCGCTCGGCAGGGCTGCGACATCCGACATCTGCTCCCACGACAGCTGGTCGGAGGAGGCGCGGCTCATACTTGTCGCTTTTCTCGAAAACTACAAGACGGCATATTCCCTCCGCAGGCTCGACTACATAAGCTCGATTTTCGACGACGACGCGCTGATAATCACGGGGCGGGTTCTCCGCAGCACCGGACGGCGCGACGACGGATACGGGGAGAACCGATATGTCCGTTTCACCCGCCAGAACAAGGAGACATACATCCGCAACCTTTCGCGTGTCTTCGCGAGTCAGGAGTACGTCAACATCCAGTTCTCGGACAGCGAGGTCGTGAAACTCGGGAAGGGGGAGCAGCTCTTCGGGATAAAAATCCGGCAGGAATATTTCTCCACGACCTATTCCGATGTCGGTTACCTTTTCATTCTCGTTGATTTGTCAGACCCTCAGGCTCCCGTGATTCACGTCCGGACCTGGCAGGAGTCTCCGGACAGGGATTTCGGGGTCATCGGACCGTATCATTTTTAGACTGAAACGGCTGCGGCGATGGCATTGAATCGGGTCATATCTGAATGTCGAGTGCTGTTTGCGGCAATCCTGCTGCTCTCCGGCCTGCACGCCGGCATCTCCCTGTCGGCGCAGACATCCCGTGAAGGGGAGTTCTCCGTGCAGTCGTTCCGCCGTCTGGAATGGGATCTCGACGCGCGCAGCGGCAGACCGGTGAAAGACCAGAACGGGCGGAAGGCGGCTCTGATCAAGGTGATAACCTCCGCAGAAGACCTTGACTTCGATGTCGGGGTGATGGGTGTCGTCGCAGTGAGGCGCGAAGTGGGGGAGACCTGGGTCTATGTGCCGGAGAAAGTGCTGAAAATCACCGTGAAACACAAGGATTTCGGAGTCATCCGGGATTATGTCTTTCCAGAGTCCATAGAGTCCGCCGTAACCTATGAGATGGTGCTGCGGACTCCGGCTCCTCCGCCGGAGAAGGAGATAATCATCAGGGATTCCATCGTCTATCTTCCCTCTCCGGCGGATTCCTCCTCCGTGTGGGTCCGCCGGCGCGAACCCACAGGTCTTGCGGTGTCAGGCATATTCGCCGTTCCGGATTATTCCGGCGGGCTTATGCTGAGCTGGGAGAAGTACCGCTGGGGCTGCTACCTCAAGGCCGTGTCGAATTTCCGGAGTTCCGCCTCGGCGTATGACTGCCTTTCAGACGGCACGACCGCCGAAGGCTACGTCTGGACTTCCGGCCGCTCCCGGGTCTCCCGCATCAGCGTCACGACAGGTGCCGTGTTCCGCGTCTGCGGATGGCTCAACCTCTACGCCGGAGCCGGCTACGGCAGCCGCACCCTCCTTTGGGAGGACTCGTCGCTCTACTGGGCAAGGGTTTCCGACCGCAGCCCGAGGGGAGTTGCCGCAGAACTCGGTCTCCAGTTCCGTCTGCGCCGCATCCGTCTTTC
>CAVFTG010000113.1:4821-5990 GCA_963625415.1 Barnesiella intestinihominis
TGCACAAGTTTCCGCGCCTGCTATACCAGCTTCGGCGCGTTCTTGTCCGGAGCCTTGAAGAGGAACAGGAAGAAAATCGCCACCACGAGGGCGTAGGCCGCGAAGATGTACCAGCAGGCAGTCCAGCCGTCAAGGCCATTCGGGAGTTCATTGCCCATTGTGAAGACGCGCTCCACTCCGTCGATGACAACCGTCTCGGAATGGGTGAAACGGTTCACGACCGCCTGTGCGCCGAGAGTGCCCACAGTCGCTCCGATTCCGTTGGTCATCAGCATAAAAAGACCCTGTGCGCTGTTCTGCACGGCCCCCGAAGTCCTTTCATTGACATAGAGCGAGCCTGAGATGTTGAAGAAGTCGAAGGCGACTCCATAGACTATGCATGAAAGGATGAGCATCCACACGCCGCCACCCGTGTCGCCGAGTCCGAACAGACCGAAGCGCAGCACCCACGCGACCATCGCGATGAGCATCACGTTCTTGATGCCGAACTTCTTCATTGCGAACGGGATGAGGAGGATTCCGAGGGTCTCGGCAATCTGGGAAATCGAGTAGATTGCAGTCGCGTTCTTCGCTCCCCATGAATCCGTGAAGCCCTCAAGCCCCTGGAAATGGGAGATGAACGGGGTCGCGTAGCCGTTTGTGATCTGGAGCGCCACGCCGAGCAGCATCGAGAATATGAAGAAGAAAGCCATCTGCTTGTCCCTGAACAGCTTGAATGCGTTCAGTCCGAGAGCGTCGGAGAATGACTGCGCTCCGGTTGCGGCGGCCTTTTTGATTGGCGGGAGCGTGAAGCAATAGACAGTGAGGACGAGTCCGATTGCTCCGGAGATTATGAACTGATGCCATGTGTTCTGGAATGAGACTCCGGCTCCGGTCTTGCAGAAATTCATGATCCACATGCTTGCGATGAAGCCGACAGTGCCGAACACCCGTATCGGCGGAAAGTCCTTCACCGTGTCGCAGCCGTTCTGCTCAAGTATGCCGTAGGCCGTCGAGTTGGAGAGTGCGATGGTCGGCATGTAGAACGCCACGCTGAGCGTGTAGAGCGAGATGAACACAGGGAAACTGAATGTTCCGGAGATGAGGGAGGTGAGTTCCGCGCCCGTCGCCCCGGTCGCGATTGCGGCCGACTCGACCCCTGCGGCGTAAAGTCCCGCTCCGAGCATCGC
>CAVFTG010000114.1:0-5871 GCA_963625415.1 Barnesiella intestinihominis
TTGCACTGTACTTTTTTGTCCCCGTACAGTGACAACTTTTTTCAGTTCAAGTCACAATCTCGCAAAGATTTTATGCAATATCACGAAAGAATCATAGACAAGTACCTTGAGGAATGGGCGAAGAGTGACGCACACAAACCGATTCTACTGCGCGGCGCAAGACAAGTCGGGAAATCAACGGCGGTACGGCATCTTGGGGAGAAATTCAGCAACTATGTCGAGATAAATTTTGAAAAACAGCCGGAATACAAGGCTCTTTTTCAGGACAACCTCGATGTCAGAAGGATTGTCCCGCTCATCGAGGCAATGTGCGGCAATCCGATTAAAGACGGAGCGACATTGCTGTTTCTTGATGAAATTCAAGCCTGTCCGGAAGCGATAATGTCACTCCGCTTTTTCAAGGAAGACCTGCCGGGCCTTCACGTCATTGCTGCCGGCTCGCTCCTTGAATTCGCCTTGGAAGAACTGCCGACCTTCGGTGTCGGACGGATTCACTCAATGTTTATGTACGCCATGACATTCGACGAGTTTCTTGAAGCTAACGGAGAAACATTGCTGATGGAGGCAAGAAACAGATGCTCCGCAGACTCGCCTCTTCCGGGACCGCTGCACGACAGGCTTGTTCAGCTGTTTCGCATCTATATTCTTGTCGGTGGGATGCCCGAAGTCGTCGACAAATGGGTGGAGACCAATGACTTTCTCAAATGTCAGGAAATTCAGGATGATCTTGTGACAAGCTATGAGGATGATTTCCCTAAATACAGGAAGAAGGTTTCACCGGAACTGTTGCGGAGCGTGATGAGAAGCGCGGCAGCGCAGACGACGCAGAAGTTCGTGTATTCACAGGTGGGCGACAATTACAAAACCAGAGAAATCAAACAGGCTGTCGATATGCTCACCCTTGCCGGAATTCTTATTCCTGTTACGCACACTGAAGCCAACGGACTTCCGCTCGGAAGCGAAGAGGATGAGACCTATCGGAAAATGATGCTTCTGGACACAGGTATAATGCTGCGGCTGCTGAACTTATCCATAGGGAACGTGGCACAAATCACAAAAGACATATTGACGGCAAGTGAAACCGATCTGGTGAACAAGGGGCCTATGGCGGAAATGGCCGCAGGCTTGGAGCTGTTGAGATACCAAAGTCCCAACATCCGGCATAAGATGTTTTATTGGACAAGGCAGGCTAAGAATTCCATCGCGGAAGTTGATTATGTGACAAGCCACATCAGCAACATTCTTCCGATAGAGGTAAAGGCGGAGACGCAGGGAGGTATGAAAAGTCTATGGATGTTCTTGAGAGAGAAAAAGCTTTCCGGCGCAGTCCGATGCTCACTTGAGAACTTCGGAAAATTCGACTACACGGACAAACAGGCGGACAATGCCGTTCGCCACATCACAATTTGTCCGCTATACGCCATCTCGCGCCTGAACTCGATGCTGAGTGCGGGGATAGAAGCACATACGCAAGGACGGTAAGCCTTTAGTTACCAAGGTTTGTCCGGAACACCAGGCATCGTCCGAACGACGAACATGGATGTTTACCAATCATCCTCGACTTTGGCGTTCTGCACTGAGGAATTAATTCCTCAACTATGTGCACCATATAATAAGACAAGGTTGTTGAATGTTTCGTCTGCATATTTTTTGAAAGATGTCACCCCTTGCATCGCCGCATCACAGCAGGATCAGCTGGGAATATGGTCAAACGAATATTTCCTTAAACTTGCGGATATGATTCGATTTACGGCCATCCGATAGCCCCCCCCAAAAAAAATCAGTACAGCAGGCCGAGCATCCAAAGGGGAAGTTTCGCGCCGTCCGGGTACTCCATATCGTCGGCGAAGATATATGAGTCTTTGATTCCCGCGATTTGGGAGAATCCCTTGCCGCGTCCGCCTATCTCGAAAGTGTATTTCCCGTCAATCTTGAAGTCTCCGTTTTCTTTTCCGTATTCGATGTTATGGTTTTCGGACAATTGGCACACGGCAAAAGTTTCGCGGGCAGTCCCGACGTTCACGGAGTCCGAAGCCAGAGCATACAGGATGTTTGGATTTTCCATATACACTTTGTCAGGTTTTGTCAGCTTACTGATGTTTTTCTTCTCGGAGTACAGGAGGTTCAGAACATCCGCGTCGGAAAGATTTCCCAGATAACCTATCACCGTGTCGCGTGAAGCGCCGATGGCATCCGAAAGTTTCCTTGCGTCAACTTCAAACGGAACTGATGTGCTTATTATTGAAAGCAAAGCCTTTATCTTGCGCAGGTTGGCGACATCCACACGGCATATCTGAGGCAGTTCGGAGTCGATGATGAAATTCAGAACCTGCTCAATCTTTATGAAATAATCGGCCTCCCCTTCGAGGTAAAACGGATAATACCCATATTGCAGATACTCCTTGAAGTGCTGAATCGGACGGCATTTCGAGTTGACCATAGAGCAGATTTCCGCGCTCTTCGTCAGAATTTCCTCAAGCGGGTACTTGGGAATCTCGATTCCGTGGTAAAATCTCAGGGCTTCGCGGAATGACAGCCCCTGCATAGTGTATCTGACACACCTTCTCGACAGGTCGATGTTTCCTTCCAGCAGCTTGAGGAGCGACGAACCGCTGATAATCATCTTCATCTGCGGATAAGAATCGTAAATCTCCTTGATTTCACGGCTCCAGTTCCCGTATTTGTGAATCTCATCGATAATCAGGCACGCGCCTCCGTTCTGGTGGAATTCTTCCGCAAGTTCAAGCAGGGAATGCCGGGAGAAATACACCGAGTCCGCTGAGCAATACAGCACGCTGTGGTCTCCGGGGGTGTAATTCAGTCTGACATATTGTTTGATGAGCGTAGATTTCCCCACGCCTTTCGCCCCTTGGATGCATAGCAGCCGTGATTTCCAGTTGATGCGGTTCATCGTATCCCGGACTATGTCCGTCGGCACCGAATTTATGATTCTGTCGTGTGTTGCGAAAAGAGAATTCATATCACTAACCATTTACAGACCACAAAGATATAAAAAGTGTTGCGCGTGCGCAACACTTTTTGCTTATTTTTACCATTCGCGCGCAACACTTTCGGGCGGATTCATAGTCGGCAAGATATTTTTGCCGCTTTCGGGTTTTGTGCGTAACTTGGCAGGTTCAAAAAATGATGCCCAGAGGCTATCACGAAATGACTTGGGGTTGATAAAAGAAAATGTAATCGGGAGGAAGAATGATATGGCAAAGGAAAATTCGGGGCTGACGCCGATGATGAAGCAGTTTTTCGCGGTGAAGGCGCAGCACCCTGAAGCTTTGCTGCTGTTCCGCTGCGGGGACTTCTACGAGACCTACGGGGACGATGCGCTGACGGCGAGCAAGATTCTGGGAATCGTGCTGACGCGGCGCTCGAACTCGTCTCCGGATTCCGTCCCCATGGCCGGCTTCCCCTACCATTCCATCGACACCTACCTCCCCCGGCTCGTGCGGGCGGGCTACAAGGTCGCAGTATGTGACCAGCTGGAAGACCCGAAACTCACAAAGAACATCGTCAAGAGGGGCATAACCGAGGTTGTGACCCCCGGAGTGGCGTTCAACGAACAGCTGCTCGACCAGAAAGAGAACAACTTCATCGCCGGGCTGTGCTTCGACAGGGACAAATGCGGAGCCGCGTTTTTGGATGTTTCGACAGGCACTTTCCAGGTCGCGGAAGGGACGGCGGACTATGTCATGAACCTGCTCGACTCGTTCGGGCCGAAGGAACTTCTCGTGCCGAAGGGCTATGAGAAAGGGATAAAGGAAAAAACTGACGGGAAATACTATGTCTCCACGCTTGAGGAGTGGGCTTTCGTCTATGACAACTCTGTCGAAAAGCTCAGGAAGCAGCTGAAGGTCGATTCGCTCAAGGGCTTCGCGGTGGACAAGTTCGCGTTGGGGGTGACCGCTGCGGGCGCGCTGCTGATTTACCTTGAACAGACCAGTCACGGCGAGCTTGACAACATCTGCTCCATCTCCCGCATCGACGGAGAGAAGTTCGTATGGATGGATCAGTTCACCTACCGCAATCTTGAAATCTTCGGGAGCGCCGCCGGGAAGGACGGGACAAGCCTCATCGATGTCGTGGACCGCACATCCTGCCCGATTGGCGCGAGACTTCTGCGGAACTGGCTTGCAATGCCGATCATGGATCTCGATGAACTCAGACGGCGGCACGATGTCGTGGAATGGTTCACACAGAACACGGAAAGCCTTGAAAACCTCAGGACGCTCATCGGCGATGTCGGAGACCTCGAAAGAATCGGCTCGCGTGCGGCGGCCGGAAAGATTCTGCCGAGGGGCGTGCTGACGGTAAGCCGGGGGCTGGGCCGGATCCGGCCGATAAAGGAACTTTGTGAAGCTTCCGGATGCGTTCCGCTCAAGGAACTGGCCACAGGTCTCGACGGGTGCGCCGAACTGACGGAAGAACTGGAGCGGACGATTGACCCGAACACGGCGGCGATGCTCGGAAAGGGTGACGTAATCGCCCCGGGCGTGAATGCCGATCTTGACGAACTGCGCCGCATCGCCCGTCACGGCAAGGACTATCTTCTTGGAATCCAGCAGCGCGAGACTGCCCGCACCGGCATCACTTCGCTGAAGGTCAGCTACAATTCAGTCTTCGGCTACTACCTCGAAGTCCGCAATGTCCACAAAGACAAGGTGCCGGAAGACTGGGTGCGCAAGCAGACGCTCGTCAACGCCGAAAGGTACATAACCCCGGAACTCAAGGAATACGAAGAGAAGATTCTCGGGGCGGAGGAGAAGATATATATCCTTGAATCACAGATATATAATGAAACGGTCGAAAAGATTCGCACGAACATCGCCCGAATCCAGCGCAACTGCGGCATAATCGCGCGGCTCGACGTTCTTTCCGGATTCGCCCATCTCGCGCTCGAAAGACGCTACTGCCGGCCGCATATGGACGGAGGAATGAAGCTCGACATCATCGGGGGACGGCATCCGGTCATCGAGACCATGATGCCCGCCGGCGAGGAATATGTCCCGAACGACGTGCATCTCGACTCCGACGGGCAGCAGATAATCATACTCACAGGCCCGAACATGGCGGGAAAGTCCGCGCTCCTGCGTCAGACGGCGCTCATCGTCCTGCTCGCCCAGGTCGGGTCGTTCGTGCCGGCGGAGAAGGCGGAAATCGGGTGGTTCGACAAGATTTTCACCCGCGTGGGCGCGTCCGACAACATATCCCGTGGAGAATCCACTTTCATGGTGGAAATGCTTGAGACATCGATGATTCTGCACAACATCACCGCCCGTTCGCTCGTGCTTCTCGATGAAATCGGCCGGGGGACGTCGACCTACGACGGAATGTCCATCGCACGCGGAATCGTAGAATATATCCACGGATACGGGCATGGGGCGAAGACTCTTTTCGCGACGCACTACCACGAACTGAACGACATGGAGGGCATATATCCACGCATCCGGAACTACCACATCGCGGTGAAGGAGGTCGGGAAACAGGTCATTTTCCTGCGGAAGATGGTCGAGGGCGGAGTGGCGCACAGCTTCGGTCTGCATGTGGCGAGGATGGCGGGAATGCCGCCGCAGGTGATTGAGTCGGCGGAGCGCACGCTTGCGGAACTGGAGGCGAACGAGGGCAGGACACCCGTGATGAAGCCCGCCGGATTGCAGGATATCCAATCGCAGGATGTCTCCTCGAAACATGATGTCCATGTCCGGCCGCACAATGTGAAGGAAGGACGGGTGGAAGGCGACGGCTCGCTCCAGCTGAGTTTCTTCCAGCTCGAAGACCCGCTGCTCGCCTCGCTCAAGGAGGACCTCGACAAGGCGGATCTCAACTCGATGACTCCGCTTCAGGCTTTCGACCTGCTGC
>CAVFTG010000115.1:0-5846 GCA_963625415.1 Barnesiella intestinihominis
TCACAACCGACAGGTTGCTGCGGTTTGAACTTCACCGTGCGCCTTGCATCCCATCCTTTTATTCAAACCCTCCTCCCCGGGATTCTTTTTGGGATTTTTTCGGGTTCTTGGAAATCATCTGCTTTGAATTCATCTGCCACAAGATTCTTTTTTGATTTTTTGTCTGGTTCTTCGAAATCATCTGCTTTGAAATCGTCTGCTTTGAATTCATCTGCCACAAGATTCTTTGATGTCTCTTTATGGTACTTCTAAGCACAGCATATTTCCCGCCTATTGAATATATGGCGGTGATTGCCAATGAATGCAGGTTCAACCCGGGGTGCGCCGGGGTTGAACCTGCGGTTGTTTTGATTGAGGCCTGCGAGCACTACGCCAAGCAGTCGTGGAGAAACCGCTGCCGCTTCTATGCCGCCGACGGGGCGCAGACGCTCAATTACCCGGTCTGCCACGAAGATTTCGGCAAACCCATATCCCGGATGCGCATCGACTGGAAGACCGACTGGCTGACACGTCACGAGCGGGCGATTGTCTCCGCCTACCGCACCTCCCCATATTTCGAATACTATCAGGACGAACTCTTCGCCATTCTCGACTCCCGGCCGGAACTGATGCTCGACTTCAACACGGAAATCCTCCGTTTCCTCCTCCGCAAGACCTGCATCCCGGCGGAAATCCGCTTCACGGCCGACTGGGCTGCCCCGGAGGCAGACGGAATCATCTCACGGGGGCGGGACTCCGGCACGGGCGGCATTCAGTCAGTCACCGTCGACGGGGACAGAGTCGCCGACCTGCGCGAAGCCATCCATCCCAAACGCCCGAACACCATCATGAAAGACCTCGGTCTCGACAGACCCTACTGGCAGGTCTTCTCCCCGAAGTCCGGCTTCATTCCCGGACTTTCAATCATGGATCTCCTCTTCAACGAAGGCCCGGACAGCATCTGCCATCTGCTGAGACAGCCGTGACGGAAACAGAATGCAAGTGACGGTGGATATGTCCAAAAAGACACCGAAAGAACGAACACATAGAAATGAAAATGAGAAAATTTTAAACAGATTCTCATTATCTTTGTATGCTTCGCCATATGCAGCCTGAAGAAAAATGCCGGCAAAAAAACGGGACTGAAGGAATAAACTCATGTACTATAAACTTATTGAGAGGAAAAGAGACGTCACCCGGGGCAATGACGAGACGGCGATAATCTGGCTCAACAAGTTCAACGCCGACATACTCAACAAACAGCTCAAACAACAGCAGAACATTTCTCTGGAGGAGTTCCGGAAAGCCTCCGCCGACAATCTGCGGACAATCCGGAGGTTTTCCAGAATGGAGACTCTGAATATCCCTCCGGTCGAGTTCTATCAGCTGAAAATCAGCTATGGCGGAGTCCCTGCTGAAGAGGACTTCGACATCCATGCGAACCTTTCCCCCGACAGAATCATTGTCACAAGGGACGGGAGTCTCATCCACAGCCAGGACATCAGAGGACGGCAGCTCGGGACATATATGGCCGACACGGCAAGCGCGGAACTTACGACTTTCAACGGCTGGATGTTCAGACTCCACAAGGAGAGTTTCGGACTTCTTGGGATGGAGCAGCTTTATGGACAGAAAGACAGTCTTAGGGCGATTTATGACCGGATTACGTCTGATGCCAAGGTGAGCGGCTGTCAGGTACCGCTTCCGCAGTTCGACCACGACGAAATCCGCTCGAGGATACGCCGGGCGTTCACCCCGTCACGCAGATTGAAGATAAACGAAGAAATCATCCCCGAGAAAGCGAGCCTTCTGAGGCATCAGGCGGGGGATGCCGCTCTATGAGACGAAAATCACGGAGACGGTCGGGGCGAATCCGGACGGCAACCTCATCATCAGGGGTGAATGCCTTTCGGCCTGCGCATATCTGAAAAGTCAGGGAAAGACCGTGGATCTTGTCTATATCGACCCTCCGTTCGCTTCGGGCGCGGACTACGCCAAGAAAATCCACATAAGGAAGAACCCCAAGGTGGCCGAAGCAATCAGCGAGGCGGAAAGCGAGCTTGACAACAGCGAGCTGAAAGCCTTCGAGGAGACGATGTACGGGGACATCTGGGACAAGGAACGCTACCTGAACTGGATGTACGAGAATCTCTGCGCCATCAAGTCCGTGATGAGCGACAATGCCAGCATCTATGTGCATCTGGACTGGCACATAGGACATTATGTCAAGATTCTGATGGACGAGATTTTCGGGGAGGAGAACTTTTCGTCTGAGGTCATTTGGAAGCGAACCACTTCACACGCCCAAAAGGAAGGATTCGCGATTGTCCACGACTCCATTTATATCTACACAAAGAACTGCGAAGATTACATCTGGCACAGCAGCGAAGAACTCAAAATCGACAGATCCGGCCATGTGATTCTCAACGGCAGGAAGACCGGCAAGTTCTGGGACGGCACAATCAGCAGCGAAGAAAAGCCCCTCCGGCTCAAAATCCGCAACATCTGCGGCGACGAGTCAGTCTTTGTACTCTGACTGTCTCACACAGGCTCCGGCGGCCGGTTCCTGTGGCTGAACTCGCAGCCGCACCATAGCTGATTGTAGAAACCGTATTCGCGGATTATCTCCCTCCGGCGCTCCTGAAGGCCGCCTTTGCGCCAGTTCTGCTCCCACCAGACGAGTCCGCCTGACTTCGCACCGATTCCGTCGCCTGCATCATCGGCCGGCCCGGTTTCTGCGGCGGCGAACCGGCCGTTCACCTGCTCCACGGCCATGCGGCCGGCGGCGTTTATCTGTTCGAGCGACTTCCATCGCGACGAGGCGAGCGTGGTCGTGAGAACACTGAAACCGTGGGCGGCGGCATATTCGGCGGAGCGCAGGAGCCTCAGCCTGAAGCACTGCATGCAGCGCCCTCCCCTTTCCGGTTCGGCGGCGATGTCGGCGATTCCCTCTTCAGATGCCATCCTGCGGACTTCGGAGAGCCATGTGTCGTGGTCATAGTCCGCATCGATGATTTCAAGGCCGAGAGATTCCGCATAGCGCGTGCACTCGTTCTTCCGGACAAGGTATTCCCGCTCCGGAAAGATGTTCGGGTTGCAGTAGTAGATGACCGGACGGATTCCGCTCCGCAGCAGACATTCGACAATCGCCGAGGAACAGGGGGCGCAGCAGGTGTGCAGCAGCACCCTGTCCGCGCCTCCCGGAGCCGTCACGACAAGACCGGACGGATTGACCTTATCGAGAGCCATAAACCCGGAAATCGTTTTTCATGTCAACCGGAATCCCGCACATCATCTTCCCGCTGTTTTCACAAGTTCCGCGACCTGCGCGTTGAAACCGTCCGCACACATGAGAGTCTCGAGCGGGAGATGCATGCGGTAGCGCCAGTAGTGGCGGCTGACAGCCGGAATGTTGATGCGCTCGGCGTTCGGGTCGCTCAGACGGAGTTCGCCGTCGATGGACAGCCAGTCCTGAAGAGGAAGCACGGTCAGCATCGCCGGAGACTCGAGATGCCGCTCGACTATGCAGCGGCAGAGCCACGGCTCGCAGAAGAACGGGGCCTCGCCTGGGAAAAGGGTGTTGAAGAAGCGCTGCGAAAGTCCCCGGTCTTCCTCCCACCATGCCCGGACAGGGTTCATGTCGTGGGTCGAGGTGGTGCAGACACAGAGGTAAGGATAGTGCTTCGGATCTCCGAACTCGGCTCCGCTGTCCTTCGGCATCCGCTGGATTTCAAGCGAAAGAATCTTCAGCTCGGACATCACCGACGCGACGCAGTCGGGAATCATCCCGAGATCCTCACCGCAGGCGAGCATATCGGTGGCATGGAGCAGGGCAGGGAGCTTGCTCATCGCGCTAACCCGCCAGAAATCGTTGTGACGGCGATAGAAGAAATCGTCATGCAGCCGGTCGAAGGCACACTGGCGCTGCGGATCGAGACTGCGGTAGGCGGCAGTGTTCCGCGCACCGATTCTCGGATGCCAGCATCCCTTGAGAACAGGGTCTTCGACAAAGAGCACGTCCGTCGGATTGTCAGCCGGGGCGGTCACATACTCGCCGGAAGAGACATCGAACCCGTCGAAAGCGAGTTCCTCCGCCGGGTAAGGAAGAGCCGGGCGGAAATGTCCGAGCAGACCGCTGCTGTATTTCAGCGGAATCTCCCAGATGCGGAAGAATCCGAGTATGTGGTCGATGCGGAATGCATCGAAATACTCCGACATTTTCCGGAGTCTCGCCTTCCACCATGCGAAGCCGTCCTTCGCCATCTCCTCCCAGTTGTAGGTCGGGAAGCCCCAGTTCTGCCCGTCGGCCGCGAACGCGTCAGGCGGAGCGCCTGCGGACTCGTCCATGTTGAAAAGATGCGGATGCTGCCATGCGTCTGCGCTTGTGCGGGAAATGCCTATCGGGAGGTCGCCCTTGAGCACAACCCCCTTCGAGTGGGCGTATTCGCGCACTTCGGAGAGCTGCCTGTCGAGATGGAACTGGACGAAACAGTGGAAATCCACTTCGGAACGGTGCTCATCGCAATATTTCGCGATTTTCTTCGCAGAATATTTCTCATAGCCCTTCCATTTGCTGAAATCGGCCGTCCCGAAACTGTCCCTGAGCGTGCAGAATGCGGCATACGGCTCAAGCCAGCTGCGGTTCGCGGCGATGAACTCCGTGTAGGACTCCGTCTTTGAAAGTTTTGCGAAAGTCCTTGAATACGCCGCACGCAGAAGTCTCGTCTTTTCGCCGTTCACCCGCTCGTAGTCCACCTGCAGAAGGGAGTTGAGTTCATTCTGCAACTTCAGGAACGCGGCGTCGGCTTTCACTCCTGCCGCCTGAAGGTTGATGAACTGCGGATGAAGGGCGAAAGTGGAATTGGCATTGTAGGGATATGAGTCCTGCCATGTCCCGGTCATCACTGTGTCATTGACCGGGAGAAGCTGGAGCATGCACTGTCCGGTCTGCGCCGCCCAGTCAACCAGTTTCTTGAGGTCGAGGAACTCGCCCACTCCAAAATCGTCCCCGCTGCGCAGGGAGAACACCGGAATCGCCGTGCCGGCTCCGCGCCACCGTCTGAGTCCGAAGCGGTGGCTGATGTCGGAAAGCACCGTGAACGCCTCGTCCGAAGCCATGCAGATGCGGTTTTCTCCGCTCTCCCACTCTTTTATCGCAAGGGTTCTGCGGTCGGCTATGACAAATTTGTACTCGAAATCCTCCTCGACGGAGACTGCGAGCTTCCACTGCGGAAAATTGCTGTCGTCCATCGGTATGACCCGTCTCCATTCTTCCATTCCCTCTCCGTCACCGACGATGCAGAGCACCTCGTCGCGGCTCACGACCGGGACATTCACGGTTATGAGCGTGGTTCCCGCACGCTTCGCTGAGTTCGGGGACACGGCCTGAGCAAGTCTCCCGTGCGCAGAGCTGTCCTGCTGCGTGGATTCCGCCGCCTGCCGGAAACCCTCCCGTGAGAAAATGCCTTTGGTGAAGGCCGAGGAGTAGAACGGCGCATCTTCCGGCGCGTCCTGCCAGCGGTCACGGACGATGATTGAAGTCGAGGAGGCCACCCCGACAAGATTGAGGGAATGATGTCTCCATTCCCGTCTCACGCCGCCGTCCCTGCGGACAAGCTTGAACCCGTAGCGGTTCAGCGCCTCCGGGGAGACTCTGGAAACCTTGGCCGTCCATCTCCCGAAACCGTCGCAGGTCATCGGGATTTCCCGTTTTCCGAGACACAGCACGAGGGACTCCCCCCACACCGTGTTGTATTCAAGTGAAATGATGAGATTCATTATATGTGGTTATCAGTTGGTTATATCCTAATCACCCGGAACGGCGCTTCATCTTGTTCCAGTTCAGAACCGGAAGCAAAGTTGCCAAA
>CAVFTG010000116.1:0-5803 GCA_963625415.1 Barnesiella intestinihominis
CGAGGCTGTCTTAAAAGGATGAAGTGCAAGGCTTGCGACGAAGTTCAAACCGCAGCAACCTTACGGTTGTGAGGATTTGAACGAGGAGCATAACGAAGCAATTCGCCTTTTAAGACAGTCTCTCTCATCTCTGCGTCTCATTATTAGGATTCGGCTGAATCTCCCTGTTCGCCTCGATTTCTACGCCCGGAATCGGGAAGATGAAGTCGTCGTTCGGGTATTCCATGAACTTGACAGTCGCGGTCGAGGACGCGTCCCGTTCGAGATTCTCCCGGTGTCTGGTAATGTCCCAGAGCCTGAATCCCTCGTGGTATAGTTCCTTGAGCCGCTCCCGTTCCACAATCGCCGAAAGTCCGTCCGCGTCCGAATATGCAGGCAGACATGAGGATTCCGGCAGTCCTGTCGCCCTTGAGCGGAGCCTGGCGATGTCAGCGGCGGCGACATCGAGTTCACGTCCGAGCGCGCACAGGGCTTCGGCGCGGATGAGGTACATCTCGGAAAGCCGGGACACGCGGATATCGACCGCCTTCTCCTTGTCCGAAACGTCTTCGAGTATGGTGTATTTCATCGAACATCCCTTGGAACCGGTCTTTCCGTCGTAGTTCAGCAGCGAATAGCGGATGTCCGGGTGCGCCGCGTCCTCGTCCGAAAGGAAGATGTCCAGAAGCTTCTGGGATGGAAGCAGATAATAGCTCTGATAATCAAAGGCTTTCGTCAGGTGACGGGACTCGTTGTAGCCGTCGAGCGCGAAAATCGTCTCCGTGCCCCGGTTGCTCACTGTCGTGAACATGTCGAAATACCCGTCCCTCGGAGTGAGGCTGAACCCGTAATTCTCAATGATGTCGGAAGCCGATTCGAGCGCCTGTTCATAGTCCTCCATATAGAGGCATACCCTTGCGCGGAGCGCCTCCACCGCCGCTTTCGAGACGTAGTGCGTGTCCGGTGAGGCCTCGTCCGGGAGGAGGGAATATGCGGTCGCGAGATCTTCGAGGATGAAAGAGTAGGTCTCGCGTGCCGAGGACCTTACGATGGACGCGTTCAGGTTCGGGAACGAACGCATGACCACCACTCCGAGATGGGAGGCGTCGGGGCTGTAGCCGTAGTGCTGGCTGTAACACAGGGCGAGGTCGAGCGTCGCGAGCGCCCTGAGATAATGGGCCTGCGCAATCTGGCTGTCCACCTCCTGCTTTCTGAGAGGGTAGCGCCCGGAGACCTGTGGCGCATAGTCAATCACTTCGCAGGCATTGAGGACAATCTCATAGGCGGATTTCCAGACAAAGCCTATCGGACTCGAATTGTAGGACTCCGACAGGTCGAAGTTGTAGAGGTAGGACCATGCGGAACTCTCGGACGCGTTCATCGCCACCATGTCCCCGCAGATTTCCGGATAGAGAACCATGTACGTGTCGGTCAGCGTGTTCATCAGGGAGTAGCAGCCGGTGACGGCGGCCTTGACGCTCTCCGGCGAGTCATAGAACGACTCGATGTCGCTCTTTCCGATTTTCTCCACCTCGAGGAAGTTGCATGAGACGGCGCAGAGGAGGGAAAGCGCGGCCGGCCGCACTCCATATCGTATGTTGAACATCTTCTTCATTTCAGAACTGGCAGTTGATTCCCAAAGTTATCGTCCTGTTGCGCGGATAGCCGTACATCATGGTCTTGTATGAGTTTTCTCCGGCCTTCATGTCCGGAGTGAAGAGGTAGACATTGTCGCACACGAGCGAGAAGCTCATGCCTTTCATCTTCATCCGGGAGACAATCTTCCGGGGCATGTCGTATGTCAGGGATATGCTGGCGAGGTCGAAGTTCGTCCTGTTGTAGAGGTGGCGGGAAGATGTCATCTGGGACTTCGTGGAGACCTGCGACACTTTCGGAAGCAGCGCCCTCTGTCCGGGAGTCGTCCAGCGGTACTTGTAGACCTCCACAGCCTGGTTTCCGTTGCTGGAGGTGATGTCGTATCCGTCGGCAATCATCTGCCTCGCGTAGGTGGCCAGCGCCCAGCCCCCGATGGAGTAGTTCAGCTGGATGCGGAGGCTGAGATTCCCGTACCGGAAGTCGTTGATCAGCCCCCCGAAGACAACCGGATTCCTCGACTTGTCCGCCATCAGCCTCCGGTTGGAGACATTGTAGGTCTTGGTGAGGTCTCCGTTGACGTCGTACCACATCGCCGAGCCGTCCGTCGGATCCACTCCGGCCCATTCCACAAGGTAATAGACATTCTTCTCATAGCCGGCCTTGTTGGCATATTCCCCGTAACTTGTCAGCATGTCGTTGTAGAGTTCGAGTATCCGGTTGCGGTTGTGCGCCATGTTCAGGGTCGTGCACCACTCGAAGCCGCCCCTGCGGATGTTGGTGGTGCGCAGATCCGCCTCGACGCCCTGATTCCGCACCGACCCGATGTTCGCGTACACCTTGTCGGAGGAAACGGCGCGTGAGACATAGACATTGGAGAGAAGATTGTCCGTGGTGTTGTTGTAGTACTCGATTTCGAAGTCCAGAACGTCTTTCAGCTCAATCCTCACCCCAACGTTGAACTTCGCCGTCGTCTCCCAGGAAAGTCCGGGATTCGGCACCGAGGAAATGAGCGCTCCGGAAAGCTTGCCGTAGCTGTATGAGTCGGAATAGAGGTAGCTTCCCTTCGCGACGGAGGTGTCGATCCTCGAATTTCCGTCGATTCCGTAGGATGTCTTGAGTTTCAGCATCCGGACGACGGAGGAGTTGAAAAATGCCTCATTGTGGATGTTCCATGACGCTCCGACTGACCAGAAATTCGCCCACCGGGCATATTTCCCGAAACTGGAATTGCCGTCGCGGCGGTAGTTCGCCGAGACGTAGTAACGCGAGTCGTAGGAGTATGACACACGTCCGACCGTCGACAGTCTCCTGTCCGGAGAAGTGCCGCTCGATGCGTTGACGGTCGATTTGTCGGCATATGTGATTTCTTTGACGTTGTCAGTCATGAAGCCCTGCGCGCTTGCGCTGAGATACTTGTTCGTGTGGCTGTACAGTTCCAGGACAGCGAGAGCCGAGACGCTGTGTTTACCGAACTTCCGGCTGAAATTGAGCCTGTTGACATTCTGCCACGACAGGTAGCTCGCATCGCCCCTGCGCGAATATCCCACTTCCTCCCCGGCCGTATTCATGCCTTCAAGCGTCTTCTTCGAATAGTATATGTCCTCGTGGGAACGGGTGATGTCGAAAGAGAAGAGGGAAGTGAAGTCAAGCCCTTCGATTATATGGAAGGACAGCTGCCCGTTCGCCTTGACATACAGAGAGGTCTGGGTGTCGTCGCCTTCCTCCCGGTTAGGTATCTTGTTGTAGGTGAACTTGCGGACCGACCAGCCCGGAAGCGACTGGTCCCAGACCTTGTAATAGAGCCTGTAGCTTCCGTCTTCGTTGTAGGGAGAGAGGACGGGGGAGAGTTCAAGGTAGGACTTGTCTATGCTGACGATGTCGTTCACATTGTAGGAGCCGTTGATTCCCGCCGTGAAATCGAGCCACTTGGCGATGCTGTAGCTGTTCTTGCTGCTGATGGTGAACCTCTGCTGGCCGTCTTTCCGCACCGTGTGCTTTTCCCGGTAATATGAGACCGAAGTGTAGGAGGACGATTTTTTCGTGCCTCCGCTGAGGGAGACGTTCGCATAGACGTTGTTTCCCAGTCCTATGCATTCGTCGTACCATGAGGTCGATGTCGTGCCGTAGGAGTTCATGTCATTGTCCTGAAGCGGGAAGTTCTCCATCGTGTAGCCCGAGTTCGTCCACGCCTCCTTCGCGACCTCCATATACTGCGCGGCGTCCATCATCTTGAACATCGTCGATCTGTCGGCGGCCACCACTCCGAAGTTCAGTTTCGCCGAGACGCTGAGAGGACGGTTCCTCCCTCCCGATTTCGTGGTTATGAGTATGACTCCGTTTGAACCGTTTGAACCGTAAATCGTCGTCTGATCCGCATCCTTGAGAACCGTGACGGATTCGATGTCGTCGGGGTCAAGAAATGAAAGCGGCCCCACGGTGCTCGACATCCCGGTCATCTGGTTCGTCTTGCCGCCCGTGTAGAACTGCACGCCGTCGACAATCCACAGAGGCTCGCTCGATGCGGCGAGGGAAGCGTCCCCGCGCACTCTCGTGTTGTATCGTGAGCGCACCGTGGACGCATAATCGGTGCTGGGAGAGACTGACAGTCCCGGCACAAGCCCCTGGAGCAGGTTCTCCACACGGGTCTTGGGTTTGTCGACCAGCGCGGCGGAATTGACCTGAAAGGCGGAGCCGACCATGTCCTCGCGTTTCTGTACGGTCCCGTAGGCGCCGATGATGTAGGAGCCGTCAAGTTCGTTGTCCGGAAGAAGTCTGACATTCAGCGTTCCTCCGGCGGAGTCCGCTGCGAACTCCTGCGACAGCATGCCGAGATACTGGAATATGAGAGTGGCGTTCCTTCCCGGCTTCGGGGCGGCTATGGAATAACGTCCGTCAATGTCGGTGCTCACGCCTGTGTTTGTGCCCTTATAATATACGAACGCTCCGACGACAGCTTCGCCGGTGTTGTCCGTCACCTGACCGGAATAGACTTTCGTGCCTCCGTCAGCTCTCCCGGACGGCTGCCCATATGCCCCCCCCACTTGGAGGATGAGTGCGGCAAGGAGTGAGATAAAAATTGAAACTCGCTTTATATCAGTCATAGACACAACATTACACCACTTTCTGCCTGCAAAAATAAGAATTATGATTATAATTTGCAAGCGAATTGGTGTATTCCTTGGAAAAGCCTTAGAATCCCCCTCATTTCTGTCCGGAAGCGGCGCGGCGGCGGAATTCAGCGACTGTTATCGCCGTGGCGACGGCCGCGTTCAGGGATTCGGAAGTCTGCGCCCCGGCGGGCCAGGACGGGATGAAAAGCCGCTCCGTGATACGCGCCCCCAGCCGCTCCGAGATGCCGTTGGACTCGTTTCCGATGACGATTACGGCTGGGGAGCGCATGCCCGTCGAGAGCGGGCGGCGGTAGATGTCCTCCCCGTCGAGGAATGTCCCGTAGAGCTGTCCGCCGGCTTCGGAGACCGCGTCGGCGAGCTTCTGCAAGTCGCAGTTGTGGAATTTCACGCGGAAAATCGCGCCCATGGTGGACTGGACAACTTTCGGATTGAAAAGTTCTACGGTGTCCTCAGTGGCGAAGATTCCGTCAATCCCGAACCAGTCGGCAACCCGGATGATTGTTCCGAGATTGCCCGGGTCACGGATGGAATCCAGCGCGAGGAACAGCCCTTTCCGTCCGAGCGCCTCCGCGAGAGACGCGGCATCCCCGATTCTGACGTTCTCCGGCTTTCTGACCACCGCAAGCACGGGGGAAGGTGACGAAAGAGATGAAATCCTCGCCATCGCATCCGCGCCGATTTCCGTCTCACGATAGACTTTCTCCACCCCGAATCCGGATTTCAACGCTTCTGCGACCATTTTTTCGCCCTCCACGACGAACACCCCGCACTCGTCCCTGAACTTTTTCTGCGCGAGTGAACGCAGGTATTTCATTTCATTGTTCGTTATTCCTCCCATTTTCCTTACCGTACGGGGACATATTCCCGAATCCCGCAAAGGTAAGAAACTTTCAAAAAATAACCTGTGCATCATCTTTTTGAAGTTTCCTAAAAATATTCCTCACCGGAGGGGGATATACGGGAATATTCGTAACTTTGTGCTTTCGGGCGATATGAAACACGAAAATCTGGTGAGACACGGGATTCCGGGATATGCGGTCATTCTGCTGCTTGCCGTCATCACGGCGGCGTGCAGCACAACCCGCGTGCTCGGAGAC
>CAVFTG010000117.1:0-3213 GCA_963625415.1 Barnesiella intestinihominis
GGTGGCACTGTTCTCCTACCGTATCGCTCACCTCACCGAGCACCTCAAAAGCAACAAGAAGGATCACGCGACCCGTCGTTCGCTTCTGAAACTCGTAGGTAAAAGACGCCGCGTCCTTGACTATCTCAAGGAGGTTGACATCGAGAGATACAGGGCTATCGTCAAGGAGCTCGGTCTCCGCCGATAGGCGACAAAAGGGAATCGGGGTATATCCGGAATGGATATACCCTTTTTCTCGTTTTTGAGCCTCGTCTTGGGGTCTCATTCTGGGGGTTGTCCCTGTTCATTTTGTCCTCAGGACAGTTTCTTTTGCAGCATATCCCGGCGGCGCTCACAATTTCAGCCTGCTGCGTCACCCGGAAAACAATATATAGACAAGTACGAAGAATCAGACATTACTAATCGCTCCCGTCGGGGGAGGTGGGCTGTGACAAAATTTTAATGAACATCATCAACAAGAAAATCGAATTATCCGACGGTAGGGTAATCGAGATTGAAACCGGGAAGCTCGCGAAACAGGCGGACGGCTCGGTGGTGGTCAAGATGGGCGGCACGATGCTGCTTGCGACTGTGACGGCTGCGAAAGACGCGAAAGACGACGTGGATTTCATGCCGCTTCAGGTTGACTACAAAGAAAAATTCTATTCCGCAGGGCGTTTCCCGGGCGGATTCATGAAGAGGGAGGGAAAGGCGACCGATGCCGAAATTCTCACCGCGCGTCTGGTGGATCGCGCCCTCAGGCCTCTTTTCCCGGAGGATTTCCACGCCGAAGTCTATGTCCAGATCAGCCTCATCTCCGCCGAGAAGGATATTCAGCCGGACGCTCTTGCCGGATTGGCCGCTTCTTCGGCCCTTGCGGTGAGCGACATTCCGTTCGGAGGTCCGATTTCAGAGGTGCGGGTTGTCCGCATCAATGGCGAATTCAAGATTGACCCGACTTTCAGCGAGATGGAGCAGGCGGATCTCGACCTTATGGTCGCAGCCACCTACGACAACATCATGATGGTCGAGGGCGAGATGAAGGAAGTGAGCGAGTCCGACATGCTCGAGGCTATAAAGTTCGCGCACGAGGAAATCAAGAAGCACTGCAAGGTGCAGATGGAGCTGACTCAGGAGTGCGGAAAGACCGAGAAGAGGACTTACTGCCACGAAATCAACGACGAGGAGCTCAAGAAGGCTGTCGAGGCGTTCTGCTATGACAAGTGCTATGCGGTGGCGAAGTCCGGACAGGACAAGCATGCCCGCAGCGACGCCTTTGACGCGATCAAGGAAGAATTCATTCAGACCATCCCGGAGGAGGAGCGCGAGGAGAAGCGGATGATGGTCGAAAGATACTACCACGCTGTGGAGAAAGCCGCGATGCGCAACCTCATCCTCGACGAGGGCATCCGTCTGGACGGCCGCCACACCGCGGAGGTGCGTCCTATCTGGTGCGAAGTAGGCTATCTGCCGTGCGTGCACGGAAGCGCGATCTTCACCCGGGGCGAGACCCAGTCTCTCGCTTCAGTGACTCTCGGTACGAAGATGGATATGAAGGAACTCGACGAAGTTCTCGTCCAGGGGACTTCACAGTTCGTTCTCCACTACAATTTCCCTCCGTTCGCAACCGGAGAGGCGAAGGCGCAGAGGGGCGTCGGCCGTCGTGAGATCGGCCACGGAAACCTCGCGTGGAGGGCTCTCAAGCCGGTGGTTCCGCTCGCTCCGGAGAACCCTTACGCAATCCGCGTGGTTTCGGACATTCTCGAGTCAAACGGCTCGTCTTCAATGGCCAGCGTATGCGGAGGCTGCCTTGCGCTTATGGACGCGGGCGTGAAAATCAAGAAGCCTGTGGCAGGAGTGGCGATGGGACTCATCACCGATGCGGACAAACCTAACGAGCGTTACGCAATCCTTACCGACATTCTCGGCGATGAGGATCACCTCGGCGACATGGACTTCAAGGTGACCGGAACCAAGGACGGCATCACCGCCACCCAGATGGACATCAAGGTCGACGGTCTTTCATACGAAGTTCTCGCCAAGGCTCTCGAGCAGGCGCGTCAGGGTCGTATGCACATCATGGGCGAGATGCTCAAGACCATCAGTGAGCCTCGCGAGGACTACAAGCCGTTCGTTCCGCGTCTGGTTCAGATTCGTGTTCCGGGCGAGTTCATCGGAGCAATCATCGGCAAGGGCGGCGAGGTCATCCAGAAGATTCAGCGCGAGACCGGCACCACCGTCACCATCACCGAGGAGCAGAACAACGGAGTCAGCGAGGGTGTAGTCGACATCTTCGGTGACAACAAGGAGTGCATGGACAAGGCTCTCGAATGGATCAACGGCATCTGCGCCGTTCCTGAAGTGGGCATGGTATATCACGGAAAGGTCGTTTCCATCCTTGAGTTCGGCGCGTTCGTGGAGATTCTTCCGGGCAAGGAAGGCCTGCTCCACATCAGCGAGCTTGACTGGAAGAAGACCGACAAGGTTGAGGATGTCCTCAATGTCGGCGACGAAGTTGACGTGAAGCTTCTCGAGATTGACGCGAAGACCGGCAAGATGCGTCTGAGCCGCCGCGCCCTTATGGAGAAGCCGGAAGGATATGTCGAGCCTGAGCGCAGGCCTCGCGGCGACCGCGACAGAGGTCCGCGCCGCGACGGAGACCGCCGTGACGACCGCAGGGGCGACAGAGGCCCTCGCCGTGACGGAGACCGCCGCGATGACCGCAGGGGCGACCGCGGCCCTCGCCGTGACGACCGCCGACCGCACTACGACCAGGACGCTCCGAAGGACGGTTACGATGCGCCTCAGGGCAATGAAGGCGGAAACGATACAGACATTATGTTCTAAGCTTCACTGAACATAAGATTGTTAAAACAGGCGGCTGGCTGAGATTCTCGGTCAGCCGTCTTTTTTTCGCGGCTGCGTCCGAAACCCTCGTCGGAACGATATGGATTGATGCGGATTTATAGCAATTTTGTCGTTTAAGCGATAGGTCGGCTACGAAGGCTTTGACCAGAAAACCGTATTCCCCAGACCCCTTGGGTTGTTGCCCGAAGGCTACTTTGTGGTCCTATAGATGTAAACAATCGGATTCTCATTTATCCGTTACGGAAAGATGGTAATATAAATCAAAAGAAGTTTTGTAGTAGTGTTATAATGTTTGCTATTATGTTATAATATATTTAACTTTGTGAAAAATTCTTCGGATTATGTCTCATACATTGATTCAGATAG
>CAVFTG010000117.1:3223-5782 GCA_963625415.1 Barnesiella intestinihominis
GACTATGGCGCACACATTAGTACAGATAGGGAACAGCAAGGCGCTGATTATTCCGGCAAAAATCATACGGGCTAAAAAATACGACAACAAAACCGAGTTTGACATCATTGAGACAAACGAGGGGTTGAGAATTGTACGGAAACATCGTTCTCTGGATGTCTTGGAGTTCCCAAAGGTTTCATCCCCTGCCATTTCAAGCCGCATCAGAAGCCTGATGGGCGCGGTCAAGTTTACTCCGGAAGAGGTGGAACAGGATGAGAGACTTGCTCATATTCTGTCGCGATGAGAGTTTTTCTTGACACCAACATCCTGCTTGACACAATTGTGGCACGGGATAACCCGCAGTTCGCCCGAAATGCCGCGACCATTCTCAGTCTTGGCGAGAACGGGACTTTGGAATTGTATATGTCCGCACTTTCAATACCGACTATAGCGTATGTGCTCAAGGGGATGTCTCTGTCCGCGAAGAAAACCATAATCGGTGAGCTTGTCGACATTGTCAAGGTTCTTCCTTTGCTTCCGGTGCACGTGACGAATATGCTTGATAGCCGGATGAGTGACATTGAGGATGCTCTTCAAGTGCAATCTGCGCTGGAGGGAGAATGCGACATAATCGTCACAAGAAACATCCAGGATTTCAGCCTGTCCGAAATCCCGGCAATCGCTCCCGATGACTTTCTTGACAGGATAACTGCTTGATTCTGTTAAGGGTTACAAATCTTCTCGGAGCCGGCGGACATTCCAGCTGCTGATGTGCACTACTTGCGGACAACAATCTTCGCGGTTTTGTCCGCAGGAAGTTCCCCGAGGGTTACGGTTACGGAGCGCCCGTCCGCGCTGCATCCTGCCTCGACCTTCCGTCCGTTCACGAGAACGGCCGACGGGGCTTTCTTCCAGCCTTCGAGGATGAGGGTGATGTTTCTCGTCTCAGGCATCCCTTTGTAGAAGCCTTCCCGGGCGGCAATTTCTATGCTGACTGAAGAACCGTTTCCCCTGCGGGTGATTTTTGTCGTCGCGAAGTCCGTGTCGTAGGCCTGGCTCACTCCGTCGTCTTCATAGAGGACGCAGGAGCTGACTGACGGGCCTCCCGGGACAATGAGCAGACGGAGCCTGTTGTCGGTATTCTGAAGATTTTGTATGCCCTCCCCGGCAAGCGTTATGACTGAGCCGGCCTTGACATACCACGGATTCTCGTCGATGGCGTAGTGGAGGGTCTTTTCGCTGCCGCCCTTGTGGAGACAGTGCAGGGCCATATCATACCAGTCACTTCCTTTCGGAAACCACATTTTCCTTTCGGTCTTGCCTGTTGCGGGGTCAAGTGGCCGGCAGAGTACCGTGGCGAGTATATAGTCTCCGAAAAGGAACTCCTGGTCGAGTTCGTAGGCTTTCTGCTCCTCCGGGTAATCGTAGTAGAGCGGGCGGCAGATGCAGATTCCGGTGTCGTATGCCTGACGCGAGGCCGTGTAGATGTACGGAGACAGGGCATAGCGGAGTTCGATGGCCTCCTTCATATATTCATAGTGTGTCGGATATGCCCATATCTTCCTTTCAAGATATTTGCTTTCGGTCGAATGCGTCTTGAATATCGGGGTGAACACGCCGTACTGGAGCCAGCGGGTGTAAATCTCCGGGTCGGTGTCGTGGCCCTCCACCTGCTGGTGTCCGCCGATGTCGTGCCCCCAGTAGCCGTAGCCGACATTCGACGCGGTTGCGGTGAAATACGGAAGAAGTTCGAGCGAAGACCACTCGTCGAATATGTCGCCGCTGAAGCCGAGCTGGTAGCGGTGGCTTCCGAGTCCGCCCCAGCGATGGTAGATGAACGGGCGGTCCGCGTCTTTCCCGAGGGACGCGCTGCGGCGCAGCTTGTCGTTGAAGAAGCACCAGTTGATCCAGAATGTGTTGCTCAGTCCCTTGACATATTTGCTCTGAGGCCACTGCTGCCAGTCAAGCCACCAGAAATCGACTCCCTGTTTCTCGAGAGGGTGGATTACGGAGTTGAAATATGCGTCCGCCCACTCAATCTGATCCATACGGTAGGGCACGGGTGCGGGATAACCTTCGCGGGCGAAGCTCTCCGTGTTCCCGGCGAATGTGTAAGGCTCTTTGCCATAGACATATCCCTTCGGTCCGTCATAGTCGTCGGTGCGTGAGACATAGTCCTTGACGAATGTGTCGTAGCAGTCCTCATACTGGCGGATGCCGGACGCGGGATGCAGATTGAGTGAAGTCTTGAAGCCGAGGGAGTGTATGTCATAAAGCAGACCCGTCGGATTTTCAATCAGGTCGTGATTCCAGGTGTAGCCTGTCCAGCCTCTGTCCTGTCCGAACTCGTCTTTCCCCTTCCTTTTCTTGAGCGGCTTCCAGGTCAGATGCCAGTCCATATCTATGATGAATACGTCGGCCGGCACCTTGTGCTCCCTGAGTTCGGAGGCAATCTGGAGCAGTTCGTCGTCGGTGTAGATCCAGTAGCGGCTCCACCAGTATCCGAAAGTGTATTTCGGGGGCATAGGGATGCGGCCTGCAACTTTCGTGAAGTCGGAAAGCGCGGCCTTGTAGTCG
>CAVFTG010000118.1:0-5746 GCA_963625415.1 Barnesiella intestinihominis
CACCATTTCCGCACGATACTCAAGGCGCGGACTCCGGAGGCTCTTTTCCGGATGTACGAGAAGTGCGTCCCGGCGGCGGATTACGAGGCTTTCCGTCCCTATGTCGAACGCCACAAGAAGGGGGAGCGTGACGTGCTGATTCCCGGCAAGCCTCTGATGTACGCGACGACTTCCGGCACGACGTCGCTGCCGAAATGGATTCCGATTTCCGAGACCTATATGGAGGATGTCTATTCCAAGATGTCTCATGTATGGCTCGACAATTTCGCGCGTCTGCGCCCCAAGTTCCTTTCCGGAGGTCTTGTCGTGTCGGTCGCGAAGGTCGTCGAGGGATATGCTGAGGACGGGACGGTGTTCGGCTCGGTGTCCGGAGTCACGGCGAAGGAACTGCCGCGGTTCATCCGCGAAAGATTTGTCACTCCGTCGGAAGTTTATGACATAAAGGACTATACGGCAAGATATTACACGATGATGAGGCTCGCCATAGCCCACAGCGTGACCTACATCGTCGCCCCGAACCCTTCGACCATACTCGAACTCGTGCACAATGCGGAGGAATATTTCGACGACTACGTCGACGATATCGAAAACGGGACTCTGTCCTACAAATTCGACATCTCCGACCGGATACGGAAGGCTCTCGCTCCTGTGATGGCTCCCGACCCCGCGAGGGCGGAGTTCCTGCGCCGGGTCAAGTCGGAGCATCCTGTTCCGCAGATTCGCGACTGGTGGCCGGAGCTTCAGTTCCTCTCCTCGTGGAAATGCGGCAACACGGCGATAGCCTCGGCGAAGGTCGCCGCCCAGCTTCCCGACTGCTGCTGTTATCAGGAACTCGGCTATTTCGCCTCCGAGTGCCGTTTCGGGCTTGTCCTCGACGAGGGCGTGGACTCCACGCTCTTCCCGCACTACCACTACTACGAGTTCGTCGAGGAATGTGACCTTGACAAGCCGTCGCCCAAGTTCCTGCGCCTGCACCAGCTCAAGCAGGGGCATCGCTACTGCGTCTATGTCACGACGCTTTCCGGTCTCTACCGCTACAATATGAACGACCTCGTCGAGGTCGGCGGGCGCTTCCACAGGACACCGAAGATTCATATGGTGCAGAAAGTCAACGGAATCGTGAGCATCACCGGGGAGAAGCTCTATGAGAAGCAGTTCATCGAGGCGGTGCGTATGGCGGAGAAGGAGACGGGCTGGAAGGTCAGTTTCTTCATCGGCTTCGCCGACCCCGAGGAGTCGCAGTACGATTTCTACTACGAGTTCGACGACCGCCGCATCCGCGCCGCCAAGGCGGAGAAGTTCACGGAAATTGTGGACGGGCATTTGAGGGAGATGAACATAGAGTACGAGTCCAAGCGCGCCTCCCTCCGTCTCAAGGCTCCCAAGACCACGGTTCTGCGCAAGAACGCCTACGACCTCTTCAAGAAAATCAGCCTCAACGAAGGAGCCCGCGACGGCCAGTTCAAGCTCGTGATGCTCCTTCAGGACAAGCGCCGCCAGCGCTGGATCGACTCCCTGAGCGCGGAGTAGGAAAGGTCAGTTCTTCTTCTCGTAGGCGAGCATCCTTGCGTCTTCCTCCCGGGACATCTTCTCGTCGTATTCGCAGTCCCATCGGCGGTAGTATTCAATCTGCGGGTCTTCAAAGAGGCTCATCTGGACGGCATCCACGTGCGTGAGCTTCGACACCCCGAGTCCGACCTGCCGGACGGGCGTGCTGCCGTCCCAGATTTCCGACAGCATCTTCCGCCCGCCGTTGAGGATGAGAGCCGTGACATCTGTCGGCTGGGGGAGCGTGCATTGCTTCTGCACTACGCTGAAATCGCTGTGTTTGACGAAAACGGAAATGCACGAAGCGCGGAAGTCGTGCCGGCGCATTCTGTGGGCCACGACGCAGGCGACCTTGAACAGCTCCCGGTCCAGAGCCGCCGCTCCGGCTATGTCATGGGCGAAAGTCCTCTCCGCGCTGATGCTCTTGGCTTCCTGCACCTCGGTCTCCACCGGATCGTCGTCACGCCCGTTGGCGTTCCCGTGCAGCTGCGAGGCATATTTCTTTCCGACAATCCTTGCGACAGCCGCCTCCGGTCTCTTCGCGAGGTCTCCGATTGTGTAGATGCCGTAGGCGGAAAGCCTTTCGCGGGTCTTCTTCCCGACCCAGAGCAGTTCGCCCACAGGCAGCGGCCACATCTTCTCCGCGACTTCCTCCTCCCAGAGCGTATGAACCTTGTCGGGCTTCTCGAAGTCCGAGGCCATCTTCGCGAGCAGTTTGTTGGAGCCGACCCCCACGTTGACCGTGAACCCGAGCCTCTCGTGAATCTCCTCCTTCAGCCTCGTCGCCACCTCGACGGGGTCTTTCCGGTAGAGCCGCAGGCTCATGTCGATGAAGCACTCGTCAATCGAAAATTTCTGGAGCACGGGGGAATAGCTCCGGCATATCTCCATGAATCCTTCCGAGCACCGTCTGTACCAATCCCAATCGCCCGGGACAATCACGAGTCCCGGACAGCTGCGGAGCGCCATGCTCACGGGCTGCGCCGCCTTGATGCCGAGTTTCTTGGCGGGTATAGAGGCGGCCGCGATGATGCTCCGCCGGTCGGAAGGGTCACCGGAAACGACAGACGGGACGAGCCTGATGTCAGCCCCGCCCTCCGACAGAATCTTCACCGCGCTCCAGCTCAGGAACGCGGAGTTCACGTCAATGTGGAATATCACCCGTCTCCATGCCATTTCAAGGATGAAGATACGACTAAAATCCGGTTTTTACAACATGTCTCAGGAAGTTATTTTTCAGGTTCACAAAAGCTCTCCTCAAGTGAGAAAATATCACTGAATTTGCGGCGGTCCGCACGAGTGGGGAAGTGGAATTATTTCCAAACGCAAAAATAATGTTTATTTCTGAAAATAAAAAAATTAGAGCAAATTCATCGAGGCACTTGGCTGATTTTCATCGAGGCACTTGGCTGATGCTCTGAAGTTCGCGGTGGAGGGCGAAGAGGCGGGAGACGGTCTCGGACTCGGAGATGTCCTTCGGGAAGCCGTAGGCCGCGAGGACGGCCGCGTCGTTGGCGCGGTGGGCGTTGAGAAGTTCCGGGAACAGCGTCAGGTTGCCGTAGAGTTCCGCAAGGCTCGCGTCAGGGTATTTCTCCCGGGTGTCGATGATTGCCTTGGCGGTCAGTCCGACGGTCGCCTCCTGTTCCGGGGTGATGCCGGCCGGCCAGGGGAAGTTGTTGTAGACGATGTCCTTCGAGTAGCGGTAGTCGCTCTTGAGCCGCCCGCAGACCGCACGCATCCAGGCCATATGGACGCAGGAGGTGAGGACTCCGAAATGGTAGAGGGTCGCGTCCGGAATCAGGAGCGCCGAATCAGATGTCAGATTGTCGCTGCTGAGGAATCCCATAGGGGTGTAGGCTCTCCTCTCGGAAGAAACCCTCGGCACGAGTATGTAGTCGCTCTCGGGCATATTCTCAATGAAGAATCTCGTGGGCTTGTCGGCGACCTTGACTGTTGCCGGGCGTGAACTTGAAAGTCTGAAATTACGCACCGCCTCCACCCTTTTGAGGCATTCCGGCAGACGGACAATCTCCACGGGGTCGGCCTCGCCCAGCCACAGGCACCACCTCGGACGGCGGTTGATGAACTCGTCGGCCCCCCACCAGCGGCGGAAGTATTTTTCAGCGGCGGGTTCTTTTCTGACGAACTCCTCCTTTTCGTCGTCGCGGAAAAGGTAGAAGCCTCCGTCTATCGGCTGATTGCCTATGCCCATCTCCGGGACGGGGCAGAGAGGGCGGCTGCGGCTTTCGATGAAGATGTCTTCTCCGGGGGTCAGATAGGCGTTGATGTGGTCCGCCGCGATGACTGCATCGCCGTCATAGATTTTCCTCCCGCCTGCTGGGTCGCCGCCCACTGAGAAGCCGATTATGACGCAGTGCACCTGCGCCTTCTGGCTCGCCTCGCTGTCCCAGCGGAAAGTGCGGATCGATGACTACTTGTATGAGTGCCTGTGGAACAGCCCGGACAAGTATCTTCCTCTGCTCCGCTTGGAAGTTACGGCAATCAGCAATCCCAAGTTCCCGCTCAAGGAGTCCCGGTCAAAGAGTGATGAACGATTCCAGAGAGAGCTGCGGGACTGAGGCTTCCTTACAATGAATCCACAAACTCTTTGAAGCGAAGAATCTTTGAGCAATTTGCGGAGTTGAATAGCAGATGCTCGAAATCCTTTGACTTGGAGACGAGGTCTGTCCCGGCAAGCAGGTCATCTATGGCTGCTTTGAAATCTTCGATAGAACCGATTCCGGAGCGTTTCTTCAAGAAAGCGAAGTCCGGCATTACCTGTGACAGCAGGAACATCGAATCGTAGAAATCGCGTCCTTTTGCCCGGGAAAGCAGGGCTGACACTTTCATCGCGCACAGTACTTCCTTGGGCGGAACCTGAATGGGAAAGAAGTATCCGCAGCCTTTGACATCTGCGATTTCTGACCTGTAATTCACCCCCTGATCCTGTACCTCTACCTTTATGAGAAAACGCTCTTCCTTGTGTCCGGTCAGTTTCATCTCAAAAAGAAGCCCCGGAAAATACAGGTTCCTTCTATATGCCGTGAGTTTCGGATTCTCCCTGTCCCGAGTTGTAGATTGGGTACAGATAGAGCAGGTCAAGCACTGCTTTTTCGGGAGTGGCAATCTGGACAGTCCGACCGTCTGACATCGGTTTCAAGTCAAATCCGAAGAAAAGCTTCGGCTTGACTGTACGATAGCTGTATTTGCCGAACTCATTCGTGAATGACGCTGTCTTGAGCGTTGTCACGCTGGTCATATCCGTGACGGCCTCGGGAATGACTTCATAGAATGACAACGCCGTGTGCAGGCTTATATATGACGGCCGATAGATTCTGTTCGCGACATATTCTGCAAAGTCGGGAATTCTGAGCTGTTCCGGGAACGCGTACCAGCCACGTCTCAGCCTGAGGAGAAGTCTCTGTTTTGTCCATCGGGTTAGATTGTTCGTGTCAAAATTCGGGTATGACATCATTATCTGGTTGATACTGATGCATCCGAACTTCACAAACTGCTCCCGGAATGACAGAAAACTTATGTTTCGCATTGTTTTGTTTCTAAAACTCCGCAAATATAGTGATTTTCGGAAATATTTGTTCGCTTGACACGAAGATATGGGCTGTCGCCCCGGCCGCCCCGTCGGGCAAATCCGCTACAGGGCAGAAATGCCTGAAGAAAATGAGGCCACCAGCCTGCATTTCCGGAATGAACGGCTGAACTTGTTGCGGAATGGGGCTGGCATTACAGTAAAAATGTCAGGTAAGCCGGCAGATATGTCACGCAGCCTTCTTTCGCGTAGTCTTTCGTGTAGATGAGATACCTCTGGTCTGACAGTCTTGATGAAAATTTCCCGCAGAAGGCGTCAAGCGAAGCGTGTGTCCTGTAGGACGAGGACTTGACTTCGATTGGAATCAGTTTTGAACCTTTTGAAAGCAGAAAATCAATCTCATAGGAGTGTTTTCCGCTTGCGGTTGGCCAGGTGTGATAGAAAAGCCTGTATCCGGAGGCGGTCAGCGTCTGCGCAACTATGTTCTCGTACATATATCCGAGATTTGCCGGCAGTTTGTCGCTGAGCAGCTTCTCGTAGATCATATTCTCCGTGAAGGACTTGTCCTTGTACCGGACGCGGAAAGTAGACTGTAACGGCTTCCAAAAGTGAAATTGTGTCAAGATTCTTTACAGAGGTGTAAAGTTTCTT
>CAVFTG010000119.1:0-5726 GCA_963625415.1 Barnesiella intestinihominis
TTCCGCATTATAGACCACAAGGACAGCATACCGCAGGTGGTCTGCATGATTCAGAAGGAGGTGGCCGAGCGCATCGCAGAGAAACCGGGCAGCAAGACCTACGGCATCCTCTCGGTGCTTCTACAGGCGTGGTACGACATTGAGTATCTCTTCACCGTGGGTGAAGGAGCGTTCAATCCGCCCCCGAAAGTCAAATCCGCCGTAATCCGCCTTACCCGCAATTCCCGCAAGGAACTCGGCTGCGACGAGAAACTCTTCAAGACCGTTGTCAAAACGGCTTTCAACCAGCGCCGCAAGACCCTGCGCAACAGTCTCAAGCCAATCATAGCCGACAAGGCGGGACGCGAGGGGCTGACTCCGGAGCAGACTTCGGATCTCATCTCCAATCCGGTTTTTGAACTTCGCCCCGAGAGACTGGGGGTCGAGGACTTTGTGGCTCTGACCAACCTGCTTTCCTGACGCTTCGTGCGCCGCGACATACGGAAACAGCAAGCAAATCTTGTGGTTCATAAGACTTGCTTGCTGTTCCGTTCATGTCTTTATCCATATCTTTGGCGTGAACGTCATTCCGGCGTGTTCCGGACACCGGAATGACGCACAGAAAATAACCACAAGACTATGATAACGCCATGGATAACGATTCCATCAAGGACAACATCCTCAGACTCAGGAAACTCCGAGGCTTCACGCAGACCGAGGTGGCACGGCGCTGCGGAATTTCGATGACACATTACAGAAATCTGGAGTCAGGAACGGCCTGTCTCATAAACCCGATTCTCCCGAGGCTTGCCGAAGTTCTGGACATCTGGGCCGGATTCCTTCTTTTCGGCTCATGGAACCGGAATGACAGAAGATTCCATCTTGAAGAGGACGCGTCCGTTTACGGTTCAGATGCCGTTGCCTGCGTAGACAACATCGGATCAGCCATCACCGGATCTCCGGACGGATGTTCAGACCGGAAGTGCATCGCCCTGCGCAGCGAATACGAGACCCGTATCGACAAAATCGTCGACGAAAACAATTCTCTCCGTCAGGTCGTGGAGATTCAGAAACGCGACATATCCCACCTCGAAAGCATCATCCGAATGCTCCGCCGCCTCAAGGGCGTCGAAGATTAATCCGGATTCGCGGCAGATTGCCCGGGATTCGCTGATTGCTCAGATTGAGAAGGCGTCGAAACCGCCGTCAACCACGCAGACCGTTCCCGTCACGGCCTTTGACGCATCGGACGCGAGGTAATGGAGCGTGCCGGTGAGCTCTTCCGGTTCAAGGAAACGTCCTATCGGGGTGTGGGCGAGTATCGTGTGCGAGCGCGGGGTGAGCGAACCGTCCTCGTTCGTGAGAAGTGCGCGGTTCTGGTTCGTGAGCAGGAATCCCGGTGCGATTGCATTGACGCGGATGCCCTCTCCGAATTTCATGGCGAGTTCCGCACAGAGATATTTCGTCCAGTTGGCCACGGCGGCTTTGGCGACACCGTAACCGGCCACTCTCGTGAGCGGACGCAGAGCGGACTCCGATGCGAAATTGATGATTGAGCCTTTGCCGGACTCCGCCATGGATTTTGCGAAGACCATGGTCGGTATTATGGTGCCGAAGAGGTTCAGCTCAGTGACTTTCTTGACCGCATCCACGTCAAGGTCGAAAATGGTCTTGTCCGGAGGAACGGTGGCCGAAGCCATGTTGCCGCCGGCGGCATTGAGGAGGATGTCAATCCGTCCGTATTTTTCGATAATCTGTCCGTAGTTGTGCTCAAGTGTCTCCTTGTCGAGGACATTTGTCGGGAAGAAAACTGCCTCGCCGCCGTCCCCTATGATTTCCTCGACGAGTTTCCCGCCGATTTCGGCCGCCCTTTCAAGGTCGAGCAGCACCACTTTGCAGCCTTGAGCCGCAAAATATCTTACGATTGTGCTTCCGAGCACTCCACAGGCGCCGGTCATCACCACGACCTTGCCCCTGATGTCAAAAAGATTCTGTGTATTCATATTCTTTTTCTAAACTCTAAATTCTAAAATATGTATGGCAATCCATTTTTCATTTGACGCAATTTTTATTTCCGGACAAAAATCCCGTCCGCCGAAGTCAAAGATGAAGATGGATTGCAAGGCTTGCGAGGAGTCAAAACCGCAGCAACCTTACGGTTGTGAGGATTTTGACGACGGAGCATAACGCAGCAGGCTGCTTCATTTTTGGCTTCGGATGATGCCCTCCTGAAGCCCGCGCAGCTCAGCCAGACTCCGCATCCGCCCGTAGCATGAATAACCGGGGTTTGACTTGCGTCCGAGGTCGTCGCACATCTGATGCCCGTGGTCAGGACGCACCGGAATGCTCACTCCGCGACGCTGTTCCACCTCAAGAAGCGCCTTCATCATGGCGTACATGTCGACATCGCCTTCGAGCAGGTTCGCCTCGTAGAAATTGCCCTCCGCATCGCGTTTGGTCGTGCGCAGGTGCACGAAGCCCACTCTGTCACCGAATTCGCGCATCATCGCCGGGCAGTCGTTGTCGGCGCGGACTCCGAACGAGCCTGTGCAGAGACAGAGACCGTTTGACGGATTCGGCACTGCGGAGACAATGCGGCGGAAATCCTCCGCCGTGGAGAGAATGCGCGGAAGCCCGAGCAGGGAATAAGGCGGGTCGTCCGGATGAATCACCATCACCGAGCCGCACTCGTCCGCAACCGGGCAGACCTGCTGCAGGAAGAATATCAGGTTGTCCCTCAATTGTTCTTCGGTCACTCCGTCGTAGCGGGAGAGAGCCTGTCTGAACTGCTCAAGGGTGAAACTCTCCTCACTTCCCGGCAGTCCGGCAATCATGTTTCTTGTAATGAGCTGAATCTCGGCCGCGTCCATTTTTTCGTAACGTGCTTTCGCCACAGCGATCTCTTCCGGCGACCATTCGTCGAACGCCGCTTTGCGCCCGAGGATGAAAAGGTCGAAAGCCATGAACGCCGCTTTCTCGAATCTCAGGGCACGCGAGCCGTCCGGCATCGGAAACTGAAGGTCAGTCCGTGTCCAGTCAATCACCGGCATGAAATTGTAGGTGATTACATGTATCCCGCATTCCGCGAGATTGCGTATGCTCTGTTTGTAATTTTCTATATATCTGAGATATTCCCCCTCTCTCGTCTTGATGTGCTCATGCACCGGCACGCTCTCCACGACACTCCACTTCAGCCCTGCGGCGGCGATGAGTTCCTGTCTCTTTCTGATTTCCCCGACTGTCCATACTTCTCCGTTGGGGATATGATGCAGGGCATGGACGATGTCGGTCACGCCTGCCTGTCTGATATAGCTGAGATTCACGGGGTCATTCGGCCCGTACCACCTCCAGCTTTCTGTCATTCGAATCATAATGAGTTGTCTGTTATATGGTTAAATATATATTCCACAAGACTGTAAGGAATATTCACCGCAAATTTAGCAATGTTTTTCCAATATCCGCTCACTGTCCGCGTCCGTTCAGCCCAGGGGGATGGCAACTGATTCGCGGAGTATGTTTTCCGTGGACAGTTCAATCTGTGAACAGAGCTTATGCGACCCCCGGATGCTTTCAAGCAGCAGTTTCACGGCCATCCGCCCCATCTCCTCCACCCTCTGGCCGATGCGCGTGACGGCGGGAATGAGGTAGTCGAGGTAGACGTTGTTGTCGAAGGAGACGATGGAGATGTCCTCCGGGATGCGCAGGCCGGCCTCGCGTATGGCGCGTATCGCCCCGAGTCCGATGGTGTTGCTCAGGGCGAAGATTGCCGTAGGCCTGTCAGGCGATTCGAGAAGCAGTTTTGTCTCGATGTAGCCGTTCTGCACCGTGAAATCGTTCCCGACAATCCGTTCTTCCTCCTCCAGCCCGGCTTTCCGCAGGGCGGATCTGTAGCCTTCGAGACGCCGCCGGTTCGGGACTGAGGCGTGATTCCCCTGGATGCAGGCGATTTTCCTGTGGCCGCTGCGCAGCAGGATGTTCGTTCCGTCGAATCCCCCCTGCCGGTTGTTCGTCGAGACATAGGGCAGACGGGAGTTCTCGAAATAACGGTCAACAAGTATCACGGGAGTCGTATGTTCGTTGATTTCCTCGAGGAACTTCGGGTCGGATCCGCAGGGGACGATGATCATACCGTCCACCTTTCTCGACACGAGGGCGCAGACAGAGTCGTTCTGCGCCGCCTCGTTTTCCATCGTGTCGGTGACGATGGTCGTGTATCCGTTCCTCTTCGCCTCCGCGACGATGACGCTCGTTATTTCAGCGAAATAGGGGTTGGAAATGTCCGGCACGACAAGCCCTATGGTGAATGTCCGTCCCTTGCGCAGGTTCTGGGCGAGGATGTTCGGGGTATATCCCGTCTCCTCCGCCGCCTTCCGGATTGTTTCCGCGGTCTTTTCGGAGATCCTGCCGTCTTTCGACTTGCCGCTCAGCACCCTTGACACGGTGGAGGTCGAGAAGCCGGTGCGCCCGGCGATGGTTTCGAGTGTGGTTTTCATTTCTGAAGTTCTGTCTTGGCTGTTCTGAAGTTCTGTCTGCAAAGGTTCATTCCGTGCCTACGGACGGCGAAACTACGACATTTGCGCAAGAAAATCAAATCTTTTGCGCAAGAATTTCCGTCCAGGGCATAAAAATTATCCCATTCCATAGGATAGTTTTCTTCTTTTTATGAATACTTTTGCGCAATCGTTTGCGCCAACCGGGAGCATTCGCTCCAGCCGGAAGCATTTGCACCGTCCGGTTTCTTTGCGTCCGGCGGAGGCATGAGTCCTTTATAAAGGAGCGGCGCAACGGGATGTGACAGCATAACAATAACACGGTCCACAGGATAATAACACAGTCCATAATGGGAAAGATAGTCGTCATAGGCAGTTCAAACACTGACCTCGTAATCAACACGTCACGCATACCCGAACCCGGAGAGACAGTTCTCGGCGGCCGTTTCCTGATGGCGGCCGGCGGAAAAGGGGCGAATCAGGCGGTCGCCGCGCAGAGGCTCGGAGGCGATGTCACATTCGTCGCCTGCATCGGGGACGACCTTTTCGGAAAGGATGCGCTCGCCGGCTACAACCGCGAGGGGATGAACACAGCCTTCGTTTCGGTCAAGAAGGGCGTGCCTTCGGGCGTTGCCTCGATTTTCGTTGATGCGGAGGCGGAAAATGTGATTGTAGTCGCCCCTGGAGCGAACTCCGAACTCGGAAAGGCTGAAATCGATGCCGCGCAGAAGGAGATTGAGGCGGCGGACTTCGTGCTGATGCAGCTCGAGACCCCGATGGAGACTGTGGAATATGCGGCGGAGAAGGCGTTCAAGGCGGGCACGAAGGTGGTTCTGAACCCCGCACCTGCAGCGAACCTTTCGGACTCACTGCTCTCGAAACTCTGGCTCATAACCCCTAATCGCACCGAGACCCAGCTCATTACCGGACTTCCGGTGACTGACGAAAAGGAAGCGGCCGCCGCAGCCGAGGCTCTGGTCGCGAAGGGCGTGAAGAATGTCGTCATAACCCTCGGTTCAAAAGGCGCGTATGTCCTCTCGGAGGATTTCCGGGGAGTCATCCCGGCAAATGCGGTCAAGGCGGTGGACACCACGGGGGCCGGCGACACCTTCAACGGAGCGCTCTGCGTGGCTCTTTCCGAAGGCCGCAGCCTTCAGGATTCCTGCAGTTTCGCCGCCAAAGCCTCCGCAATCTCCGTGACCCGCATGGGCGCCCAGCCTTCGATTCCGTTCCGGAACGAAATTGCGGAATGACCGG
>CAVFTG010000120.1:0-5719 GCA_963625415.1 Barnesiella intestinihominis
TGTATGCGCTTATTGCGGGAATCGCGTAGATGTCCTTGTTCTCGCGCTCCCAAGTGGTGTCAGGCCTGCAAGTGCAGGTGCCGTCCAGATGTCTTACAACGATGTTCATATGCCGAACTTCTTCTTCAGCGCAGCCGCCGCATCCGCAGTCTCGCTCTCGCTGAGCGGCTTGCGCATGGCCTCGCGTCTTTCGGCTTCGAACTGTTCCTTCAGTCTCGCGAACTGGTGTTTCGTGTCAAGCATGAAGTCGCCCCTGTCAATCCAGCTGAAATAGGACGGATCGTTCTCATAGACCCAGCGCGCCTGTTTTCCCTTGTACTTTCCGAAGTTCACCTCCGGTTCGCCCTTGTCGCCGAGAATCAGACGGCCGGCGAAATCGACATATCTCGTCTTTACGAATCCTGACAGCGCGTTCAGGTCGTTCTTGAGCACAGGGAATCCTTTGTCCGGATCCACCGTCGAATATCTGTCAAGCTGCGCCTCCACCACTTCGACCGTGGCGAGCACGTCAGCCTCGGCGGCATGCGCGTTTTCGAAGTCGCAGCCGCAGTAGAACTTGTGGGCGGCCTTGAGGTTGCGCGGCTCGTAGGCGAAATAAATCAGCTGCGCGTCAATCATCTTTTTCTCGTGCAGGTCTATCTCGAGCGCCTTGTGCCTGAATGTCCGCGTCCGCTCGATTTCCTCAGCCAGCATGGGCAGGTCGAATTTCTGGGAGTTGTATCCTCCGAGTTCCGAATCCTTCAGCCATTCGACGACTTCGTCCACGATTTCCCAGAATTTCGGCTCGTCTTTCAGCTCGTCGCCGGTGATGCCGTGGACAGCCTGCGCGCTCGGGTCAATAGGTCTCTGGCAGTTGTTCACATAGTCCCACGGGCAGACCCGCCAGGTCTTGACCCGTCTTTCCCCGTCGGGGAAAACCTTCACGAAGCAAAGCTCGATTATCGAGTCTGAAGGTATGTTCAATCCGGTGCTCTCGATATCAAAGAAAACCACCGGTTTTTCCAAATTCAATTTCATATCAATATTTGTCGCAGTCCAAGAAGTACAAACTCCTTTCAAGCATGTCATGCACCCGTAGGCCTGATTTCATAAAATGGGGAGTAGGTCACACCTGATTTCATAAAATGGGGAGATGCAAGGCGGACAAGAAAATAAAACCGGAGCAACCTGACGGTTGTGAGGATTTTATTTGTCGCAGTCCAACGCGGCAGATTCCCGTTTTATGGAATCAGGCAATCATGATAGGCATAATAATTCCACACAACTTCTCCCGCTCAGCCTCATTCTCCCCGGGCTGCACCAGCGCCGCCCGCTTCTCATCCAAAAACCTCATCTCAAGCTCTCCGCAGGAGAAATTCGAAAGAATCTCAATCATGAAAGGAGACTTGAACCCGATTGTGAGCGGAGCCCCGTCGTAGCTGCAAGAGATTGTCTCGTGCGCAGCAATCGAAAATCCGAGATCCTGCGCCGACACTTCGACGGCACCTTCAGACATCTCCAGTTTCACATGGTTCGACGCCTTGTTGGCGCAGACTGAAACACGCCGTACGGTGTTGAGGAACTGTACCCTGTCAATCTTCAGGACATTGGAGTTGTTCTGCGGGATGACATCGCGGTATTTCGGATATTTCCCCACGATGAGCCGGCAGATGACGACAGTCTGACCGAAACGGAACTCGGCATTCTTCGCGTCGAACGAAATCTGGACATCCTCCGCATCTTTCCCGACGATTCCCTTGAGGATGGCCGCCGGTTTCTTGTGGAGTATGAACGAGGATTTCTCCGAAGCCTCCACACCGTAAGCCGTGTAGCAGATGAGTTTGTGCGCATCGGACGCCACGAGTGTCGTGGAACCGGTGTCGATGTCGAAGAAAATTCCGTTCATCACCGGACGGATTTCATCGTCAGCCGTGGCGTAAATCGTGCTCGTAATGCCTTCCACGAGTGCCGATGCCGGGAATTTGAGCTTCACCGCAGTCTCGTCCGTGCCTCCGATCTGCGGGTAGTCGTCGGCAGGCCTGTAGGGGAGTGTCGACGCTCCGCTTGTCCAGCTGCATTCGAATGCGCTGTCGCTGACTGTCCGGATTGTCAGCGGCTGGTCGGGAAGTTCCCTGAGCAGATCCATGATGTGCTTCGCCGGCACCGTCATGCGTCCGGTCTCAACGATGCTCTCAGGCTCGATTTCCGTCCTCATCGTGAGTTCGGAATCGGAAGCCGTGATTCTCAGACCATCCTGATCAAGTTCAAAAAGGAAATCTTCAAGGATTGGAAGCGCCGATTTTACCGGAATCGCCTTTGAAACGGCCATGACCGCCTTCTGAAGTTCAGAGCTTGATATGATGAAATTCATGTCGTAAAAATTTAATTGTCACATCTTCAAACATATGCCGCTTTATGCCCGAAATGGCGTACAACGGCGCATATAACTCACAAATGTAACAAAAAAACTTCATAAAATCAGTTCTGTAGGAAGAAAATCGAATATTTTCTATGAAATATGCCTTGCTTTGTACGATTATTGTAGCGATCGCCGTCCGTTTCGCTCTCCGGTCCTCCGTCCGGAGAGGAGTTGTGTTGAATGAATTGTGTTGAACAAATAAAATCTGTCATATGAAAAAAGGAATATGTTATGCCGTGATTTCCGCCCTGTGCGGGGCCGTCGCGGCTTTCGTCGTCGTCAAATGCAGCGGAAATTCTTCTGAGGCCAGGCCGCAGCAGGTCGTGAACGAATCCGGAGTGGAATTCAGGACAGTCGACCTTTCAAACGACAACTGGCCGGATTTCACCTTTGCCGCGGAAACCTGCGTCGACGCCGTAGTGTATGTGCGCGTCACCGCCACCCAGCAGGTCGTGACCAGCGCCGGCCCGCTCTTCCGCTTCTTCTTCGGGTATGAGGGCATTCCGCATTCACGCGAGGTCCAGGGCAGCGGCTCCGGAGTCATCATCCGCGAGGACGGATACATCGTGACGAACAACCATGTGATTGCGGGCGCGAAGTCCATAGAGGTCACTCTGAACAATAACCACACTTATCCGGCGACACTCGTAGGCACTGACCCTGCGACAGATGTCGCCCTCATCAAGATTGAGGAGCACGGTCTTCCTGTCGTGCCGCTTGCGGACTCGGACAAGCTCCGCCTCGGAGAATGGGTGATTGCAATCGGAAGCCCGTATGACCTACGTTCGACCATCACCGCCGGAATCGTCAGCGCGAAGGGACGCACGATGCCGAACTACTCGGGCGAGTTCAAGATTGAGTCATTCATCCAGACGGACGCGGCGGTGAATCCGGGCAACAGTGGTGGAGCGCTTGTGAACAAGGAGGGACAGCTCGTCGGAGTCAACACGGCAATCATTTCTCAGACAGGATCTTATGCCGGTTATTCTTTCGCGGTGCCGTCCAATATCGTGAAGCGCATAACGGACGATCTTCTGAACTACGGCACGGTTCACCGCGCCATGCTCGGAATCTCGATGGCTCCGGTGAATGAAGAAATCGCGAGAAATCTGAAACTTTCATCCGTGAATGGCGTATATATAGCGGATGTAGTGAAAGACAGCGCGGCCGATGTCGCGGGTCTCAAAGCCGGCGATGTCCTCGTGGAAATAGGAAATGTGAAGATTTCGGGCTCGGCATCGGTTCAGGAAGCGGTCAACAGTTTCCATCCGGGCGAGAAGACGGCTGTCAAGGTCATCCGTGACGGCGCGGAGCTGACGTTTGAAGTGGAGTTTAAATAATCGTGTTATAGATGAGACAGCTGAAGATTACAAAGTCGATAACTAACCGTGAGTCGGCCTCGCTTGACAAGTATCTCCAGGAGATAGGGAAGGAAGATTTGATTACGGTGGAGGAGGAGGTGGAACTTGCCCAGCGCATCCGCAAAGGAGATCAGGCCGCCCTTGAAAAACTTACCCGTGCAAATCTGAGATTCGTGGTCTCCGTTGCGAAACAGTATCAGAATCAGGGACTCAGTCTCCCGGACCTCATCAACGAGGGCAATCTCGGACTCATCAAGGCTGCCGAGAAGTTCGACGAGACGAGGGGCTTCAAGTTCATTTCATACGCCGTGTGGTGGATCCGCCAGTCGATTCTCCAGGCTCTCGCCGAGCAGTCGAGAATCGTGCGGCTTCCGCTCAATCAGGTGGGTTCGCTGAACAAGATCAACAAGGCTCTTCAGAAGTTTGAGCAGGAGAACGAACGCCAGCCGTCCAACGAGGAGCTTGCGGAGATGATAGATGTCCCGAAGGACAAGATTGCCGACACGATGCGCGTGTCCGGCCGTCATGTCTCCGTGGACGCTCCGTTCGTCGAGGGCGAGGACAACAGTCTTCTTGACGTGCTCATAAATCCGGATTCACCGAACGCGGACAAGGGTCTTGTCAATGAATCGCTCAACAGGGAGATTGAACGCGCACTTTCGACGCTTGCCCCCCGCGAGCGTGAAATCATCAAGTCATTCTTCGGCATAGGCTGTCAGGAGATGACCCTTGAGGAAATCGGCGAGAGGTTCGGACTTACTCGCGAACGCGTGCGCCAGATTAAGGAGAAAGCGATACGCAAGCTGAAGAACAACTCCCGGAGCAAGCTTCTGAAAGGCTATCTGGGATAGGGTACGTGAATTAAACGACAGGCACGAATGATTTTGACACCGGAAAAACTTATCGCCGGCAGCGCGGCTGAGGCGGTCAGGCAGTTGTGGGGTGCGGAAGTGGAACCTTCTCTCCTTCAGGTGCAGATTACAAGAAAAGAATTCGAGGGGGACTACACGCTGGTGGTTTTCCCTCTCTTGAAGATGTCTCACCTCGCTCCAGAGGCCACAGGAGGCGCGATAGGGAAGTGGATGACGGAAAATGTCCCCGAAGTCGGCGGCTACAACACCGTCAAGGGCTTTCTGAACCTCTCGCTTTCAAACGTCTACTGGAACGAAGTTTTTGCGGAGGCTTTCTCGCAGGCTGATTTCGGCCAGCTTCCCCCGACGGGCAAGACCATCATGGTCGAGTTCTCCTCCCCGAACACCAACAAGCCGCTGCACTTGGGGCATGTCCGCAACAACCTCCTCGGATGGTCGGTTTCCCGCCTTCTTGAGGCCAACGGCCACAAAGTGCTGAAAGTGAATCTGGTGAACGACCGTGGAATCCACATCTGCAAGTCCATGCTCGCATGGCTCAAGACAGCGGAGGGGGCTACTCCGGAGACTTCCGGAAAGAAGGGCGACCACCTTGTGGGCGACTGCTATGTCGCGTTCAATGACATCTACAAGAAGGAGGTCGAGGAGCTGGTGGCCGGCGGAATGCCGAAGGAGGAGGCCGAGAAGAACGCTCCGAGCCTGAAGGAGGCGCAGGAGATGCTGCTCAAGTGGGAGCAGGGGGATCCGGAGGTGCGCGCCCTGTGGGAGAAGATGAACTCATGGGTCTATCAGGGCTTCGACAAGACTTATGCTGATCTTGGAATATCCTTTGACAGGATATATTATGAATCACAGACCTATCTGCTCGGAAAGGCTCTGGTGCAGAAAGGGCTGGACATGGGGATATTCGAACGCCACGATGACGGTTCCGTGTGGTGCGACCTCACCTCTGACGGACTCGACAAGAAACTGCTGCTGAGGAGCGACGGGACATCCGTCTATATGACACAGGATCTCGGCACGGCCGAGCGGCGTTTCGAGGAATACAGTCTCGACGAGCTGATTTATGTCGTCGGCAACGAGCAGAACTA
>CAVFTG010000121.1:0-492 GCA_963625415.1 Barnesiella intestinihominis
CGAGAATGTCGTGAAATATGAAGTCATCTTCCGCGTCGGCCGAGAAATCACGGTGAGGTCGTGTCCGCCGATGCGTGAACAGTAGTGATTATACCCCTTGTACCTGAAGAATTCGTGCCCGTCGCCGCTGAAATTGATCCGGGCCATATGCTCAAGCACCGTCGGGTACGGGTAGTCGCCACGGAACGACTGCAGACGGCCGTCGTGGTATTTCGCATAGGAGTAGTAGGAAGGTATTCCGGTCTCCGACAGCATCGTCGTTCTCGGGAAAAGGCTTCTGTAGCCGTACATGTCGGTCTCACGGTTGTTCGACACCCGCAGCATGAGCCTGTAAACCCCCTTGTCCTTCAGGGGATATATGAATATTCCGGCATATCCGTCCCTTCCGTCCATGTTCTCGCAATAGAAGAAATGCGAGTCCGCGTGAATCGGAATCCCGAACGACAGGACATCGTCGAATTCTTTCCTCCCGTCCCTGTCGCCGTCCCCGAC
>CAVFTG010000121.1:502-5646 GCA_963625415.1 Barnesiella intestinihominis
GCGCGACCCTGCCCAGAAAGGTTTCCGTAATCCTGTTCTTTATCGGGCGCTCGCAGTCCTGCATCGGGAGAAGAGCCGCAATCACAGGGTCTCCGTCAATCGCGTCCTCGACGCTGAGCATCTGGATTTCAAGCCCCAGATCCCTGTCTATCGCAAGCCGGTCGGACCATGTCCATATTTTTCTCTCCTCCTTCATGAATCCATAGACCGCCGACGTCGTCGTGAAATAAAGGGCGCAGATGAGCGCGAACGCGAGAGGCCACAGAGGCGAACGGCTGTTGAAATTCTTCCCGGTAAGGAAGAATATGACGCTTTTCAGGCAGAAAATCTGAAACAGCGCCATCACCATGAGCATTATGAACGAGAAGAAAACCAGTGAGGAGAACAGAAAATTGTTGTGCCACCGGAAGAAATCCATCGACAGGCTCGAATTGAAGATGACGCTCTTGTTCGCCACATGGACATAGGCAAGCGAAAGCGCCATGAGAACAAGCAGCGCAATCCCGTAGAGAATCATGTTCCGCTTGGGACGGGCGCTTGCGGAAATCCTCCTGAAAGCCTTTTTGCGAAGCAGGAAGACTGTCAGCAGCAGGGCGAAAATCAGAGTGTTGATGCACAGCAGCGCGCCCAGAGAGGAGAACAGCTGTCCGTCGGCATAGACCATGGGGGAAAAGAGAGAATAGTCTATGGCCTCGCCGTGCAGCGCGGCGATATCTCTCGTGACCTTGAAAACCGGCCGGCCGCCGATGATGACCGGAGACCCGCTGTCTTCGGAAAGCGGCACTATGTTGAAGTTCCCCGCATGGAGGTGCAGTTTCGGATTCAGCCCGTTCCGTCCGCGCAACTGCTTCTCCACCAGCGTATTCTTTATCTCCAGACCGGCGATTATCCTGGTGCCCTCATCCGGGGAGACGGTCTTGACGAGGTACCATTTCGGCCCCATGCTCATGTAGCTCAGATCCTTACCCGCCCTGGCAAGCGGAGAGAACAGACGGCTCGGAGTGTCCGTCACCCTGGAGAATATCAGTTTCGAGGATATGTCATCGTTGATTTCCGTGAACTGGTTGCACCACGACTGGAGAGTGTCGTTGACATAGCGGTAAATCACTATGTCCGGAGGAAGCCCTTCAAGATGCAGGAACTCGCCGTCAGGAACCTTTTCGGCTTCCGAGACGTATCTGTCCATGAGCCGCACCCGCCGCTCCACATTCCTCGCCACACGCAGGGCCGCCGTGTCATTGCTGTAGGGAATCAGCTCCACGGCAAGAAAAAGACCGACAGCAATCAGCAGCCCGAGCATGAACACGAGTATGAACGTCCTGTTGCTGAGATGTGACTTTTTCATTTCTTCTTCTCATATTTCCGGCGGTATTCATCAAATATCTCCGCCTCGCGCCTTATTTCCCTGATTTCCTCTTCAAGGGCACGGCGCTTTTTCGCGCGCAGCTTTTCAAGCTTCTTTTTCTCTTTCTCCGCTTCCTTTTCTTTCTTCAGACGCTCGTTTTCCCGGAATCTGGCCTCCCTTTCGGCCGCCTTCTTCGCCTTCTTTTCCGCACGCGCCTTGCGGCGGGCTTCCTTCATGGCTTTCTTCCGCTCGGCTTTCAGAGCCTTGGAGTCCACGGCTGAACTGTCCGCGGCGTTTTTCACTGCGACGGAGTCCGCCACGGCTACTCCGAGAGAGTCCGGTCGCCCGTGCGCAAGAGAGTCCTTCTGCGCAAGCGAGTCACGGATTGCAAGAGAATCACGGATTGCAAGGGAGTCAAGAACAGCGAGAGAATCGGCAATGGCGATGCTGTCGCGGAGCGCAAGGGAGTCGGCAAGAGCCTTCTCCGCTTTCTGACGCTCGCGCAAAAGCGCCTCCTCGACCTCGCGGACCTCACGGAGGGAGTCGCGCACCTGAATTTCGCGGTAAATCCCCTTCATGTAACCGGGGAAATATCTGTCCGTATTGACGAAACTTGCCTTCGGATGCGCAAGGTAGGCCGCACGTTCAGGAGAACGGTACTCTGCCTCCGTCACGGCATGACGGTCGGCCGGCCGCCGCTGCGGCTTCCAGTTGAAGCCTTTGAGCAGGCGTTCGTCTTCGTCAAGCTGGACGATCGGATAAGCGTCGCTCTTCGCCGTCTCGTAGTAGTGGATTCTCTGGATGGAGCCGTCGCTGAATGAGGCGGAGAGCATCTTGGAGTCCGTCTTGTTCACCGTGGCGAGGGCGTCGTTCTCCTTGATGAAGAACAGCGCCTGCGCCCCGCCGAGCGCGTCGAAACGTCTCAGACCTCCCCCGTTTTCAAAGAAAGCCATCATCTCGGCCGACTTGACCTGGTCGTAATGGAGGGTGTCCTCCTCTATGGTTATGAAAGCATTGGACATGAGGCTCGCCCTGTCCATGGAGCCTTTGCGGATGAGCACATAGATGCTGTCGGCGGCATACTGCCGGACGGTCTCCTGCCAGACTATCGGATCGACATAGAGCCGCGCAAGCGAGTCAAGGTCGCTGTAGAGCAGCGAGTCGCAGACTATCTGCGCATCCTTGCGGAAAAGCCGGACATTCTTCAGCGCCGTCATGAAACCGACTTTCGTCGAGTCCTGTTTCACCGCAAGGGAATCCGTTCCGACCGCGAGAGAATCCCGTTTCACCGTCAATGAATCATCCACGGTCTCCGGAGAATCGGTCTTCAAAGACAGGGAATCGCCCTTCAGTGCCGGAGAATCCGTTTTCAAAGACAGGGAATCGCCCTTCAGCACCGGAGAATCCGTTTTCAATGACAGGGAATCCGTCCCAAGCGCAAGAGAATCGGTCTTTGCATGAAGCGGCGGGACGGACGGCCCCCCGATTTCAGCGGAAGGCGTCATCCGGGCAGGAGTCTCCGCCGGCAGTGCGGGCGACGGAGTTTCAACGGAGTCACGGGACAATGGCGGCGTCGGAGCTTCAACTGATGATTGAGCCGGAGCTTCGGCAGGCGCCGCAGGCTTCTCCGGCGCGGCCTGTTTCGCGTTGCGCTTCGCCCGGATTTCCTCGGCGGCCTTCTTCGCCGCATAGTTCGCGTCATTTTCCATGGCCGCCTGTTCGGCAGCCTTCGCGGCCTCTTCGGCAGCCTTCCTCCGGAACGTTCCGACGGCATCGGCGTCAAGATTCTTAAGCCGCTCCTCCGACTGCCCTGTCAGCTGCGGAGAAAGCTGGAACCGCATCAGGGTGTAGTAATCTATGAAATCGGCGGCGACATAGACCGTGTCGGCCTGTCCCTTGTCATCCTTGGTCTTGGCGATGATTGCCGGGTCGCGTCTCATGCTTATGCGCGAAAGGCTGTCCCTGTACTCCGCGACACCGGCCACCGCCGAAATGTTCCTCGTCGTGTCGATGATCTGGACATTTCCGAGCATGGTCACGTCGTTCAGAGCACGGTAATAATAGACCGAATCGCACCATGCCTCCTCATTTTCGCTCATCAGATGGACATTGCGGTTGAAGAGGAATATCTCCCTGCCCCTGTCATACCAGCCCTGATCGGACGAAAGCATATTTTCCTTGTTCCACAGATCCGTCGCCGCCCCGAAAGTGGCGAACGCCGTCTCGGAATCATAGTCAAGCTCGCTGGTCTTTACAAAGACGGTGTCCGAAAACATGTTCACGTCGTTGCGGAAAGTGAAGAGTTTCCTTTTGGAGTCGTAACTTCCGTCCCGGCTCTCGATAATCTGACCGTCCTTGTCGCGCATCGCCCCGCCGTTCATGAAAAGGGCGACACTGTCCTTGGTGTTATAGTCCAGGTCTCTGGTCCTCAGAGTGTTGTTGTCCTTGTCGGTAAGCTGCACCAGAGAGCCTCTGAACTGGGCGAGATTCTCGTCTATGAGATAGGTCAGCCTGTCCCCCGTCAGAACCGTCTCCTCCTGAAGGATGCTGACATTCCCGATGGCGTCGATGTACCGTGCATCCACGTTCCAGAAAGCCGTGTCGCAGAGAAGGTAGGTGTTGTTGTGGAAAAATCTCGCCGGTCCGATGACTTTTCTGTACGCTTCGCCCTCGACATCCACAACCTGCGCCGACTTGGAGCTTATGAGCACCACGAGACTGTCGCTGTCCTCCTGCGTCTGCGCGGCGGCATGGAACGGAAGAAAGCACGTCAGGACGGCAGACGCCGCGATGACGCGCAGGGACAAGCGCATGTCAGAGTGGATTTTTCTCAACGAAGGCATTTCGGAAAGCTGTTCTGAAACCTGTCAATTTTCATCCGGCCGATTTTCTCCGCCGGGTCATTCATTACCGCTCCCGCCGGAAGTTTCCGGATACCGGATCTTTTCGGAAAGCCCGGGGTGATTGAATTCACAGTCCGCGAAAAGAGGGTCAATCGTGATGTATGTCGTGGAAATCTTCTCTTCGAGGAATTTCTCTATCGCCTCCATTGAAAGCTTGTTCTTCGCCGCCGAGAGCATCATGCTGTAGTCTTCGCTGAAAGAAGCCGGATGGGACGGGATTATCTTGTCCACCCTGATTATCTTATAGACCACCTGTCCGCGGGCCTCGTTGTCAAGAGATTCGACCGGATCCGAGATTTCGCCTTCGGAGAGATCCTTTATCGCATTGTAGTCCGCCGGCTTCAGCTGATCTTTCTCGAAATAGGAAGACCCCGTGTTCGGGTCGGACATCTGACCGCCGTTCGTCCTCGTCGCCGCGTCCTGCGACCAGAATCTGGCCGCCATGTCGAAGCTGACGTTGCCGCTCTGGATTTCGGTCTTGAGGCTGTCGAGCGTCCTGAACGCCTTTTCCTGGTCTTCGATGGTGTATTCCGGCTTGAGAAGGATGTGCCTTGCGTTGAACTGGTCGCCTTTCTTCTCGAGAACCTCAATCAGATGGAATCCGTCGGGAGTCTCGACAATCTGGGAGACCATCCCCGGCTTGAGCGACATCGCCGCATCTGAGAACGCAGGCCAGAAGATTGACTTTGAAGCCATTCCGAGTTCTCCGCCACGTCTTGCGCTGCCCGGGTCCTGGGAATAGATGCGGGCGAGCGTGGAGAATTTCTCGCCGTTCATGATACGCTCCCTCAGGGCGAGCAGTTTCTCCTTGACGGCAAGCGCGGCGGCCTCTCTGTCCGGATAGACGCATATCTGGCTCAGACGATATTTTTCAGGAACCAGCGGCAGATCCTCAC